>CBDDRJ010000118.1:0-77580 GCA_965233055.1 uncultured bacterium
GCTACCTCGCGCGCGCCAACGACTCACCACCTGGAAACACAGTCATGTGGCGCGGCATGCGCCGGCTGGCGGATATGCAGCTTGGCTTCAATCTTGCCTCAGAAAGATATGGGTAATTGGAAGAGTGCCGTCACGCTTACCGATGGTCCTCGGTTGCAAGCCCTTGAGTCTTAGGTGTTTAGGTGTTGCTGGTAATGGCGCTTGAAAATTGCGTCGATTGCGGTTTCCATATTAAGATGACCTCTTGATCAATAAACAATCGGCCCTCGATCGAAGGAGAGGTCATATTGTGAGTCGAAGTGCTCGCCAGGCATCCTTCCGCGTAGCGGCTTCGTCCAACTCACAATTCCAGCAGACGCCTGAAGGCGCCGCGGAACCGTAACGTTAAGCCTTATATGAAAATATCTAAGAGAGAGGAATTCAACCGTCGTTACCAACACTGGGAATCATGGGCCGGGATGTTACTTTGCGGCCTCTGCGCAGGGAGCGGAAATTATCTAGGCGGTGAGTATTTTGGCAATCCATATCTCTTCGCTGCCGTTGGAGGCGGGATTGGCGGGTTGCTATCTGGTCTGGTTTCAGATTATGTTGATCGCCGATATTTCTCTGAAACTGCGTAAAGCCTCGCACAATGCGGATGCCTTAGCCGCCGTTTACCACTAACATTAATTCACCTTCATGAGTAAATTGCTCCGTTTGGTCGCCTGGTTGGAAGTGCTCACCGGAGTGTTCATGATTCTCGACATTGCGACCGCGTTTTTCTCATCAAATGGCAACGTCGTAGTGACCCTTAGCAAGGGCTTGTTCATCGCACTTGGCATTCTTGGTCTACTCGCCGGCATTGGTCTTTTCCGATCCAGCATGCTCGCGTGGCGTGGCTCGCTTGTTGTCCAGCTTCTACAGGTACCGGCCTTCTTGATCGGAACCATTCAGTACCGTCCAGGTTTGGGTGTTTTTGTTCCGTTTGGAGTTAATATTCCGGCGACAGGCAATGTCTCGGTCCAATTTGATTTTACGATTGGTGTTGATTTCGTCGTCTCGGCCCAAGCATTGCATGACCAACCATATGTTGCGGTTAACCTTGCCGCTCTTGCGTGTTTAGTGATTTTGCTACGTACGCATCCTGCTTCCAGTTTGCTTTTGAGGCGCGATAGCAGGAAAGCATGCTTGGCAGCGGACTGATTCAGTGTCAACCTCGTCGATTACTCAACCAGAACGCATGTCCACAAAAATGAGAAGTTCGAATCATCGCAGTAGGCAAATGCACCTCATGTTTTGGCTGATCATCGGACTTGTCCTTAGTCAAGCGGCTCACGCTTCCAGCAAGGACCTTCAACGCGGCATTGGCGCCGCGGCAGGTATCTTCGCCGGCATCTACGCGCACGAACTGGGCCACGCGGCCGCCTTCAGCGCCGCTGGCGCCTACGATATCCGCATATGGGTTCCGGGTCCGCAATGTGCCCTGCTGTGCGGCCAAACTGATGTCAAATTGAACCGCGCTCCAACTCCAGCCATGGCCAGGACGATCACCGTTGCCGGTTTCATGGCCAGCAATTTGGGCGCTGAGCTGTTGCTCCGTCACCAAAGCGCTGCCAGGTCCGGATTCGGGCAAGGTTTTATTGCAACGAATCTATACTCGAACCTTGCCCACGTGGCGACCTACTACACGAAAGTGCGCGGGCGCGACGGGTATCGGGGCAACGATATCGACAACTACGAACTGGCAGGTGGGAATCCTCATTTGCTTTCCGTCGGCCTTATTGTCTACTCCGTTTACGCGGTGCGCCGAATGCATAAGAAGAGCATTCCCATCATGTTCGTTGGCGGGAGGTTCTAGATTTAGCCATTGTGTATAGCGCGGGACCGCATGGGTTGCCTTCGGTAGCGGGACGAAGCGGTCCCTGTTGCATTCGGCGTCGCGCACATGCACACGGCCGCGCACCGCGTCGATGTCGCCCACTTGCAGGCGCAGGCCCTTGCCGAGGTGCAAACCAGGGCTGTAGAGCGTGAAGTAGAACACCCGGTAGCTGAGCACGGGCGTGGCGCCGATCAGGCGCTGTGCCTCGGCGAAGGTGACGATGTCGGGCAGGCGCTGGGCTTTGGGTGGCTTGATCGGGCCTGGCTCCATCCAGAGCTCGCACAGGACATGCTCGCAGTAGAACTTGTGGCCGTAAAGGTCGAGCTTGACGGCGTGTCAGGAATGGGTGTCGAGCAGGTCGGTGAAATTGTCGGCCAACTGTTGCTCGGACTTTTCGTCGATCTGTCCATCGAAGCGCCGGCCGATGCGGCAGATGGCATGGACATAGACGTCGATGGTCTTCGGTTGCAAGCCCTTGAGCTTGAGGCGTTTTAGGTGTTGCTGGTAGTGGCGCTTGAAAATTGCGTCGATCGCGGGTTCCATATTAAGATGACCTCTTGATCAATAGACAATCGGCCCTCGATCGAGGGAGCGATCAAATTGTGAATCGAAGTGCTCGCCAAGAATCCTGCCGCGCAGCGGCTTCGTCCAACCATCCAATCAGGCCGGATGCGCTGACGCGCGCCAGCTATCGTTCCGTTTAACCGCCCGGAGGGTACGTCCAATGTCCATTGAAGTCTGGCTGGCCTTTGTCGCAGCATCCGCCGTCCTGCTCATCATCCCGGGGCCGACCATCCTCACCGTTATCAGCTACTCCATGGCGCACGGCCGGCGCGCCAACGTCCCGCTGGTCGCTGCTGTCGCTCTCGGTGACTCCACAGCCCTGGTCGTGTCGCTCGTCGGGCTGGGCGCGCTTCTCGCGACTTCGGCGTTCTGGTTCACCGTGGTCAAGTGGGTGGGCGGACTGTATTTGCTCTACTTGGGCATCAAGCTCCTGCGGGCAGGCATCTCCCCCACACAACTGGCCGCGGCGGCTGCGCCCAGTTCTCGCTGGCGGCTGTTCGCAAACACCTATCTGGTCACGGCCCTCAATCCAAAAGGAATCGTTTTCTTTGTGGCGTTCTTGCCGCAGTTCATCAGCCCGGCAGCCAGCGTCACACGCCAGCTCTGGGTGCTTGCGGTCACGTTCGTGGTGATGGCCACCGTAAACGCTACCGTCTACGCGGTATTTGCCGGCTCGGCGCGTAGGTTGCTGGCTTCATCGCGGGCGCAGCGGAGTTTCAACGTCACGGGTGGCCTGCTGCTGTCGGTCGCAGGCGTGTGGGCGTTGCTGGCGAAGCGTTCCGCTTGAAGGCAACTTGAACCGCTGCGAAGTACTCGTCGACGTGCGACAATCCAGCGGACCGCCCGACTCAACTCGGAGTAAATGCGTATGGGACTTTTAACCTTCGGCCTCAACGTCACCCTGGACGGCTGCGTCGACCACCAGGAGGGGATTGCCGACGACGAGACACACGCTTTCTTCACCCGCCTGATGGACGAGGGCGGAGCGATGCTTTGGGGCCGTGTCACCTACGAGATGATGGAAGGCTACTGGCCGGCGGTCGCTCGCGGCGACTTGGACGCGCCGCCGGCGATGCAAGAGTGGGCGCTCAAGCTGGAGGCCAAGCCAAAGTATGTGGTGTCGTCGACGCGAACGGATTTCCCTTGGACCAATAGCCACCACATCACCGGCGACTTGCGCTCGAGCGTGCAGAAACTCAAGGATGCGACCCCGGCTGGCGTGCTGCTTGGTAGTGGCAAGCTCGCGGTCGAGCTGGACCGGCTGGATTTGATCGACGAGTACAAGTTTCTTGTCCACCCCCGGATCGCCGGTCATGGCCCGACCCTTTACCAGGGCGGGCTAGCCGGCACGCGACGGCTTGAGTTGGTCTCGTCGACGCCGCTCCGCAACGGCGCAGTCGCCATGCACTACCGGCGCGCGGGCGGCTAACGCGGGTTGTGGCGATGAAGTGAGGGTCTTTTATCGTCCCGCATCGCCGAACAGCAAGGTCAGGCCGCGCAATATTGTTGTATCAACCTACTCACACGAGGAGCAACACGATGACCCATTCCATACGTACCTGCCTCTGGTTCCGTGACGGTCGCGGCCGCGAGGCTGCGGAGTTTTACTGCACTCTGATTCCGGGAAGCCGGATCGACGCGATTTTTGATATCTCTGGAGATGGTGCCTCCTGGCTAATCGACTTCACGCTGGGCGGTGTGCCGTATCAGATACTCGATGCAGGACCGATGTTCACCCTGACCGAGGCAGTGTCGATTTCGGTCGAGACGGATGATCAGGCAGAGACCGATAGGCTATGGGCAGCGCTAACTGCAAATGGCGGCGAGGAAAGCCAGTGCGGTTGGCTCAAGGATCGCTACGGCGTGTCGTGGCAGGTTTTCCCGAGGCGGCTGACAGAATTGACACTGAGGGCCGACAAGAATGTGTCAGCCAAGGCGATCGCGGCGATGATGAAGCAAAAGAAGATCGACATTGCCGAAATCGAAGCGGCGGTTCGTGCCTAAAAGGCTATGGCCCAACACTACATTCAAACCCGACTTGAGCGCAAAGCGCACAGGTCGGTTACTTTTACGCTAGGGATTGCGGTGACTTCCACAACACGCACATGGCTCCAAAAGCGGGGACATATTCTTGCGGCATTTGCATACGTCCTGGTAGCTTTATGCTTTGCCTTAAATGATAGTATGACTGGCCAAGCCCGCCTGCTTGCTTTAATCGGCTTCCTTGGTGTCGCGTTCCTGCAATTCATGGGTAACCGGATCCGAGAAAAAATGCGGCAATGAAGAACTTTATTCCACCCATCTATTTGTTGCTGACAGTCGCAGTCGTCTTCGTGCATTTCGCCGCCTGGGACGTTCGCTCAGTTGTTCACAGTCCGGTGTTGTTACATCTCGCTGGCCCCTGGATAGCATTCAGTGCACCGTTCATAGCGGCGGATTGGCTACGCTCAAGGAAACCAGACGCCTCATTCATAGACAGCTTCGCCTCTCACCGTTTTCTGAGTGGGTGGCGTTCGTCAACTCCGTATGCTTTGGTTTTGGTTTCTGTCTTTCTTTACCTATACAGCGAATTCGTATCGCGTCCGCCGTTGGCAAAAATGTCGGCCATGTGGCTTGTGCTGATGGCCGGACCAAGTTCGCTCATTTTTCTTTGCTGGACTGGGCAAGACCGAGAGAAAACTCTTTAGTCGCGGCGTAAGACAGAACGAAATCCCTATGACTACTTTATTGATTGTGGACATGCAGGTCGGAATGACATGGCCGGATCCCGCAGTTCGAAACAACCATCGCGCTGAAGAAGCAATCGCTGAACTTCTAGATGTTTGGAGAGACCGGGGCGCACCGATTGTCCATATCCGTCATATCTCCAGGACGCCGGGCTCGCCCTTTTGGCCCGGTCAGCCAGGCGTTGAGTTTCAGCCGCTTCTCACTCCGCTGCAGCACGAACACGTTGTAGAGAAAGGCGTCCCCGATGCTTTCCTAAACACTGGTCTTGAACGTTGGCTCCATGCGCGTGCGGAATCCTCTGTCGTTATTGTTGGTGTCAGTTCGAATATCTCTGTTGAATCCACCGCGCGCACAGCAGGCAATCTGGGCTTTCGCACCTATGTCGTATCCGATGCGACTTTTGCATTTGAAAAGACTGACTTCAATGGCATCAAGCGCTCAGCTGAGGAGGTTCACGCCATGGCTTTGGCAAATCTTCACGGCGAGTTTGCTACCGTTATCACCGCCAAAGAAGCGATAGATGCAATATAACCTGTCACTCGACTCGAACTGGCGCGAAAGAGCCGTGCCAGTCGGTCAATTCAAGCCTTGTTCTCACATGTACACCCACGGATTCACTTGGCTTACTGAGGGGAGCTTAGATGGAGTCGCATCCAATTCAATGCCAGTGTGGTGCTGTCCGCGGTCAGTTGGCCGTCGCAGGAGCCAGTAACCGAGCCATCTGCTACTGCACGGACTGCCGCGCGTTCGCAAGATACCTCGGCCGGGCAGCCGACGTACTGGATGAACGAGGCGGAACTGAGATTGTCCAGGTGGCGCAGCCGAGGCTGCGTTTCACTCAGGGTAAAGATCGAATTGCGGCGGTGCGCCTCGGCGAGAAAGGCTTGATCCGATGGTATGCGTCGTGTTGCAAGACGCCCATCGGCAATACCATGGCGGACGCCAAAGGTTCATTCATTGGGATGATTCACTCATCGCTCGATCACGCCAGAATGGATAGAGACTTCGGGGCGGCCGTCGCGATGGTAAACACGAATACGGCCCTGGGTGATCCGAAGCCAAAACAGCGAGGCCTTTTCGGTGCGATAGCCCGCTTTGTCTGGATCGTTATCTCGACGCGTATCAGTGGCAAGTATAAGGACTCCCCACTTTTCGATGGCTCTGGTTCACCGATTGTCGCCCCGACAATACTGGCAGCGCCGGAATTGGCGCGTTTGAAAAGTGCTGGCTAATATGCATCTGCGAGCGTCTTGATATTGCTTTCAACTTTGGTTCATGGCAGCATGAGGCGGCACCACCCCATTGGGGGCGAGCTGTTCACCCAAGAAAGGTTCGCACAATGAAGAAGCTGAAAAATGAAGCTGCTCTGTTCAAGGCCGCACTGCAGGCCGGCGTGGAGTATGCCGTAGGCCGTGGCGTTGTCGAATTCGAACCGACTGATTCGGCCAGTGACAAACTGCTGTATGTCTACCGTTTGCTGGTGCACGATAAAGTGATTCAGGCCCTGCCTGAAGAGCAGGTTTCCGAGAAGGCTTTGCGCCATAAGCTGGCAATGTGGTATTCCCACAAGCTGCCTAAAGACGATCCGCTTCTTAGCTGACGAGTATTCATCAGTGTCTCCGAGAAACCCCGCCGTTCAGGGCGGGGCGGAATGGAGACGGTCTCCGTAGAACCGTCAGAACATTTGAACGTTTCGGCATGTTGAGTACTCTAAAGTCGGCGGCTTTTTCGAGCTTGCTGCATGGAAGAACCTGCTCAAGCGGAACCCGGATCCTGATCAGCGCTAGCCGCCAAGGGGATTTCAATGACCGTGACTTGGGCTGGCCCAGCAACTCGACCAGCAGGATTCCCGCGATAATCCGATGCAAGACAAACATTGACGACCCACAAACTCAGGAGCTCAGACTTGGAGTGCACCAACCACATTCGCTTGATGGCGTCCTATAACAAATGGATGAACATCAAACTCTACGATGCCGCGGCAAAACTGTCCGCCGAAGAACTGGCGGCCGACAAGGGGGCGTTCTTCGGCTCCTTGCTGGGCACGCTGAACCACATCATCAATGGCGACACGATTTGGCTGCGCCGCTTCGCCACCCACCCGGCCAACTACGCGGCGCTCGAACCGATCCGCCAGTTGCCGCAGCCCACCGGGCTGGCCCAGCTCCAGTTCACGGAGTTTGCCGGCCTGCTGGCGCGGCGCCAGCTGATCGACGATGCCGTCCTCCAGTGGGCCAACGAAATAAAGGCTGCCGATCTGGACCACGTGCTGCACTATGTGAACTCGCGCGGCGAGGTCGGCGACAAACATTTTTTCAGCCTGGTGATGCATTTCTTCAACCACCAGACCCACCACCGCGGCCAATGCACGACCTTGCTGAGCCAGGCCGGTATTGACATCGGCAGCACGGACTTGCTGATGCTGATCGATAATCAGCATTAGAACAGAATAAAAAGTACCGTCTTGCGCTACCTGGCGGATCAGCGCAAAGCACCTCGCCGATCGCCTTCCCGTACTTACCGCACCGCCAGCCGCGCGGGGCGCTGCCCGGCGCGGAGAAACATTAACAAAACCGCCACTAACGCTATCGGACCGTCAATAAAAACAAGTACTTACAAGCAGAAATATCTGACTCAAAGTTCATTAGTGTTGTATTCTCACCAAGCGCGCATTCCCGAAAACGGGGTGGCGCCAGCAGAGATTGCTCTTTCTGCACTACAATATGGCATTCTCAAAACCGAGCGTCACAGTGTCCAATCTTGTTGAAATCCGCGATCTGCACTTTTCCTACGGAGACCGTTCGATCCTGTCGAACCTCCGCATGGACTTCCCACGTGGAAAAGTCGTGGCCGTCATGGGCGGCTCCGGTTGCGGCAAAACCACCGTTCTGCGCCTGATCGGCGGCCAGATCCGCCCGCAACAAGGCAGCGTCAACGTCGACGGCGAAGTGGTCCACAAGCTCAATACTGAAGGCCTCTACAAGCTGCGCCGCAAGATGGGCATGCTGTTCCAGTTCGGCGCGCTGTTCACCGACCTGACCGTGTTTGAAAACGTCGCCTTCCCCCTGCGCGAGCATACCGACTTGCCGGAAGAATTGATCCGCGACATGGTGCTGCTCAAGCTCAACGCGGTCGGCCTGCGCAATGCCGCCATGCTCAAGCCTGCTGAAATTTCGGGCGGCATGGCGCGCCGCGTGGCCGTGGCCCGCGCTGTCGCGCTCGACCCGGAATTGATCATGTACGACGAGCCGTTTGCCGGCCTCGACCCGATCTCGATGGGCGTGACTGCCAACCTGATCCGCCGTCTGAACGACGCGCTCGGCTCGACGTCGATCCTGGTGTCGCACGACGTGCACGAATGCTTTGCGATCGCTGACTATGTTTACTTTATGTCTGGCGGCAAGATCGTCGCCGAAGGAACCCCGGCCGACTTGAAGGCATCCAGTGACCCGTATGTGAAGCAGTTCGTCAATGCGGCGCCGGATGGCCCGGTACCGTTCCATTATCCTGGCCGCTCGCTGGCGGATGACCTCGGCCTGGAGGCGCGCGCATGATTGTTGATTTCCTCGCCTCCATCGGCCGCACCACGCGTGAAGTGGTAGGCAGTGTCGGTTTTGCGACCCGCTCCTTCTTTACCTTGCTGGCAGCAACCCCGGGCGCCATGCGCCGCCCTGGCTTGATTACCGAGCAGATTCACTTTATTGGCAATTATTCGCTCGTCATCATCATCGTGTCCGGCCTGTTTGTCGGCATGGTGCTGGGCCTGCAGGGCTACTACACGCTGAACCAGTATGGCGCCGAGGAACAGCTGGGCCGCCTGGTGGCGCTGTCGCTGACACGCGAACTCGGCCCGGTCGTGACGGCGCTGTTGTTCGCCGGCCGCGCCGGCACCTCGCTGACGGCGCAGATCGGCCTGATGAAGGCGGGCGAGCAATTGTCCGCGATGGAAATGATGGCGATCAATCCGGTGCAGCGCGTGCTGGCACCCCGTTTCCTGGCCGGCCTGGTGGCGATGCCGGTGCTGGCAGCCTGCTTCTCGGCGGTCGGCGTGATGGGCGGTTACCTGATCGGCGTGCAGCTGATCGGTGTCGATGCCGGCGCATTCTGGTCGCAGATGCAGGCCGGTGTCGACGTCTGGAAAGAAATCGCCAATGGCGTGTTGAAGAGTTTTGTGTTTGGCGTGGCGGTCACGTTCACGGCCCTGTTCCAGGGCTATTCGGCGCAACCGACCCCCGAAGACGTGTCGCGCGCCACGACGCGCACGGTGGTGATCGCTTCACTGATGGTGTGGGGGCTGGATTTCGTGCTCACCGCCCTGATGTTCAATAAATAGGATTTACAAAATGCATCGCAAAATCGTTGATATCTGGGTTGGCCTGTTCGTCCTGCTGGGCGCTGCGTCGTTGATGTTCCTGGCCCTCAAGGCCGGCAATGCCAGCTCGTCGCTGGGCAATTTCAACCACCAGAGCTATACGGTCACGGCCAAGTTCGACAATATCGGCGGCCTCAAGCCACAGGGCGCGGTCAAAAGCGCCGGCGTCGTGGTCGGGCGCGTCGTTTCAATCAAGTTTGATGACAAGAGCTATCAGGCGCTGGTAACCTTGAATCTGGACGCGACGTATAAGTTCCCTAAGGATAGTTCCGCCAAGATCCTGACTGCCGGCTTGTTGGGCGAGCAGTATATCGGCCTCGAACCAGGTGGCGATACCAATAACCTGGCCAATGGTGACCGCATTGCCCGTACTCAATCCGCTGCCGTGCTGGAAGACCTGATCAATCAGTTCATCTACAGCAAGGCGGCCGAAGGAAAGGACAGCAAATGACCGAACCCGCTGCTGCGCGCCCCGCGCGTCGCGTGGCCGTAGCCGTGTTGCTGGCGGCCGCCCTGGGCGGCTGCGCCACCGTGCCTGCGACCAATCCCAAGGATCCGTTCGAGAAATTCAACCGGGCCATGTTCACGTTCAACGACACCGTTGACCAAGTGGCATTGAAGCCGGTCGCCACCGCCTACAAGACGGTCTTGCCGTCGTTCGTGCAGCGCGGCATCGGTAATTTCTTCAGCAACCTGAACGATGTGTGGAGCGGCGCCAATAACCTGATGCAAGGCAAAGCCGAAGATGGCCTGTCCGATTTTTCCCGTTTCGTCATCAATTCGACGTTCGGCCTCGCCGGCGTGCTCGACCTCGCTTCGGAAGCGGGCTTGCGCAAGCACAGCGAAGACTTCGGCCAGACCCTCGGCTACTGGGGTGTGCCGTCCGGCCCTTACGTGATGTTGCCGCTGCTTGGCCCGTCGACGCTGCGCGACACCGCGGCCTTGCCGATCGATGGACAGGGCGACCTGTGGCGCTACAAGGACCCGGTCAATGTGCGCAATATCGGCACCGCCGTCAGCCTGGTTGACCAGCGCGCCGCCCTGCTCGACGCGTCGAACCTGATGGAAGAAGCGGCGCTGGACCGTTATGAATTCATCCGCGACAGCTATCTGCAGCGCCGCCAGAACAAGGTGT
Organism: uncultured bacterium; assembly: GCA_965233055.1. GTDB lineage: Bacteria > Pseudomonadota > Gammaproteobacteria > Burkholderiales > Burkholderiaceae_D > Telluria_A. The sequence goes on from CBDDRJ010000118.1 coordinate 10,657, forward strand.
TCGACGGCGAAAGCTCGCGCAAGGAGGCGCGGGAAGCTGCGCGTGCCGATCAAACCGAAGCAGAGAAAGCCGAAGCCGAAAGGGAAGCTGCAGCAGCCAAGCCTGCCGCAGACAAGCCTGCCGCAGACAAGCCTGCGACCGATAAACCTGCTGTCGCCAAGCCGGTCTCCGACAAACCGGTCACCGCATCGCTGTCATCCGAAACGTCTGTTAAAGAGTTAACTACTCCACCTGTAGCCGACTGAAAAAGAAGAGCCTATGAAACTGATCAAACAACTCATTACCGCAGCAGCACTGGCCTTGTCGGCCAGCGCCTTTGCGGCCGCCCCTGCCGCCGGCGAAGCGCCGGACACCCTCGTCAAGCGCATCAGCCAGGAAGTGATCGACGCCGCCAAGTCCGACAAGGACATTCAGGCCGGTAACCAGAAGAAAGTCATGGACCTGGTCGAGTCCAAGATTCTGCCCTACGTCGATTTCCAGCGCATGACGTCGCTGGCAGCCGGTCGTTTCTGGCGCGAAGCGACGCCGGAACAGCAAAAGCAGCTGACCGCCGAGTTCCGTACCCTGCTGGTGTTCACCTATTCGGGCGCGCTGTCGCAGATCAAGAACGAAACTGTCGAATTCAAGCCGATGCGTGCCGACCCGGCTGACCCCGATGTGGAAGTGCGCTCGTCGGTCGTGGTCCAGCGCGGTGAACCGGTGCAGCTGAACTACCGCCTGGCCAAGAGCCCGGCCGGCTGGAAGATCTACGACATCAATGTGCTGGGCGCATGGCTGGTGGAAACTTACAAGGGCAACTTCGCTGCCGAGATCAGCAAGCACGGTATCGACGGCCTGATCAAGACCCTGGCCGAGCGCAACAAGAAGCTAGCCTCGAAGTCAATCAAGCCAGCTGCCAAGTAAGCCCATGCGCGACATCAACCCCGTGCCGATGGAATCGGTCACCGTCGTCAACGCCAGCACCGTGCTGACGCAGGGCGTGGCCGCCATCAAGGCGGGCCAGCGCGTGATCGACCTGTCCTGCATCAAGACCGCCGATTCGTCGGCAGTGGCAGTGCTGCTGGCCTGGCAGCGCGCCGCGCGCGAACTGAAAGCGACGCTGCAGTTCATCAATATGCCCGCCAACCTGAAGAGCCTGACCGTCCTCTACGACGTCGACAGTTTCTTGTCCGATACCGCTGCTGCCTGAAAGTCTGCGCAGCGCTTAGAAAATGAGCCCGTTGTTTCCAACGGGTTTTTTTTTGTTTGCATGGTGCGAGCTTCTCACACTGCAATCCTGTTGTTCGCCAGATCCCAGCCCCCGACCGTGCGGCCGCTCGAACCGCCTGCTATGTTCTGCTGGGTATACCGCCAAACGACTCTTGAGAACTTCAGGCTGACATGTTCACTCAGTATTGATCCCGCCTCTACACCAGGATTGATAGCGCCAATCAGAACGTTTTCGAGTTCAATTTCAAAGTACCTGATTGGATCGCCCTGCCCGTCGGCGCGCATGAATTCGAACTTTGCTTTGGCGAGGGTTTTTCCGGTAGCGCAATGCTGCATCAGCAGAGGCGACGACAAATCAGCCGCTTTTCGAAGCGTGATTTCCTGGAGCTCGGCACGTTCGGCGGTATGTCCGCCAGCAGTGGATGCTGTCGCGCTGCGAGGTTGCGAGAGTCCCCAGTTCACACTTTCACATTCGATCCAATTCTTGTGCATCTCGTCCTTCGACTCGCCTTTAATGCCGTCGATCTGCAAGTAGACATCGATTGCCATGATCACTCCTGCTGTTGGTGAGAATTCCATCTTGAATTCAACGCGCCAAGGCTACTTGCGACAAGTCAACGAGTGGCCGCGTCTAGGTGATAAATTGGCCTTCCATGTCGTAACTGGGGGAAGTCGTGGCCAAGAAACCTGAATTAAACCCCCCGACTTTGCAGAACGGGCATATGGTGATGAGTGCCGAAGCGCGGGCGAATATGCGCGCAACTGAAAAGGCGGTCTACCGTTATTACAACGACATGGGCAAAGACAAAGGGAATTGCACATGGGGTGCTGGAATACTTGCGCACAAAGGCGTTTGTTCCCAGGACGAGCTGAAGTTGAAGGTCAGCGTCGAAATGGTTGACCAGGAATTTGAGAAACGGGTTTCAGAAGCAGAACGCGCCGTGCGGCGAAATACCCACGTGGTATTGAATCAAGCTCAGTTTGACGCCCTGGTAAGTCTTACCTATAACACCGGCTCAAAGGGGGCAGCCAATACCTTTAAGTTCGTCAACAAAGGCGATTTCGCCGGTGCGGCGGTCAATATCTCAAAAATGACACAGGTTTCCATAATCAAGGACGGAAAGAAGAAATTTATCCTTGCGCCCGGTCTAATTAAGAGGCGCCAGGAAGAAAGCGAACCTTTCCGCATCCAAGTAGCCACCATGGCCAAGAACAGATAGGAGGGAGCTTGAACTTATTGCAATTTTTGAAGTTTCAACGGTCATTTTTTGCGCTGCCATTCATCGCGATTATTTTGTTGTGGACTTTGTCCGCGTCGTCGGCCTATGGTGCGGACACAGGCAGAACCCTGATTGGTCAATGGAAAATTGTGGCCGCTTTGGACGGCGCCGAAATCACTTCGCGCAATGAAGACGAGGCGCAACAGCTAGTTGGACATGTGATTACGATCTCGAAAAAGACCATTCTGATCAGCGGCGAGGATTGTTTGCCGCCAAGCTTTGAGGCGACCTCTGTAGAGCCCAGCCTCTACGTGCGAGAGCAGGCTCACGCCAGCGCATCGCTGCTTAAGTTACCGAACCCCGTGACAGTCATTGACTTAGGCTGCACAATCGCATTTATCAAGAATCGCAATCGAATTGTCGTATTCTGGGATGGTTGGTTTTTTGAAGCAATTCGGGTGAAACATCAAATAAAACCTATCCCTAGGCGCAACGTCAACACCAGGTCATCCACAGAACTTTGATGCTCCATGCTATTTCGGCGTGCAAGTACTCCAACGTTATTCGAAAAATCAAATATGCTATCGACCGCATTGACATCCAGCCGCAGCTCTATTCCTTATTGGTTGATGTATTGCGAAGTAATCTGATCGTGATTGTCCATACGGCAACTCCAGCACTCTGCCAAAGGCCCTGCTTTCGTACCGAAGCCCCATTGCCTCTGCCAAACCCATCTCCATCACGCCTGCCGGTTTTCCCCTATAATTGACCGTTTTCCCATCGCACTTTGTTAGCATTTGTCTATACATTTGCACCATGAAAAGCACAGCATGACCGCAATCCAGATTACCAACGTCGAGAAAAGCTACAAGAGCCTCAAGGCTCTGGGTGGCGTGTCGCTTACGATCGAAGAAGGCGAGTTCTTTGGCCTGCTCGGCCCGAATGGCGCCGGCAAGACCACGCTGATTTCCATCATCGCCGGCCTGATCCGCGCCGATGCGGGCAGCGTCTCGATCCACGGCCATGATGTCGTCACCGACTTCCGCGAAGCGCGCAGGAAGCTCGGCGTGGTGCCGCAGGAACTGGTGTTCGATCCTTTCTTCACGGTGCGCGAGACGCTGCGCCTGCAGTCCGGCTACTTCGGCCTGTCCAATAACGACAAGTGGATCGACGAGGTCATGGAGAACCTCGACCTGACCGGCAAGGCCGACACCAATATGCGCGCGCTGTCGGGCGGTATGAAGCGCCGCGTGCTGGTGGCCCAGGCGCTGGTGCACAAGCCGCCCGTCATCGTGCTCGATGAACCAACCGCCGGCGTCGACGTCGAACTGCGCCAGACCCTGTGGAAGTTCATTTCGCGCCTGAACAAGGAAGGCCACACCGTGGTCCTGACCACCCATTATCTCGAAGAAGCACAGGCCATGTGCCAGCGCGTTGCCATGCTCAAGGCAGGCAAAGTGGTGGCGCTCGACACGATGACGGCGCTGATCCGCCGCATCTCCGGCTCCCAGCTGAACGTGCACCTGGCCAGCGGCTCGCTGCCGACTGATCTCAAGCACCTGGTGTCGCACGAGATTCCTTCCAACGGCAAGAGCATCAGCCTGCGCGTCAATGACTATTCGGAAGTCGAAGGCATCCTGGCGCGCCTGCGCGAATCGGGCGCCGTCATCGACGACATGCAGTTGCAACAAGCGGACCTGGAAGACATCTTCCTGCAGATCATGGAAGGGAAGAGCCTGTGAATTTCCTGTCAGTGGGTTTCCAAACCCTGCTCTACAAAGAAACACTGCGCTTCTGGAAGGTCGCGACCCAGACCGTGGCCGCGCCCATCCTCACGGCCCTGCTCTACCTGCTGATCTTCGGCCATGTGCTCGAAGGCCACGTCCAGGTGCGCGGTGTCAGCTACACGTCCTTCCTGATTCCCGGCCTGGTGATGATGAGCGTGCTGCAGAACGCCTTCGCCAATTCCTCGTCTTCGCTGATCCAGTCCAAGATCACCGGCAACCTGGTGTTCATCCTGCTGCCGCCGCTGTCGCATTGGGAAATCATCTCGGCCTACGTGATCGCGTCGATCGTGCGCGGCCTGGTGGTCGGCTTTGGCGTGTTCGTCGCCACCGCCTGGTTCGCCCATTTGAGCTTCCAGTGGCCGCTCTGGATCCTGGTGTTTGCCATCCTCGGCGCCGCCATCCTGGGCACGATGGGCGTGATCGCCGGTATCTGGGCCGAGAAGTTCGACCAGCTGGCCGCTTTCCAGAACTTCCTGATCATGCCGGCTACTTTCCTGTCCGGCGTGTTCTATTCGATCCACTCGCTGCCGGCCTTCTGGCAAACTGTCTCGCATTTCAATCCGTTCTTTTATATGATTGACGGATTCCGCTACGGCTTCTTCGGCAGCTCCGATGTCAACCCGTGGACCAGCCTCGCCATCGTGGCGCTGTTCTTCGTGGTCCTGGCTGGCGTGGCAATCAACCTGCTCAAGCGCGGCTACAAGCTGCGCCACTAACACGACCGAATACATCATGACTACGACACCAGAACTGATCCACAGCTATATCGCCGCCGGCCTCGAATGCACCCACCTCGAAGTCGAAGGCGATGGCCAGCACTTCTCCGCCGTTATCGTCTCGCCGGCGTTCGCCGGCAAGCGCCCGATCGCGCGCCACCAGCTGGTGTACGCCGCCCTGGGCGACCGCATGCGCGAGGAAATCCACGCGCTGTCGATGAAGACCCTCACACCTGAAGAATACAAGGCATAAGGAATAACATGGATAAGCTCAAAATCCAGGGTGGCAAGCGCCTCGAAGGCGAAGTCAATATTTCGGGTGCCAAGAACGCGGCCCTGCCGATCCTGTGCGCCGGCCTGCTGACGGCCGACACCATCGAACTGAGCAATGTGCCGCACCTGCACGACGTCAAGACCATGCTCAAGCTGCTGGGCCAGACCGGCCTGAAGATCGAGCAGGACGATGACAAGGTCAGCCTGAGCGGCAACGCCATCGACAAGCTCGAAGCGCCGTATGAACTGGTCAAGACAATGCGCGCATCGATCCTGGTGCTGGGCCCGCTGGTGGCGCGCTTCGGCGAAGCCAAGGTGTCGCTGCCGGGCGGCTGCGCGATCGGCTCGCGCCCGGTCGACCAGCACATCAAGGGCCTCGAAGCGCTCGGCGCCGAAGTGACGATCGAAGGCGGCTACATCTACGCCAAGGCCAAGAAGCTCAAGGGCACCCGCATCGTCACCGACATGATCACCGTCACCGGCACCGAGAACCTGCTGATGGCAGCGACCCTGGCCGAAGGCGAGACCATCCTGGAAAACGCCGCGCGCGAACCGGAAGTGACCGACCTGGCCAATCTGCTGGTGGCCATGGGAGCCAGGATCGACGGCATCGGCACCGACCGCCTGGTGATCCAGGGCGTGCCGTCCCTGCACGGCGCAAAGCACGCCGTCATCGCCGACCGCATCGAGACCGGCACCTTCCTGTGCGCCGTCGCTGCCACCGGCGGCGACCTGCTGCTCAAGAACACCCGCAGCGATATCCTCGACGCCGCGCTCGACAAGCTGCGCGAGATCGGCGTCATCATGACGATGGGCCCGGACTGGATCCGCGCGCAAATGGCTGGCCGCCCGAAGCCGGTCGACTTCCGAACCACCGAGTACCCAGGCTTCCCGACCGATATGCAGGCGCAATTCATGGCCGTCAATACGATCGCCGCCGGCACCAGCCGCGTCACCGAGACCATCTTCGAGAACCGCTTCATGCACGTGCAGGAAATGAACCGCCTCGGCGCGTCGATCCAGATCGAGGGCAACACCGCCTTCATCAAGGGTGTCGACAGCCTGATCGGCGCGCCCGTGATGGCGACCGACCTGCGCGCTTCGGCCTCGCTGGTGATCGCCGCCATGGCCGCGCGCGGCGAAACCATCATCGACCGCATCTATCACCTCGACCGCGGCTACGACCGCATGGAAGTGAAACTGTCCAATGTCGGCGCCGACATCGTCCGCCTCAAGTAATCATGACCACGAACTTATGACCGGTTTTGCGCCCACCGATAATACGAAACTGATCCTCGCCCTGTCCAAGGGACGGATCTTCGACGACACGTTGCCCCTCCTGGCGTCGGCCGGCATCACCGTGCTCGATAATCCGGAAACGTCGCGCAAGTTGATCCTCGATACCAACGACCCGGATGTGCGCGTCATCATCGTGCGCGCTTCCGACGTGCCGACTTACGTTCAGTATGGCGCGGCCGACCTCGGCGTAGCCGGCAAGGACGTGCTGCTCGAGCATGGCGGCGAAGGCCTGTACCAGCCGGTCGACCTGAACATCGCCGCCTGCCGCATGTCGGTCGCGGTCAAGGCCGGCTTCGACTATGCGACCGCAGTGCGCCAGGGCGCGCGCCTGCGCGTGGCCACCAAGTTCGTGCAGACCGCGCGCGAGCACTTTGCCGCCAAGGGCGTGCACGTCGACCTGATCAAGCTGTACGGCTCGATGGAACTGGCGCCCCTGGTCGGCCTGTCCGACGCGATTGTCGATGTGGTCTCGACCGGCAACACGCTGCGCGCCAATAATCTGGTCGAAGTCGAAAAGATCATGGAAATTTCATCGCGGCTGGTGGTCAACCAGGCCGCGCTCAAATTGAAACGCAAGCGATTGCAACCCATCATTGAGGCGTTCGAACGCGCTTCACAAACCAACAAGTAAGCCGTCCTGTCATGCAGATCAAACTACGCAAGCTCGATTCCACCGCCGCCGATTTCAAGGGCCAACTCGATGCATTGCTGGCGTTTGAGGCGAACACCGACGCCGCCATCGAAACGGCAGTGTCGACCATCCTGAATGACGTGCGCAAGCGCGGCGACGCTGCCGTCCTCGAGTACACCAACCGTTTCGACAAGATCCCTGGCGACGCCAGCAGCATGGCCGACCTGGAAGTGTCCAGGGACGAAATGATGCAGGCCTTGCGCAGCCTGCCCGCCGCCCAGCGCAGCGCGCTCGAAACGGCCGCCGAACGCATCACCGTGTTCCACCAGCGCCAGCGCGACGAACTCAAGGACTTCAGCTACACGGAGCCGGATGGCACCGTGCTGGGCCAGCGCATCACGCCGCTCGACCGCGTCGGCATCTACGTCCCCGGCGGCAAGGCAGCCTATCCGTCGTCGGTGCTGATGAACGCGATTCCTGCCAATGTGGCCGGCGTTAAAGAGATCATCATGGTGGTCCCGACGCCGCACGGCGTGAAGAACCAGATGGTGCTGGCCGCCGCCGCCATTGCTGGCGTCACCCGCGTCATCACGATCGGCGGCGCGCAGGCGGTCGGCGCACTGGCCTACGGCACCGAAACGATCGCCGCCGTCGACAAGATCGTCGGCCCTGGCAACGCCTACGTGGCAGAAGCCAAGCGCCGCGTGTTTGGCGTGGTCGGCATCGACATGATTGCCGGCCCGTCCGAGATCCTGATCATCTGCGACGGCAGCACCGACCCGGACTGGGTCGCGATGGACCTGTTTTCGCAGGCCGAGCACGACGAACTGGCGCAGGCGATCATGCTGTGCCCCGATGACGACTACATCGCCAGGGTCGAAGCATCGATCAACAGGCTGTTGCCGACGATGCCGCGCCAGGACGTGATCCGCACTTCGCTGCTTGACCGCGGCGCGCTGGTCAAGGTGCGCAGCATGGAGGAAGCCTGCGCCATCGCGAACTCGATCGCGGCGGAGCACCTCGAGATCTCTGCGCTGGACCCGCAGCAGTGGGCCGACCAGATCCGCCACGCCGGCGCCATGTTCCTCGGCCGCTTCTCGTCCGAAGCGCTGGGCGACTACTGCTGCGGCCCCAACCACGTGCTGCCGACCTCGCGCACGGCGCGCTTCTCGTCGCCGCTGGGCGTGTACGACTTCCAGAAGCGCTCGTCGATCCTCTACGTGTCCGAGGCGGGCGCGCAAACCCTCGGCAAGGTCGCGGCCGAACTGGCCTATGGCGAAGGCTTGCAGGCGCACGCCCGCAGCGCCGAACTGCGCATCAAGGCCAGCCAATGAGCGAGTGGCTCGACCAGGTATTCTGCGAGGACGCGCTGGCAGGTCTGGCGCGCATCCCCAATGGCTCGGTCGACCTGATCCTGACCGACCCGCCCTACAACCTGGGCAAGGACTACGGCAACGACTCGGACCAGCAAAGCGTGGCCGACTACCTGGCCTGGACCGAGCAGTGGATCACGCTGGCCCTGCCCAAGCTCAAACCGAACGGCAGCCTGTACATCTTTCTGACGTGGCGCTTTGCGCCCGAGATCTTCGTCATGCTCAAGGCACGCATGACGATGATGAACGAGATCATCTGGGACCGTCGGGTGCCGTCGATGGGCGGCAGCGTGCGCAGTTATTCGTCGGTGCACGACACCATCGGCTTTTTTGTCAACCGCAAGGACTACTATTTCGACCTCGACGCCGTGCGTATCCCGTACGACGCCGAAACCAAAAAGGCCCGTTCGCGCTCGATCTTTGTCGGCGCCAAGTGGCTGGAAGTGGGGTACAACCCCAAGGATTTGTGGAGCGTATCGCGCCTGCACCGCGAGCATCCGGAACGGGCAGACCACCCGACCCAGAAGCCGCTGGAGATCATCGAGCGCATGCTCAAGGCTTCGTGTCCGCCCGGCGGCGTGGTGCTCGACCCCTTCTTGGGGAGCGGCACCACCGCCATCGCAGCCAAGCGCTGCGGGCGACATTTTGTGGGCTTCGAACTGAATCGCGATTACTGCGACATCATCGAAGCCCGATTGGCCGCCCCGGTACCCGAGGCCGCTGTGAAGCCCGCCAGCAAACGTAAATCCGCCAAAAAACCGGCGCCAGAAACTGTTTAGAACGAGGAGCAGCATGTCTGCCAAACCAATCAATCTCGATAAGCTGATCGAGAACACCATCCGCGCCGACGTGCGCAGCGTCGCCAGCTACCAGGTGCCGGACGCCAGCGGCTATATCAAGCTCGATTCGATGGAAAACCCCTATGAACTGCCGGACGCGCTGCGCGCCGAACTGGGCCAACGACTGGCCGCGGCAACGCTGAACCGCTACCCGGTGCCGTCCTATGCCAGCCTCAAGCAGCGCATCTGCGATAAGCTGGGCGTGCCGAAAGGCTACGGCGTACTGCTCGGCAACGGCTCGGACGAGATCATTTCGATCATCGCCATGGCCACCGCGCAGCAGGACCGCCGCAGCGTGATCCTGGCCCCGCTGCCTGCCTTCGTGATGTTCGCCCGCTCGGCCCAGTTCGCAGGCATGGATTTCGTCGGCGTGCCGCTGAACAGCGACTTCTCGCTCGACAAGCCGGCGATGCTGGCGGCGATCGCCGAGCACCAGCCTGCCGTCGTGTTCCTGGCCTACCCGAACAACCCGACCGGCAATCTGTTCGACGCCGACGATATGGTCGAGATCATCGAGGCGCTGGGCGAGAACGGCATCGCCGTGGTCGACGAAGCCTACGAGCCGTTCGCCCGCACCAGCTTTATGAGCCGCCTGCCGCAGCACGCCAACCTGGTCGTGATGCGCACGCTGTCCAAGCTGGGCCTGGCCGGCATCCGACTCGGCTACGCGTCCGCCGCGCCCGCCTTGCTCGAGCAGTTCGACAAGGTGCGTCCGCCGTACAACGTCAACGTGCTGAGCCAGGTCGCGGCCGAGTTTGCGCTCGATCATATCGACGTGCTCGACCAGCAGGCGGCCCAGCTAAATCTTGCTCGTGGCCAACTAGCCGGGCAGCTGGCAGCCTTGCCAGGCGTGCAAGTTTTCCCTTCCAGCGCCAATTTCCTGCTGATCCGGGTGCCGGATGCCGACCAGGCCTGCGCGAAACTCGTCGCCGACAAGGTTCTGGTCAAAAATGTGAGTAAAATGCATGGGACGCTGGTCAATTGCATCCGTGTGACGGTCAGTACGCCCGAAGAAAATAGCGCCTTTCTCAATAGCCTCAAAGCGAGCATCACCTTATGACCCGCATCGCAGACATCACCCGCAATACCAACGAGACGCAGATCCGCGTTGCCATCAATCTTGACGGCAGCGGCAAGCAGACGCTCAACACCGGCGTGCCCTTCCTCGACCATATGCTCGACCAGATCGCCCGCCACGGCTTGATCGACCTCGACATCCACGCCGTCGGCGACCTGCACATCGACGCCCACCACACGGTCGAGGACGTCGGCATCACGCTCGGCATGGCGGTGGCCAAGGCGATCGGCGACAAGAAAGGCATCAAGCGCTACGGCCACGCCTATGTGCCGCTGGACGAGGCGCTGTCGCGCGTGGTCATCGACTTCTCCGGCCGTCCCGGCCTGCAGATGCATGTGCCTTGGAAACGCGCGATGATCGGCGGCTTCGACGTCGACCTGGCGCACGAATTCTTCCAGGGCTTCGTCAACCACGCGCTGGTGTCGCTGCATATCGACAACCTGCGTGGCGAGAATGCCCACCACCAGTGCGAAACCGTGTTCAAGGCCTTTGGCCGCGCGCTGCGCATGGCCGCCGAGCTCGATGAGCGCGCGGCCGGCACGATTCCTTCGACCAAGGGCAGCCTGTAAGCACACTGCCATGAAAAAAATCGTAGTAGTCGACTATGGCATGGGCAATCTGCGTTCCGTGGCGCAAGCCCTGCGCGCCGTGGCGCCCGAAGCCAATGTGATGATTTCCGGCCAAGTTGCCGACATTGACAGCGCCGACCGCATCGTGCTGCCCGGCCAGGGCGCGATGCGCGACTGCATGCGCAGCCTGCGCGAGTCCGGCGTCGAGGAAGCGCTGTTGCGCGCATCGAAGTCCAAGCCGATGATGGGCGTCTGCGTCGGCGAGCAAATGTTGTTCGACCGCAGCGAAGAAGCCGATACACCGGGTCTGGGTTTGTTGCCGGGCAAAGTCGTGCGCTTTCAGCTCGACGGTCGCTTGCAAGCCGATGGTTCGCGTTTTAAAGTACCTCAAATGGGCTGGAACCGGGTGCGCCAGGTGCGCAGCCATCCCTTGTGGGAAGGCATTGCCGACGACAGCTATTTCTATTTCGTCCACAGCTATTTTGCGGTGCCGGAACGGGAACAGGATACGATCGGCAGCACCGATTACGGCGCGCCGTTCTGCAGCGCGGTGGCGCGCGACAATATTGTTGCAACACAGTTTCACCCTGAAAAAAGTGCACAGACTGGCCTGACCCTGTACAAGAATTTTGTTCACTGGAATCCTTGATTCACCCCTACACCATTCACTTGACCGACACATCATGCTGCTCATTCCTGCCATCGACCTGAAAGACGGTCACTGCGTTCGCCTCAAACAGGGCGATATGGAACTTGCCACTGTTTTCTCCACCGATCCGGCGCAAATGGCGCTGCACTGGCTCAAGCAAGGGGCGCGCCGCCTGCACCTGGTTGATCTGAACGGCGCTTTCGCCGGCAAGCCGAAGAACGAGGCGGCGGTCAAATCGATCCTGCAGGTGGTGCAGGAATACGCCGAGGAAAACCAGATCGACGAGATCCCCGTCCAGCTGGGCGGCGGCATCCGCGACCTCGACACCATTGAGCGCTACCTCGACGACGGCATCACCTATGTCATCATCGGCACCGCCGCCGTCAAGGAGCCGGGCTTCCTGCACGATGCCTGCGGCGCCTTCCCGGGCCACATCATCGTCGGCCTCGACGCCAAGGACGGCAAGGTCGCCACCGATGGCTGGAGCAAGATGTCCGGCCACGAAGTGATCGACCTGGCCAGGAAGTTCGAAGCCTACGGCGTCGAGTCGATCATCTACACCGACATCGGCCGCGACGGCATGATGGGCGGTATAAATATCGAGGCCACCGTCAAGCTGGCGCAAGCGGTCAAGATCCCGATCATCGCCTCCGGCGGCCTGCACCAGCTGTCCGACGTCGAGGCCTTGTGCGCTGTGCAGGACGAAGGCATCGAAGGCGTCATCTGCGGCCGCTCGATCTACGAAGGCACGATCGACCTGGCCAGCGCCCAGGCGCGCGCCGACGAACTGACTGACAGCCAATAATGCTCGCCAAACGCATCATTCCCTGCCTCGACGTGACCGATGGCCGCGTCGTCAAAGGCGTCAACTTCACCGAACTGCGCGACGCCGGCGATCCGGTCGAAATCGCGCAGCGCTATGACGGGCAGGGCGCGGACGAAATCACTTTCCTCGACATCACGGCGTCCAGTTCGGGCCGCGACCTGATCCTGCACTTCATCGAAGCGGTGGCCTCGAAGGTCTTCATCCCGCTGACGGTGGGCGGCGGCGTGCGCGTGGTCGAGGATGTGAGGCGCCTGCTCAATGCCGGCGCCGACAAGGTCAGCATGAACACGTCGGCGGTGACCAATCCGCAACTGGTGTTCGACGCCTCGCAAAAACATGGCTCGCAGTGCATCGTCGTCGCGATTGACGCCAAGCAGGTGGCGTCCGGCAAATGGGAAGTATTCACCCATGGCGGACGCAATGCCACCGGCCTCGACGCCGTCGAATGGGCGCAAAAAATGGAAAGCCTGGGGGCCGGCGAGATCCTGCTCACCAGCATGGACCGCGACGGCACCAGGATCGGCTTCGACCTCGGCCTGACGCGCGCCGTGTCGGACGCGATCGGCATCCCCGTCATCGCCTCGGGCGGTGTTGGCGGATTGCAAGATCTGGCCGATGGCATCAAGATTGGCCGCGCCGATGCCGTTCTAGCTGCCAGTATCTTCCATTATGGCCAACACACCGTGCAGGAAGCCAAGCGTTTCATGGCAGCGCAAGGCATCCCGATGCGGCTGTGTTCCGAGTTGGGTGTTCGTTGAATAAGAAAAGCGGTGCCAATTGCAGCATTTTTCTTCAACGAATACCCAACTCGGGACACGATATTGAACAACGGGGACGGCATGACAACAGCAGTGAGCGCAGCCAAATGGCTCAATAAGGTCAAGTGGGACGAACAGGGCCTGGTGCCGGTGATCGCGCAGGAAGCGTCGACCGGCGAAGTGCTGATGTTCGCCTGGATGAACCGCGATGCCCTCGCCAGGACGGTCGAGCTGCGGCAAGCCGTCTACTGGAGCCGCTCGCGCAAGAAGCTGTGGCACAAGGGCGAAGAGTCCGGCCACTTCCAGACCGTGCTCGATATGCGGCTCGACTGCGACGAAGACGTGATCCTGCTCAAGGTCGAGCAGGCCGGCGGCATCGCCTGCCATACCGGGCGGCATTCCTGCTTCTTCCAGCAGTTTAACGGCAGCGGCTGGCAAACCATCGACCCGGTGCTGCAAGACCCGGAAACCATTTACACCAAGCCAAAGAAGAAAAAATGAGCAATACCCTGAACCGCCTGGCTGCCATCATCGAGTCGCGCAAGCTGGCCAACGGCGGTGATCCGGACAAGTCCTATGTCGCGCGCCTGTTTGCCAAGGGCGACGACGCGATCCTGAAAAAAATCGGCGAGGAAGCCACCGAAACCGTGATGGCCGCCAAGGACGCGCGCGTTAGCGGCGAGCACGACAAGGTGCTGTACGAATGCGCCGACCTGTGGTTCCATTCGCTGGTGATGCTGGCCCAGTTTGACCTGAGCCCGCAGCAAGTGCTGGACGAACTGGCACGGCGCGAAGGCATGTCCGGCATCGAGGAAAAGGCCGCGCGCAAGGATGAGCTGCGCGACCTCGACGAAACCAATCAACATTAATCCCGGAGCCAATGTGGAAAACTGCATTTTTTGCAAAATTGCCGCCCGCAAGATCCCGTCGACCATCGTGTACGAAGATGACGACTTGCTGGCGTTTAAGGACATCAACCCGGCCGCCCCGGTGCACCTGCTGGTGATCCCCAAGGTGCACGTGGCGACCTTGTCGGATTGCAACGAAGAACACCATGCGGTGCTGGGTAAGATGATGGCGCTGGTGCCGAAACTGGCCCAGGAGCATGGCTGCGCCGTCAAATACGGGGCCGACGGCACACCGAGCGGCGGCTACAAGACCCTGATCAACAGCGGCCCGGACGGCGGCCAGGAGGTATACCACTTGCATCTGCATATGTACGGCGGCCCCCGCCCTTGGCGTGGTGGGCAACACTGATCGGGTACGGTGCCTTGCCCTCCGGGGTCACGCAAATGACATCAGCGCGAGTTACAATGCCTCCGCGCAACTCCAGATGATCGCGTATACTGGTAAGCTGGCTATTCCCGAATTACGGGCGCATTGCGCCTTGCAAGGAGAAAACTATGGGTTCAATGAGTATTTGGCACTGGGTAATCGTGCTGGTGGTCGTGATGCTGGTGTTCGGCACCAAAAAGCTGGGCAATATGGGCTCCGACATCGGCAAGGCCGTCAAAGGCTTCAAGGATGGCATCAAAGGTGAGGAAGACAAGACCGCCGCCAGCGCACCGCCGTCCCAAGTAGCCGACAAGACCACCATCGACGTCGACGCCAAAGAAAAATCCAAGCTCTGATTGCGGCCCACGCCCCATGATCGACCTTGGCCTGACCAAACTCGCCGTCATCGGCGTGGTGGCGCTGATCGTCATCGGCCCTGAGAAGCTGCCGAAAGTTGCCCGCATGGCGGGCAGCCTGTACGGCCGCGCCCAGCGCTACCTGCATGACGTCAAGTCCGAGGTCAGCCGCGAGATCGAACTGGAAGAACTGCGCAACCTGCAAAAGGAAGTGCAGGAATCGGCCCAGACGATCAAGGACGACGTGCAAAACTCGATCCAGCAAAACCTGGACGACGCCGACGCGGCCTGGCGCGACCATCCGGCGCCTGTGGCCAGCGCCACCGTCGGCGACCAGGAACGCAAGGCGCGCGACTTCCGCCGCAAAAAGCTGGTGCGCAATTCGGCCATCCCCGGCTGGTACAAGCAGCGCACCGGCGGCAAGACGCACATCATTTCCGGCGCAGCAAGGGTCAAGAAATTCCGCCCTGCTTCGTCGAGCACTTCATTCTTCCAATGACAGAACAAACCGGAGGCGGAGAGACCTTCATCTCTCACCTGATCGAGCTGCGCGACCGCCTCGTCAAATCCTCCATTGGCATCGTCGCCGTCTGCGTGGTCCTGATGCTGTGGCCGGGCCCGGCCGCCATTTACGACTTCATCGCGCGTCCGATGATCGCCTCGCTGCCAGTTGGCTCGAAGATGATCGCCACCGGCGTCATTTCGCCCTTCCTGGTGCCGATGAAGGTCACGCTGATGATCTCCTTCATCCTGGCGCTGCCGTGGGTGTTCTACCAGTTGTGGGCCTTCATCGCGCCAGGCCTGTATGCGCACGAGAAGCGGCTGGTCATGCCGCTGGTCGTGTCGTCGTCGATCCTGTTCATGGCCGGCGTGGCGTTCTGCTACTTCTTCGTGTTTGGCCGCGTGTTCCACTTCATCGGCGAGTTCGCGCCCGCTTCGATTGCCGTCACGCCGGACATCGAGAACTACCTCGACTTCGTCATGTCGATGTGCCTGGCTTTCGGCGCCACCTTCGAAGTGCCGGTGGTGGTCGTGATCCTGGTACGCATGGGCATCGTCAGCGTCGAAAAGCTCAAGGAAATCCGGCCCTACGCGGTGGTCGGCGCCTTCGTCATCGCCGCCATCGTCACCCCACCGGACGTGGTCAGCCAGCTGGCGCTGGCCATCCCTATGTGCCTGTTGTTCGAACTGGGCCTGCTGGTGGCCCCGATGTTCGTTCGAGCCACCCAGGCCCCGGACACTCCATAAAGTGGGGCTAAGGAGATTGGCCAAGCATGGCCAATCCGTTTCGCAGGCTTGGGGCAGTGCCTCAGAAACCCCTGCTACACCCCCGATGTTCGTTCGAGCCACCCAGGCCCCGGACACTCCGTAAAGTGGGGCTAAGGAGATTGGCCAAGCATGGCCAATCCGTTTCGCAGGCTTGGGGCAGTGCCCCAGAAACCCCTGCTACACCCCCGATGTTCGTTCGAGCCACCCAGGCCCCGGACACTCCATAAAGAGGGGCTAAGGAGATTGGCCAAGCATGGCCAATCCGTTTCGCAGGCTTGGGGCAGTGCCCCAGAAACCTCTGCTACACCCCCGATGTTCGTTCGAGCCACCCAAGCGCCGCGGACGCTGACCAGGAGGCGTTGGCGCCGCGTCAGCGCATCGCTGCCCCAGTCAGCATCTATCTTGTGGTGCGCCTTTTGGTGTTCCCTCCAGTTTTTTCAACACCGCTTTTGTCTGGATTGGTCGCCCAACCGGGAGGCAGGCTGGCAAGGGCTGGCGCTCGCATCGCATACATGTGTGGTCCGCGTTCCTTGCAATGGAGCTCGTCGCCCAGAAAGGCAAATACGGTCTTGTGCACATGATCGTAGCCGAAGCCGTAGGTATCGGAGTATTCGGGTGACTTTTCGGGGAACAACTGGCTCCATGCAGTGCCGTTCCAGGTCCAGGACTCTTCGTATCCGCGACCAAAGTAAAGGTTCTCGCTGGTTCTTATCCAGCCGGTACCGCCTATCATCACGACTTGCTGCTGATCCGGAATGGTCGCCAGGGCTGCGCCAAAGCGAGGCTGCGGACCGTCCGTTGCGCGAAGTTCCCAGCGCTCGCCGTTCCAGGACCACGTATCACCGTAGGTTTCGAATGTGGATGGTGTTGTGCCGATATATTCTGGAGGAATATACGTGGTGTTGCGCATGCCGCCGAACAGGATGACTTCCTTGCGCGCCATGTCATAGGCCATCGATGGCCGCATGCGCCGCGACGGGGCGTTCGCCGACTCCAGTTTGCTCCAGGTGGTGCCATCCCATTCCCAGGTGTCGCCAAGTTCACCATTCAAGTTGTCCATTTGGCCGCCGAACAGGACAATCCTGCCGGTGGCAACGTTATATGCCATCGCATGGTTCAGCCGGGCAGGCGGGCTGGTCGGCGGATTGCGTTTGGTCCAGTCCTGGCCGTCCCATTCCCAAGTATCGTTGGTGCCCCATGGTCTGTCGGGCGAACTGCCGCCGAACAGGACCATTTTGCCGCGCTGCGCGTCGTAGGCCATGGCGTGTCCTTGCAACGCACCTGGCGAATGAGCGGGATGTCGGCGCGACCATTCCGTACCGTTCCATACCCAGGTCTCGTCGAGCGGATTGACCATGAATCCAGGCGGGTAGCCACCGAACAGCACGAACTCGCCGCGATCGCCCATCGCCGCCATCGCCATGCCTTCGCGCGACGCTGGCGCGTCGGTCAGCGCGACCCGTTCCCAGTCAAGCGGGGCCGCTTGAGCGGGACCTGCGGCCTGCTCGATGGTCACGACCTTGCCGTCAATGGGGAAGGTGGCGCGGCGCGGCTTGGCCGACATGTTTGGGCTCAGAATGAACTCGAGCTTGCCCGATCCGAACGCGCCGCGCAGATCCTGGTTGGAAAATTTGAAATTGCTGATCCATTTTTCGGCGGGAAAGGTATTCGTGTCGTCAACCTCGCATTTGCCGATACCATAGTGATAGTCGGACGCAGTTGAGGAAATGACCAGGCTGGCTTTGCCCCCTACGGCTGGCACTTCGACCTCGGTGGTCGACAGGGTGACGGCGCCGGGCACGCCAGCCTGGGCAACTGCGATGACGGCATCGCCGACCGCGATGGTGCCGCCGCGGGCGTACACGCTATCGGATGGCGCAACTTCATAAACTAACCTGGCCGGCCCGCGACCGTTCGCTCCGGAAACAATGCGTATCCACGATGCGCCCGGTTTCGCGGCCCAGTCCATGTCTGCAGGTGCAGTCACCTCCACGGCGACGGTGCCGCCTGGTGCCTGGACCAGCGCTGTCTTCGGCGCCAACGTCACTGCCGGAGTCGGCCCGTAGGTGATGATCACCTGCTGGGCATCCGGCGTCGGGCCGGCCAGACGGATCTGCAAGTCGGAATAGGGATCTTTCCAGGTTTCGCTAGGCAGCATGCCGCTATCACTGGACGTGCCGCTCCGGTTCGGATGCATGTGTACAGTATGGGTATGGCCGTCACGTACAAGCCAGTTCTCGTCCTCGTAGTGGATCAAGACGGAGTCGCGGTACAAGGGGGCGCCGTCAGAACGGTCGCCTTTGCGGAATTCCAGCATTAACCAGGCATTGTTTCCCGTGCCGCGCCGGATGCGCAAGGCTTTCGTGCCGGTGCCCGCCTGGGTGATCGGCGCGAGAGTATATGTGCCGGATGCCTGGACCGTCTGAAGTCCGTCGTTTTCGCGCAGCCACCCGAGCATCGCGCGGTGCGGCGCGCTCCAGGCTTCGAGCGTGCCGCTGCCCATATTGGAGTAGCCGTCGCCATATTCCAGACTCTTCAGACTTCGTTTGCTGGTATTGAGGGGATTGGTCAGTACCTGTTCGATTGCCGTTGCCGAGCCGTCGGGAATCAGGCCGGCTGGGCCGAGGGGCTCGGTGCCGAAATAGGACAGGTTTGCATGATGCAGAGCAAAGTTATGCCCGAGCTCGTGTAGTGCGACCGCGATGACGCCGGCACGGCTGGCAGCGTCGATCTCGGTCAGATAGACGATGCCAGCCTGGATATTCGTGCCATCGGGCAGCGAGAGCGGCACCTTGCCCAATGACCCCTCGCCGCGCGAAATCGGTTTGAGAAGTTCCATCGGGCCCATGAACACAATGTGCTGGTAGCCGTGCAGGTCTTCCAGCTGCGCGGCGGCGCGCAAACTGGCATCGAACGCCTCTGCACGCGTCGAGTTGCCGGCTATCGTCACCGGGCCGATCACCTTGCCGGTGACGTTGACCTTCCCGTACGAAAAATCCGCCAGCATGCGCGCGACTGAACTATCCGCATCGAAAAAAACCTCGCGCATGAAGGCGGGGGTAACCGTACTGATCAGCGGAATCTCGGCTGACGTCACCAGCACGACGGCGACGCGCACCTCGCCAACGACCTCTTGCGTCATCGAACCATACGACGTGGTCGTTCCGGCGAGCAGTCTTGTTGGTGGCACCGCCGGATCGCCATCGGAGCGACTTCCGCCACAGGCGGTCAGCACGAAGGCGAGCCCGAGTGCGAACAAGCCGACGGCGACGCCTTCGGGGATTCGAAGCCGCTCCGCTGCGCTTTGCAGGAGCTTGCTGCATTCAGTCGCGAGTATTTTCATTTCTAACCCTAGTTTTGATGGCATCTAAGCTCTTAGTGTGAACACGGCCAAGTGGCTGATCTTTCGCTCAGCAGAAGTCGTGCCTTTGAGTTCTCAGATTACGAAATTTTCAAACACTCGCGGCAATATGCCGTCAAGCTGACGTCCAATCGTCAGGTATGTCTGCTGGATCGTCTATGCTGAATTTGAACTCAACAATTTTAAGGGCTGCTTTAATATTCCCCTTTACTAAAATTTTATTAAGATCAGTTATTGAGCCTTGTCAGCAGCTTAAGATCTCCATTGCGTTAGCAGGCAGCACTTTGCTAAGGCATCAAGCATTGAGCCTTCTCAGCAGCTTAAGATCTCCATTGCGTTAGCAGGCAGCACTTTGCTAAGGCATCAAGCTGCCCTCACCAACGCGGCCTGTGATGTGGTGTGCCGTTGCTGCTGCTCTTGATTTGTCGCGCAGCAACCGCCCGCAAGGCCAGACGGGAATTGCACTAAGTGTGCCCTTCGCCGTTCGCTTCGGGGTCGCGCATCGGGCATGAACCGCCCTTGCGCTGGCTCACCGATAACGCTGCCGTATTGGGCTTCAATGATGACTACCCCATCCCCTTGAGGTCAGCCTATGGACATCAGCGGCCCGGCCCGGCGCCATCAGAACAGGCCTGCACGCCAGCGTGACCGGTATTTGACTATCCTACGGCCCTGCCGTATATTGGAAAAGACATGCTTACCGTTGTTGAGACATCGCGATTTGTGCGCCTGTCTGAGAGGTTCTGGAATGAAGCGGATCGCATGGAATTCATCGATTACATCGCCGTCAGTCCAGATGCTGGCGACGTGGTGCCAGGCACAGGAGGGCTACGTAAAATCCGCTGGGGGCAAGGTGGCCGAGGCAAACGTGGCGGCGTCAGAGTGATTTACTACAATCAACTCGACAACGGAGAAGCCTGGTTGCTGCTGGTCTACGACAAGACCATTCAGGAAAACATCGCCGCGCATATTCTGCGGCAGATTAAGGAGGAAATTGAAAATGACTAAGAAAAAGTCACCAGTACAAGCGTCGGAGCCCATCATTGACCTGGGCGAAGAACTGCTCGCCTCGGTCCGCGAAATGAAGGCTAATGTCCGTGCGCGCACGCACCGCCCCGTCGTTTCCGAAATAGCGTCAGCACGGGTCGGTTCTGGGCTGTCGCAGTCTGCATTTGCCACGCTGATGGGCGTATCGGTACGAACCCTGCAGGACTGGGAACAAGGACGCCGCGCGCCTTCAGGTGCGGCCAGAACACTGATCAAGGTCGCCGAGCGCCATCCGGAAGTCCTGCGAGAACTTGTCGATTGAGGTGCATTAACTGAACCTCGTCCACACGCTGTTTGCCCGGCCGGCCAATTTCAATCTGAATTGGATCAATGATTCGTTTCATCCAAGCGAGGTCGAACTGGCACGATTTTAGGCAATAGCAAATACTGGCTTATGGAGGAATGCGCGAAGAGTGCGAGGACACGATGATCCAGTTGCCGTCCTTACGGACCCAGGTACGGGTAAAGCGGAACTTGCCGCTCCACGGCTTGCCGCCGCTGATGCCGGACTGGATGCTCATGCCGGTGACGACGGCAGAGTCTCCATACAGGCGCGCCTTCACATCTTCGTTGGCAATGCCGGTATTGACGCGCTTGCGGGTCGCCAGCTCGGCCAGGTAATCCGCTTTGTACTGCACGCGGCCATCTGAATGGGTCAGCATGAAGTCGTCTGCCAGCAGAGGTGCCAGCGCCTTTGCGTCGCCGTTCTGGCGCAGCGCGTTCCAGGCACCGTCGACCTGCAGGAAGTCCTGCGGGCCGGCCGCCTGGCAGGTGGCGGCCAGCGTCAGCAGGCCAATGGCGAGTAGGCGTCGCATCGTCACCCCTTATCGCATCAGGTCTTTGATCATTTTCACAGGCGCGCTGCCGAAGCTGAGGAACTTCTCGTGGAAGTCCTTGAGCACGAACTTGCTGCCCAGCGCCTGCTTGCGCTGCTCGCGCAGTTCCATGATCTCGCTATAGCCGCTGAAGTAGCTGGTCAGCTGCACCGAGCTCACTTGCGCGCGGTGCCACTTCTCGGTCGCTTCGCTCTGCGTCTGGAAAGCCTGGCGCGTCAGCAGGTCCACCGCCTCGGCCTGGGTCATGCCCAGTACGTGGATGCTGTAGTCAAGGATGGTGTTGGTGACGCTGCGAAGGTTCCACTTTGAGTACATCAGCCACATCTCGGGCGCATTGCCGCCATAGCCCGATTCGAGCATCATGCGTTCGCCGTAGACGGCCCAGCCTTCGATCATCGCGCCATTACCGAACAGGGACTTGACCAGCGACGGCGACTTGTTGGCATAGACCAGTTGCGCATAATGGCCCGGGATCGCCTCGTGGATATTGAGGATCTGAAGGATCCAGTGGTTGTATTCGCGCAGATTGCTCTCAGCCTGTTCGGCGCTGAAGCCGTCGAGCGGCGTGACGTTGTAATAGGTGCGGTCCTGCGGACGATAAGGGCCCGGCGCTTCGATGCTCGCGCCAGCCACGCCGCGCTGGTACAACGGCGTCTCGCGCACGACCAAAGGCTTCCTCGGATCGAGTGTCAGCAGGTCGTGCTTGCTCACCCAGTCCTGAAGGGCAGGAATCTGGCGGCGGATCTCTGGGAAGAAGTCCTCGCGCGCTACGTGCTGGCTCGAGAGCTTGTCGATCACCATGCCGATCTTGGCGGTGCGGTCTTCGGGCATGGGCGTGCTGCCCATGGTCTTGGTCCACAATTCGTCAGCCAGGCCGTTCATACGTACCAGCAGCTGCTCGCGTTCGGCCAGCGCTTTCTGGTAGGTCTGTTCGGCCGTGCTTCCGGACTGGATGTCGAGCGCGAACTTGGCGTCATACAGCTCTTTGCCGATGCGGAAGGAGCGCATATTCTGCTCGGAATCCGGCGCGGTATCGAGAGCCGACAGGAAGGCCACGTAGCCATCGACTGCCTGGCGTGCCGCATCGAGTCGGTCTTTGAACAGCTGTTTTTCAGCGGCGGTCAGGATCGACTCCTGGGCGGCTTTCCCGATATCGGCAAAGATGGCGTGATTGCCCGGCGCCTGCCTGATGGCCAGGCGGGTGTGCTCGCGCGTTGGCTTGTTGATGTTCGCCTGGGCGGCGGCGAAGTAGGCCGGCACATTGGCGATGCGTTTGAGCAGGGTGCGCAGACGCTGCGGCTTGGCCGCGTATTCAGTGTTGAGGATGACATCGAGCGGACCGGCGACATTGTAGATCGACGGATTCCATTCGTGGCTGCGGAAGGTGGTCAGGTACCAGCGGTCGGAATTGAGCTTGGCCTGCAACAGTGCCAGGTCGGTGCGCTGCTTGATCGACAGGCCGCCGGCATTGACCTTGGCGAATTTGGCCAGCCATTCATCGGTAAAGGCCAACTGGCGCGCGATGGTCGGCTGGTCGAGGATGGTCAGGTTCGCGGCATGCTCGAATTTGCCGGCATAGATCGCCTCTTCCGGAGTGACGCGCCACAGGGCGTTGAGGAACTGGATGCTGAGGGTGTCGAGCTGCTTGTCGGCGCGCTTCTCGTTCGGTACCGGTGCCACGCTCGCCTTGGCCGACCTGGGTGCGGCCTTCGGCGCCTTGACTACCTTGTTCGTTTTCTTGGTCTTGACGGTCTTGACCGTCTTGGTGGACTTGACCGGTTTCTTGTTCTCTTTAGCACCCACCGGGGCCAGCGCAAAGGCGGCCAGCACGACAGCCAGGGCTATCTTCGTTTTCATCATCGTTTAGTGCCTTGTCAATATGCGGCCAGGGCTGCGCTGGGTAAGCGCGCCCGGCCTGGGGCGTCAGATTATCATCAATTGAGGGCTTTGAGCGCCCGCGTTACAAATGGCTGCAGCGCTGCTTTCTGTGCCGGATTGCCGGCTTCATTGAGCGATGCGTACAGCGGCAGCAGGAAGGCTTTCAGGTTGTGGCGCTGTGCCAGCGTGAGCTGCGTGGTCGGAGCGTTGCCGCTGTAAGGTGCCAGCAGGCGGGTAAACCAGGCATCCCAGTCGGCAGTGGTGACCGTGTCGCGGCGGGCCAGGTAAAACACTGGCGCCATCAGGCGTTCGCCTTCGCCGTACTGGTAAAAGTGGCCGCCATGCGCGTTCACCTGCGATGCAATCGCCGCCAGCATCGCTTCGTGTTCGGTCTTGCCCAGTGCGCCATTGAGCGACAATTGCAGCATCAGGTCCGCCGCGTGGGCGACGCCATGGCGCCAGCCGGCCTGCTGGTCGAAGCCACGATAGTCTCGCACGCCAGTCAGATAGGCAGTGCTCGCCGCGACCAGCGCGCTGCGTTCAGCCGGCGTCAGGTAAGGCTTGAGGCGATCGACGCGCGCCACTTCGGCCAGCACCAATGCAGCAAACGGTTGGGCAAAGCCGCTTGGATCGGGCGCGGCAAGGCGTGCTGTCAGCGTCGCGCGAATTGCCTGCACGGTGCTGGTGTCGAGCCTGTCGCTGCGCATCCAGTGCTGGAGGCCTTCGAAGCCGATTTCGTCGCGCAGCACAGGGTCAGGACTTTGCAGGCAGTCGAGCATGTCGATAGCAAGCTTCTGGCGTTTGGCCGCATCATCGACCGTCCACCTGCCGGCCTTGAGCGCCGCAGCGTCGGGCGGACAGGCGGCGTGGGCCGGGTAGCTGGCAGTCAGGCAAAGAGCTGCCAGGATCGGGGCGAAGCGCATCAGGGGTCTCCTTATTCTGGTACGGCCCACGGGCCGAGGGCGGCCAGTGCGTCGCTTTGTGTAATGGAATTTGCTGCTTTCAGTACTTCGGTCGGCACCCAGTCCGGAAAGGGCGTCTCTTCATTCTCATGATGGCCGCCCGCAGTGTGCTCCTGCCGGACGCGGCTCAGCTGGCGCGCAGCCAGCACGCCGCTCGCCGCAGCCAGCGCCGGCCATAAACGACGGTGCACCAGCGTGATCTTGTCGCCGACCAGGCGGCAAGTCAATATCTCCTCATGGCTTGCCAGCGACTGCAGTACCGCGAAGATGCGCTTGCCCTGAGGGTGGCCCCACCAGCTGCCCTTGACTGCTTCGCCAGCGATGGCGTCGACCAGTTTTGGCACCGGACCCTTGGCCGATGCCAGCACCACGCCATGCTCGCGCACGAAGTCGAGTGCCTGCTGCGGATTCATGATTTTGTCGGCGCTCATTGCGAACTGCCCAAGCCGTCCTGCAGCATCTTGAGCATCTGGCTTGGCGACATGCGGGCCGAGACGTCGCTGCCTTCGAGCAGGCTGTCGGCCAGGTCGCGTTTGTGCTTGTGCAGTTCCACGATGCCCTCTTCAATCGTGTGGCGCGCCACCAGGCGGTAGATCGTCACCGGGCGCTGCTGGCCCATGCGGTGGGCGCGGTCCGAGGCCTGGTCTTCCACCGCCGGGTTCCACCACGGGTCCATGTGGATCACGTAGTCGGCGGCGGTGAGGTTGATGCCGACTCCGCCCGCTTTCAGGCTGATCAGGAATACGTCGCCTTCGCCACCCTGGAAGGCATCGATGCGCTTTTTCCGTTCCTGCATCGGGGTCGAGCCGTCGAGGTACTGGTGCCTGACGCCGCGCGCGTCGAGGTGCTTGCGGATCAGGCCGAGGTGGTCGACGAACTGGCTGAACACCAGTACCTTGTGGCGGTTCTCCAGCAATTCATCGAGCAGGCGGGCGAACACCGTGAGCTTGCTGCTGATGAGGCCAAGTTCCGGCGCCACCAGGTTCGGATTGCAGCAGGCGCGGCGCAGCCGCATCATCTCGGCCAGGATCTGGATCGATTTCTGGCTCTCCGGCGCTTCCAGCGCGGCCAGCTTCTCCAGCGCTTCGCGGCGCAGCGATTCGTACAGCGCCGTTTCATCGACGGTCAGGTCGACCGGCAGCATGATCTCCGTGCGCGGCGGCAGCTCGGCCAGCACCTGCGCCTTGGTGCGGCGCAGGATGAAGGGCGCAATCAGGCGCCGCAGCCGGGCCCGCGCCTCCTGTTCGGCGCGCTTGTCCTGCGCCCGTTCGATCGGCCCCGCAAAGCGCAGGTTGAACTGGTCGATGGTGCCGAGCAGGCCAGGATTGATGAAGCGGAACAGGTTCCACAGTTCGCCAAGGTGGTTCTCCAGCGGGGTGCCGGTGGCAACCATGCGGAATTCGCCGTGCAAGGCCATCACCGCCTGCGAGCGCTTGGTCTGGTTGTTCTTGATCGCCTGCGCCTCGTCGAGCACGATGCTGTTCCACTTCATGTCGGCGAACATTGCCGCTTCCTGCTGCAGCAAGCCGTAGCTGGCGATGACGAGATCGAACGGCCCGGCTTCGGCCAGCGTGTCGGCCCGATCGCCCTTGCCGAACAGCTTGACGTTCAGCGTCGGCGCAAAGCGCGCCGTCTCGCTGACCCAGTTCAGGCACACCGAGGTCGGCGCAATCACCAGCGACGGGCCGTGCGGCGCGCGCGCCAGGATCAGGGCCAGCGCCTGCAGCGTTTTGCCCAGGCCCATATCGTCGGCCAGGCAGGCGCCCACGCCCCAGTTGGCCAGGCGCGCCAGCCATTCGAAGCCGGCCAGCTGGTAGTCGCGCAGTTCGGCCTGCATGGTCGACGGCAGCACCGGCGTGAAGTCGAGGTTTCCCTCCATGCGGGCCAGGTGTTCGCGCCACTGCTTGTCCGCCTTGACGGCACCGGCGCTGCCAGCCAGTTCTTCCAGTGCGAAGCTGGCCAGCGGATGCACGCGCACGCCCTTGCCGTGCGGGTCCGTGTAGGCGGCCAGCTCGGTCAGGCGGCGGTGCAGCTCGTGGCTCAATGCCAGGAACTGGTTGTCGCCCAGCTCCACGAAACGGCCGCGGCTGGACTTGAGCAAGTCGAGCAGCTGGCGCAGGTCGAGCACCTTGTCTTCATCGACCAGCAACTCGCCGCTGGCGGCGAACCAGTCCTTGTCGCGTTTGATCGCAAGGCGCACTGAATTGCCGCTGATGTTCCTGGTGACTTTGAACGACTCGCCCTCCGGCCAGCCGATCAGCACCTTGGCCGGGTCCTGTTCCTGCAGCTCGGCCAGCAGCTCCAGCCCCAGCACGGGCTGGCCCATCAGCCATTCGCCATGATCGAGTTCGGCCTGTTCGAGGACCGGGCAGGTGGCCACCAGCTGGCGCTCCGCTTCCCGCTCGGCGTTGAGGTCGCGCCGCGCTTCGACCCGCACCCCAGCCAGTTCGGCGATGACGCTGTCGGCGCCGCTGCCGGGGGCGTAGTAGGCGCCGGCATCCGGCAGCGGGCGAACCAGTACCTGCATCTTCAAGCCATGCTGGTAGGGCAGCAGATGCACATGCAGGCGCGGGTCGGCCTGCACCTTTTCGATGTCCGCAGTGCCGGCGCCGATGTCGGACTGCACGGTGACGATGGTCGAGATCGCGCCAATCGCCTTGAGCACCTGCTTCTGCGCGTCGATCGGCACCACCAGGCCTTGGTCGCCCAGGATGGCGCCGATGCGGCGGTGGGCGTCGGTGATGCGCACCACCCGCAGGCGGGTCGGCGTTTCGCGCGTCACGCAGACGTCGTCGCCAGAGCGCCCTGGCGGCGGCGAGATCGAGATCGTCACATGGGCACCGCGCGCCTTGACCAGTAGTTCCGGTTCGCCCGGCAGCAGCTCGAGTCGCGTGCCCGGCGAATCCCACCAGAACAGCAACGGATGGCCGACCAGCGCGGCGGTTGCCTTGTCGGGGTCAAGTTCGAAGCGCGAGCCGCTGTAGCCGCCGTACTTGAACGATTCGATGGTGGCGACCACGCGCAGATCCTGCGCAGTCAGGTAGTCGAGCTGCCCTGCCTCGTCATGCAGGCGGCGCAGCGCCACCGCGCGGCCGCGGCTCCACGCCCCCTGCGCGTCGCGCTTCTGCTCGCGCGGTTCCAGCTCCTGTATGCCGTAAACGGGGTCGTAGCGCACCATCCAGACCAGGCGCGATTCCTTGACCGTTTCAGTGGTGACCGCGGGCTGCAGATTGATCAGCGCGTTGAGCTGGCGCTGCCATGGTTCTTCGCGCTCGAACCAGCCGGCCATGTCGTCGATGCGGTGCTGCTGACGCAGCGCAATGGCGCGCTGTTCGCAGTTGACCCGCTCCACATGGCCCAGCACGGACGCCAGCTGGGCGCTGATCAGATCGAAGCCGGCCCGTTCCGACAGGGCCAGTTGCTCTTCCATCTGGCCGCGCCGCTCGGGCGGCAGAGGCAGCGCCAGCCAGTGGTGCAGCAGGGCGCGGAACATGAAGGGCTGCAGCGCCGTTTCCCATGCGCGTGAAGGCAGCACGTCGGCACTGGCCGTGCCGTTGCGGATCTGGCGCAGCAGCGACAACTGCTGGTAGACCGCCGTGTCGTGGCTTTGCACGGCGCGCAAGGCGCTATCGATATAGCCGTCGAGCAGTTTGTGCTGCCTGGGATCGTTGGTACGCAGCAGGGCGACCACATACAGGTGGCCGCCGATACCGGTGAACACGGCCTTGCGCTTGCCCGTCTCGCGGCGCAGCGTCTTGAGCGCCAGTTCGAATCCAGCCAGCGATGCTTCGGCCTCGCCGCGCAGCAGCGTGATGACGCTGCGGAAGAACAATGCCTGCGAATGGTCGAGTGCATCGAGCAGCGCGTTGGCGTCGTCCAGCCGCGCACACAGGATCAGGTGCTCGGCCAGCCCAATGCGCAGCGCCATCGAGGCGCCGCGCCCGGCCACGCTCAACGCGTACTCGCGCAGCACCGGCGCAGTGGCCGGTTCGCGCTGAGCGTTTTCGATCAGTACGGTCAACGCATGGTCGCGCAGCTGCGGGTGGATGCGGGCAAACAGGGCCGCATCGAACGGGCGCGCGCAGATCTCGACCAGCGGGTGCAGCGCATGCGCTTCGTAGCAGGCCATGCAGGCAGTCAGCAGCGGCACCACCTGCGACGGTTCGTCGCCGCCGACCAGGCCCATGCGCAGCAGCGCCACGCCCTGGCGGTAGCTGCGCAGCATGACCTGGCCATCCCAGCCGGCGCGCAAGGGATAGACGTCGAGGTAAGCCTTGCGCAGTGCGTGAAACTGGTTTGCTTCCAGCGCCCAGCGCATCGCGGGCCATGCCGCCTCATTGCTGCAGGCGTAGCCACGGCCGGAGACTTCCTGGATCTGGCCGCTGCCCGCCAGCGCGCGCAGGTCCTCGGCCAATTGTTCGGCGCCGTGCGGGACATTGGCCTTGGTCAGCATCTCGCCAACGCGGCCGCGGCCCAGCGGTTCCCCAGCCATCGCCAGCAGGGCAAGCAGGATCTTGTCGCGCATGCAGGCTTAGGCGGGCAGGTTGTCGATAGCGACCGGCGCCAGCGCTTCGGGCGTACCCAGGCCGAAGATGCGCCGGTAGAAGGCCAGTTCCGCCTCCAGCGTGCGGATGATGCTGTCGGCCTTGCGGAAGCCATGCCCTTCGCCCGCCAGTGTGATGTAGGCGACCGGCACGCCGCGCGAGCGCAGCGCGTTTACCATCGTTTCGGATTGAGATGGCGGCACCACCTTGTCGTCGAGGCCCTGGAAGAAGATCATCGGCTTCGACAGCTTGCCGGTGTGGTGGATCGGCGAGCGTTCGAGGTACAGCGCTTCGGCCTCCGGCTGCGGGGCGATCAGGTATTCGTTGTAGTGCGATTCGAACTTGTGCGAGTCGGCGTCGAGGCCGGCCAGGTCGGACACGCCGTAGTAGCAGGCACCGGCCTTGAACACTTCGTGGAAGGCGAGGGCGTTCAGCGTTGTCAGGCCACCTGCGCTGCTGCCGCGGATGATCAGGCGCTCCGGGTCGGCCAGGCCGCGCTGGGCCACATAGCGCGCGCCGGCCACGCAGTCCTCGACATCGATGACGCCCCACTGGCCCTTGAGGGCGTCGCGGTAGGCGCGGCCAAAGCCGCTCGAGCCGTTGTAGTTCACGTCGAGTACGGCAAAGCCGCGGCTGGTCCAGAACTGGGTGGCTAGCTTCAGGGTATTGCTGGCCATGCCGGTCGGGCCGCCGTGGCCGATCACGATCAAGGGCGGCTTGCTGCTGCCGTCGCCCTCGAACTGCTCATTGCAAGGCGGGTAGTAGAAGGCGTAGGCCGTCCGGTTGCCCGTGCTTGGGTAGCTGATGCTCTCCGGGACCGACAGATTGCCCTGCGGCGGCAGCTGTTCGATCGAGCGCGCCAGCACGTCGACATGCTGGGTGCGCAGGTCGATGCGCGCCAGTTCGAGCGCGATGGTGGGGGCGCCGCCCAGCAGCACCAGGATGTCGCCGTCGACCCGCAATTCGCGGATTTCCTGGTAGGGATTGGCGATCGGCTGCAGCTTGCCGCTGTCGGTCGACAGCTGGGCCAGCCGGCTGACGCCGTTCTCGATATAGGTGCAGATGATTTCGCCGGCGGAGCGGAATGCATACATCGAGCCGCCGAAGCTCCAGTGCGGCGTGGCGAATTCGGCGGCGCGCAGGGCCAGCGGATGCACGGCGCCGTTTTGCAGGCGGTACAGGTTCCACCAGCCGCTGCGGTCGGACACAAAATGCAGCAGGCCGTCGGGCGACCATTCTGGCTGGCAGATCGATTCGTCTGGCCCGCCAGCAACCACGCGCAGCGCGCCGAGGCTGCCGTCGGCCTGGAGGTCGGCCAGCCACAGTTCGGTCCCCTGCCATGGCATGCGCGGGTGCTGCCACGACAGCCAGGCCAGCCGGCGGCCATCGGGCGACAGGCGCGGCGCGGCGTAAAAATCAAAGCCCGCGGCCAGCACGGTTTCCTTGCCGTCGAAGCCGACGGCGCACAGGGTATTGTCGGGGTGGGCATGGTCGCCGGCCGCATGGTCTTCGCGCACCGCGATCAGGCGCCGGCGGCTGCGGTCGAGCACGAAGTCGGCATAGCGCCGGTCGCCGCCGGCGCTGAGCGCAACGGGAGCGGCATTGCCCTGTTTGACGTAGATCCGGTTGTCGGCGAAATGCGAGAAGTAGATGCTGCCGCTGTCGACCAGGCAGGCGCCGCCGCCGTATTCGTGCACGCGCGAGCGGACATTGAACGGCGCCGGGGTCATCTCCTCGACGCCGGCGCGCTGGCGCAGCAGCGTGGTGCGGCCGCCTTCGCTGGCGCGCCCGGCCAGCCAGTACACGTCCAGCCCGTCGAGCGCCAGTTGCGACAGCGGCGACGCGCCGGCGGCCACCATGGCGGCGGCGATCGGGGACGGCCATGCGCCGTGGATGGCGCGCTGTTTGCTTGTTGGTGCGGTCATGGGCATTGCTCTGGCGAGGGTCGGTTAGGCATCATAGAGAATCACAGTACAAACTTCCAGTGCCTAGGAACCTGCGCGGCAGAAGCCCGTCGGCCCAAACAGGTGGAGAAAAGTCCCAGTTCGCCCCCATTTCTCGGGCTGTAGCTACGGCTACAGCCCTCGAAAGTGCCGACGAACTGGGTTCTTTTCCCACCCGTTTGGTCTCGACTCCTTCTGCCGCGCAGGCTCCCAGGATGCGATAATAGCGCCTTTCCCTGATTATCACCCCTATCCGACCTTGTCAGACATGCCACAATTCGCCCCGCTCAAGAACGACACCTTCCTGCGCGCCCTGCTGCGCCAGCCGACCGATTACACCCCGGTGTGGTTGATGCGCCAAGCCGGCCGCTACCTGCCGGAATACCGTGCGACGCGGGCCAGGGGCGGCTCCTTCATGGGCCTGGCGACCAATCCCGACCTGGCCACCGAGGTGACGCTGCAGCCGGTCGAGCGCTATCCGCTGGACGCGGCGATCCTGTTCTCGGACATCCTGACGGTGCCGGACGCGATGGGCCTGGGCCTGTACTTCATCGAGGGCGAGGGGCCCAAGTTCAAGAACACCGTGCGCACCGAGACTGAGGTCAATGCGCTGCGCGTGCCCGACATGGCGTCGCTCGACTATGTGTTCAAGGCCGTGACCCAGATCCGCACCGAACTGGACGGCCGGGTGCCGCTGATCGGCTTCTCCGGCAGCCCGTGGACGCTGGCCTGCTATATGGTCGAAGGCCAGGGCTCGCGCGAGTTCCACACCATCAAGGCGATGCTGTACAAGCGCCCGGACCTGATGCACAAGATCCTGGCCACCAATGCCGCCGCCGTGGCGGCCTACCTGAACGCCCAGATCGACGCCGGCGCCCAGGCCGTGATGGTGTTCGACTCGTGGGGCGGCGCGCTGGCTGACGGCGCCTACCAGGAATTCTCGCTGCGTTATATGCAGCTGGTGGTCAGCCAGCTCAAGCGCGAAAAAGACGGCGTGCGCATTCCGGCCATCGTGTTCACCAAGGGCGGCGGCCTGTGGCTGGACCAGATCGCCGACATCGGCGCCGACGCGGTCGGCTTGGACTGGACCGTCAACCTCGGCAAGGCACGCGCCCAGGTCGGTCACAAGGTCGCCCTGCAGGGCAATCTGGACCCGGCCATCCTGTTCGCCGACCCGGAGCAGATCCGCGCCGAAGTCGAGCGCACGCTGACTGCCTACGGCAAGCCAGCCGCCGGCCACGGCCACGTATTCAACCTCGGCCACGGGATTTCGCAGTTCACCAACCCGGAATCGGTCACCGCGATGGTCAATGCGGTGCATGACTTCAGCCGCCGCCAGCGGGCCGAATAAATGTAGTCGAGGTAAAAAATCATCGTCCATGCGGTGCCGCCCGGGCGCCTGCCGCATGGCTTCATTCTTGTGCACAATACATAGTTATTCACATTTCTCCCTGCTGCATTGCAAAAAAGAACACACTTTTCCCGACAGCGGACAGATCGGCTAAGTGCTTGATTTTAAAGCGATAATATTTTCGCACCAGAATGGACGGCACACTGCACCAGGCTTGACGGTAGAGTGAAACGGGGTTTTCCCCGTCTTTGTCCACAAAGTTATCCACAGTTGATGTGGATAAAAATAAAAAGCGCCATGTATTCCTGCACTTAGCTGATTTATTGATGTTTTACATGAGGTTGATGTTGCAACGCATGATATTTTCCAGCAGCATGGCCTGGTACGCGGTGCGACCGATGGCGAATGGCGGGGCGGCGCGCCTGCTGGCGACAATGTAGTGCTGTGCAGCAATAAATGGCCCCGCTAGTGGCTACACACTGTACGGCAATTGTCTCACTTATTCACAGCGTGGCGCCCAGAGAGGGCCACCGGCCGCACTGGGAAGAGAAAAGCTAAGCCTTTGAATTTGAACGATAAGTTTTCCTTGCTTTTTGATGAATACGGTACTTCATTGTTTTATGACAAGTCTTTTTCCTAAATGAAAATTTTTTGTCCACAAAGTTGTCCACAATCCGTATTGCAAAAGTGCAAGTTGTAATGTCAGATCACCTACTCGCCTTTCCAGTTTTTTAATTTGATTTTGAACAAGGTTGCATGTCGTCTTGCATTCTAAAAATCGCGCTCGACACGCCGCTGACAAGCTGCTTTGACTACCGCTGGCCGTGCGCGCCCGACGCGCAACCCGAGCCGGGCCAGCTGGCGCTGGTCTCTTTTGGCCGCCGCGACGTAGTCGGGCTCATTATCGCCGTCAGCCAGCACAGCGATCTGCCCCCGGAAAAGCTCAAGGATGCGCTGGCCGTGCGCAGCCAGCTGGCGCCGTTATCAAAGCAGTGGCTGGCGCTGGCCGCCTTTGCCGCCGACTATTACCAGCGCCCGCTGGGCGAGGTGGCCCTGCCCGGCCTGCCCAAGAACCTGCGGGTGCTGACCACTACCAACCTCGACCGCGCGCTCAAAAAGCTGGCCAAGGACGAGGTCGAGCACGACCACACGCCATTGGACACGCCCGAGCTGAACCCGGCCCAGCAGCTGGCCGCCGACACCATCGGCGGCGCCACCGGCTTCAAGCCGATCCTGCTGTACGGCGTCACCGGCAGTGGCAAGACCGAGGTCTACCTGCAGGCCTGCGCCCAGGTGCTTGCGCGCGAGCCCGAGGGCCAGATCCTGATCCTGGTCCCCGAAATCAACCTGACGCCCCAGCTCGAGGGCAATATCCGCGCGCGTTTCCCCGGCGTGAAGCTGGCGACGCTGCACAGCAGCCTGTCCGAAGGCGAGCGCATGCTGCACTGGCTGGCCGCGCACCAGGGCCGCGCCCGCATCGTGCTCGGCACCCGGCTGGCCATCCTCGCCTCGCTGCCGAAGCTGAAGCTGATCGTCATCGACGAAGAGCACGACCCCTCGTACAAGCAGCAGGAAGGGCTGCGCTATTCGGCGCGCGACCTGGCCGTGTGGCGCGCGCGCCAGCTGGCCATCCCGATCGTGCTCGGTTCGGCCACGCCGTCGCTGGAGAGCTGGCACCACGCCCAGGGCCAGCGCTACCAGCGGCTGGAGCTGCGCGAGCGCGCCGTCAAGGACGCGGTGCTGCCCAAGGTGCGCCTGCTCGACATGGAGCGCGACAAGGGCAAGGACGGCATCACCGCCGCACTGATGGCCGCGTTGCGCCAGCGCCTCGAGCGCGGCGAGCAGTCGCTGCTGTTCCTGAACCGGCGCGGCTATGCCCCGGTGATCCAGTGCGACGCCTGCGGCTGGATCAGCAACTGCACCCGCTGCACCTCCTTCATGGTGCTGCACAAAGGCGAGAACCGGCTGCGCTGCCACCACTGCAGCCTGGAGCTGCGCATCCCGCGCTCCTGCCCGACCTGCGGCAATGTGGACCTGCAGCCGATGGGGCGCGGCACCCAGCGCATCGAGGAAGGCTTGCAGCAAGCCTTTCCTGAGGCGCGCATCCTGCGCATCGACGCCGACTCGACCCGCCGCAAGGGCAGCGCGCAGGCAGCGTTCGACTCGGTGCACCGCGGCGAGGTCGACATCCTGGTCGGCACCCAGATGGTGGCCAAGGGGCACGACTTCAAAAAGCTGACCCTGGTCGGCATCCTCAATCCGGACACCGCCCTGTTTTCGCAGGACTACCGCGCCAGCGAGCGCCTGTTTGCGCAGCTGATGCAGGTGGCAGGGCGCGCCGGTCGCGCTGCCCGCAACGAAGGGGGCAGCGCCAGCGAAGTGCTGATCCAGACCCGCTACGTGCAGCATCCGCTGTATGCGGCGGTGGTGGCGCACGACTACGACCGCTTTGCCACCGGGCTGCTGGACGAGCGCCGCAGCGCGATGCTGCCGCCCTTCATGTACCAGGCGCTGCTGCGGGCCGAGGCGCCCGAGCTCGATATCGCCATCGCCTTCCTGGAAAGCGCGCGCGACGCCATCGACCACTTTGGCATCACCGTCAACGACCCGATCCCGATGAGCATGACGCGTGTGCACAACGTCGACCGCGCCCAGCTGCTGGTCGAGTCGCCGTCGCGCCCCGCATTGCAGGCTTTTCTCAAGCTGTGGCTCGCCACCCTGCGCGACATGAAGGCGGGCCGCGTCAAATGGTCGCTGGAAGTCGACCCGCTCGATATTTAACGGCCCTGCTGATATGATCGAATTTTCAATGGCAGATTCGATCCCTCCATGTCCAACCGAACCGAGATCATCAAACTGCCCGCGCTGCGCACGGCGTGGCGCATCGCCGTCCTGATCGCCTGCGTACTGGCAGGCACGGCCATCTGCTTCTTCCTCGCCATGGCATTCAGCGCCAAGTCGCAGCTGGCCATGATCTTGGCCGTCAATGGCGTGATATGGGCAGGCGCCGGCTGGATCTATGCCGGGCGCGCCTTCGACGCCTACGGCGCCACGCTGGTCGAAGGCGAAGGCGTGATCGTGCGCAAAGGGGTCTGGTGGCGGGCCGAGATCATGGTGCCGATCTCGCGCCTTCAGCACATCGACGTCAACCAGGGGCCGCTGGACCGGCGCTGGAATATGGCGCGCCTGACCCTGCACACGGCCGGCACCCATGACCGCGGCACCCGCATCTATGGTTTGCCGCTCGAGCAGGCCCATGCCCTGCGCAATTCGCTGCTGCCGCGCCAGCCGCTGGTCCATGACTGATTCCGCGTTCCGCCTCCACCCGCTGTCGTGGATTTTCCATCTCGGCAAGGCGATCAGGCAGGTTGGATTTCCGCTGCTGGCCGCCGTGCTGTTCGGACGCCGCACGGATTCCTGGGAACTGTGGATCATCCTGCCGATCACCATCGTGACGGCGTCTTCGATCCTCAGTGCGCGCGCGTTCCACTACCAGGTTGGCAATGGCGAGATCCTGATCCGCGAAGGCTTGTTCAACAAGCGCCAGCGCCACATTCCGTTCGGCCGCATACAAAGTGTCAGCCAGCGCCAAAGTTTCCTGCACCGCCTGCTCGGCGTGACCGAAGTCCAGCTCGATTCCGCCGCCGGCAATAAGCCGGAAGCCGTGATGAAGGTGCTGAGCCTGGCGGCGGCGGCCACGCTGGAAGACCTGTTGCGTCATGCCGATGTCGGCCTGGCCGGCCAGGCCGACAGCGAGGCTGCCGCCGCGCCGCCGCTGCACGCCTTGCCGCCGGCCGAGATCGTGCGCCTCGGGCTGGTGTCGAACCGCGGTGCGGTGCTGGTCGCCGCCGCGTTCGGCGGCTTGATGGGCAATGACATCACCCGCAAGTTCGCGCGCGACCTTGTCCAGCAATTGCCGCTGGGCGGCGTCACCAATACCCTCCAGTCCGAGATCATCGAAGGCCACTGGCTGAACCTGGCCATGGCCGCTCTGGTGCTGCTTGCGATCGCCTTTGTTGTGTTCCGCATCCTGTCGGTGGCGCTGGCCTTCATGCGCTACCACGGCTTTGTGCTGG
Organism: uncultured bacterium; assembly: GCA_965233055.1. Classification (GTDB taxonomy): domain Bacteria; phylum Pseudomonadota; class Gammaproteobacteria; order Burkholderiales; family Burkholderiaceae_D; genus Telluria_A. The sequence goes on from CBDDRJ010000118.1 coordinate 46,782, forward strand.
AACAGCACGGCCAGCGCCTGGTGACGCGGCAGGGCCTGTCGACCAAGGTCAGGGCGGGGGCGCGCCTGCCGCGCCTGCAGCGCTTTGTGCTGCAGGAGAGCTGGATGCACCGCCGCCTCAAACGCTGCCGGCTGGCGGTCGACGTCGAAGGGGGCACTGGGCGCGACGAGGAAAACGGCATCGAGGCGAGCGGCAAGTTCACCGAGCTGGCGCCGATCGGCACGCCGGCCCAGGCTAAAGCGCTGCTGCGCCTGTGCCTGCCGGAGCTCGACTGGAACACGCTCGACTGGCGTCCGCTCCATCCGAATGCGCTCCGGCGCCGCCTGGGGCAGCAGGCCAAATGGCTGCTGCCGCTGATGGCGGGCCTGGCCTGGCTCGATTCCATGCGCAACTGGTTGGTGCCGCTGGCTGACCTGCTTGTGGTGTATGCGCTGGTCGGTATCGCGGTCGTGGTGTACACCCGCGCCTGGCTGCGCTTTGCGGCGGTGGCGGAAACTGGCGGACTGGTGCTGTTCCGCAGCGGCATCTGGCGGCGCAACTGGGTGATCGCGCACGCCGACCGCCTGCAGAATATCCGACTGGTGACGGCGCCGGCCGATCGCAGGCTGGGGCTGGTGCAGCTTGAAGCCGACATCCAGGGCGGGCCGCGCAATAAGCGCGCACTGGTCATTCCATGCCTGGCGTGGGAGGACGGCGAGGCTTTGCGCGAGCGGCTCTGGAGACGGATCGTTTAATGCCCGCGTGGGCACGCAGTGCCCACCCTACGGATGCCTGGCGTGGGAGGGCGGCGAGGCTTTGCGCGAGCGGCTCTGGAGGCGGATCGTTTAATGCCCGCGTGGGCACGCAGTGCCCACCCTACCGACCGTGCGACGACCGGTGCCCAAGCGGTAGCACCCGTAGGGTGGGCACTGCGTGCCCAAGCGGTAGCAACCGTAGGGAGGGCATGTCGCCGCACTAATGACCGTGCGACGACCGGTGCCCACGCGGTAGTTAAGGCTGCAGCAAAGTCCTGCGGGCGGTGTCGATCACCTGCTCGTTGAGCGCCTGCGTGAACGGCGTATCGATATTCCAGCTATGCCAGTACAGCGCCACGTCCTGGGTCTGGTCCGGCACCAGGTCCACCAGCTGGCCGGCGGCGATATGGCGCAGCGCCAGCAGCTCCGGCATCAGGCCATAGGCGACGCCGCTGAGGATGCAGCTGTCGAGCGCGCCCGAAACCGGCATCGTGTGGTGCGGGAAGGCCCCGTTCAAATCGAGTTCGCGCGCCACAAACTGGGCCAGCAGGCGGCCCTCGTTGGTCACGGCCGGCGCCAGCCGCGCCGCCTCGGCCGAGAAGCCGTCGCCGAACCAGTGCGCGGCGAAGGCCGGCGTGGCCACGCACACATGGCGCATCACGCCCAGCGGGCGGCTGGTGGTGCCGTTGGCCGTTTCGGGCAAGCCGGAGCTGCTGGCAGCGACGCAGGCAAACACGGCCCCCTCGCGCACCAGCTTCAATGCCTGATCAAAGTCGGCCAGCTGCAGGTCCAGCTGGCAGCGCGGCGGCGACAGCAGCGGCGGCAGCACCTGGGCGAACCAGCTGCTCAGGCTATCGGCATCGACCGCCAGCGCCAGCTGCGGCATGCTTTCCTTGCGGCCCAGGTCGATGTCGAGCGAGGCTTCCATCAATTGCACGTGGCGGTGGTGCACCACCAGCCGCTGGCCCAGCCCGGTCGCCACCGAGGGCGTGCCGCGCACCACCAGCAGGCGGCCGGTGGCGTCTTCCAGCGCCTTGATGCGCTGCGACACCGCCGACTGGCTGATGCCGAGCGCCAGCGCCGCCTTCTCGAAACTGCCGGTGGCGCACACTGCATCGAGGACCGCGAGGCCGCGATAATCCAGTTTTCCCATAAGCTGTGCTAATTGATATGTGCGTCGATTAGTAATACTAATCTCTAATGTTGTAGTAAGGCAATGAAGCGCTGATGTCCTGTCGTATCCTTGCCTCATTCTTAGCGGCAGCTGTCGAAATAACATCAGTGTGAGATTGTCACAGCATGTGAATTTACCATTGTGGCGGCAGCGCCTCAGGCCACCGCCAAAAAGCGTGACCGGCGCCTGATTCTGTGTAGAATAGGCCTCCCTCCCCCCTTGTCATGTCAATCGCTGCCCAATTTGTCAGCAGAGCAAGGCCGATCAGAGGGTGTGAGAATGTCACACAAATGTGAATTAATTCTTGTTGCTTTCACTGTGAAGCGGATCTGCCAGCATGCAAAAGATTGACGTCGATGTCGCCATCATTGGTGCCGGAACGGCCGGCCTGTCGGCCTACCGTGCCGCCCGCGCCCACGGCAAGCGCGTCGTGCTGATCGAAGGCGGCCCGTACGGCACCACCTGTGCCCGGGTCGGCTGCATGCCCAGCAAACTCCTGATCGCCGCCGCCGACAGCGCCCATGCGGTGGCCGCCGCGCCCGGTTTCGGCGTCCATCCGGGCCCGCTGCGCATCGACGGCCAGGCCGTGATGGCGCGCGTGCGCGTCGAGCGCGACCGCTTCGTCAGTTTCGTGCTCGATGGCGTCAACGCGATCCCGGCCGAGGACAAGCTGCGAGGCCATGCGCGCTTCACCGGCCCTGCCACCTTGCAGGTCGACGAACACACGACGGTCCATGCCGCGCGCGTCGTCATCGCCACCGGGTCGACCCCTGCCATGCCGCCGGCGCTGGCCGGCAAGCTGGCCGGTGTCTTCACCAGCGATGACGTGTTCGAATGGGACGACCTGCCCGCCTCGGTAGCGGTGGTCGGCAGCGGCGTCATCGGCCTCGAACTGGGCCAGGCGCTGGCACGGCTTGGCGTGCAGGTGACGCTGTATGCGCGCGGCGCCAGCGTGGCCCAGTTGACCGACCCCGACGTCGTCGCCGCCGCCGCCAAGGCGCTGACGCTGGAGCTGGACCTGCGCTTCCAGCATAGCGTGCTGGCGGCCGAGCAGGATGGCACGCAGGTGATCCTGACGACAGTCGATGGCGCCGGCGCGATCCGCAGCGCGCGCTTCGACAAGGTGCTGGTGGCCGTGGGCCGCACCCCGAACGTGACCGGCATCGGCATCGAGCATGCGGGGCTGGCGCTGGACGACGCCGGCATTCCCTTGTTCGACGGCAGCACCATGCAATGCGGCGCCAGCGGCATCTTCATCGCCGGCGACGCCAGCAACGAGCGGCCGGTGCTGCCGGAGGCGGCCGACCAGGGCCGCATCGCCGGCGACAACGCGGCCCGCTTCCCCGATGTCGAGCCCGGCCTGCGCCGCACCGCGCTGACGATCGCCTTCACCGAGCCGAATATCGCCACCGTCGGCGCCAGCTTTCGCGCCCTGTGCGGCGCAGGCATGCCGCCATTCGCCATCGGCAGCGTCTCGTTCGAAAATCAGGGCCGCTCGCGCGTCATGCTGCAGAACCACGGCATGCTGCGCGTCTATGGCGAATTCGGCAGCGGCCGTTTCCTCGGCGCCGAAATGGCCGGCCCGCGCGCCGAGCACCTGGCCCACCTGCTGGCCTGGGCCTGCCAGGCGCGCATGACGGTCAAGCAAATGCTCGAGCTGCCCTATTACCACCCGGTGGTCGAGGAAGGCGTGCGCACCGCGTTGCGCGAACTCGACACCCATATCGAATCGGCGCAGAACACGGCGCCGTGCCCGGATTGCACCCCGGGCACATAGTGTGTTCAAGTAATGATGGAAAGCAACACCCCGTCCGCAAACCCGGACAACAATCAGGAAACCCGCTGAACAGCAGTGGGTGCAATAAAATCAGGAGACATAAGAATGAGAGAAATTACCCAGAGCGAACTTGAGGTCGGCAAACCGCTGCCTTGGGACGTCTATGGTGACGGCGGTGGCTTGCTGGCACGCAAAGGTTATGAAATTTCCAGCATGAAGCAAATTGAGAACTTGCTCAAGCGCGGCCGGGTCGCGCAGGACGAGGCCGTGCGCAATGCGGCCGAAGAGCCGCCATCGGTGCTGCGCATGCTGAACCTGGCCAATCGCCGGCTGCAGCTGGTGCTGGCCGAGATTGCGCTCGGCCGCGCCACCAATCCGCGCCTGAAGCTTGACGACATTGCCCGCTCCGTCATGGCGGCGGTCGACCTGCACCCGGACGTCGCGCTGGCCTGCATCCTGCACAACCAGCAGGCCGGCCCGTACTGCGTGCGCCACAGCCTCGACACGTCGATCGTCGCGCTGCTGCTGGCGCGCGCGATGAAGCTGCCGCCGGAGCAGTTGATGCTGGCCGTGCTGGGCGCGCTGACGATGAATGTCGGCATGCTCGAACACCAGGAACGCCTGCAAAACACGCAAAACCCTTTGAGCACCGACGACTGCGCGCTGATCCGCCAGCATCCGCAGATCGGCGCCGACATGCTGCGCCGCGCCGGCATCGAAGACCAGGGCTTGCTCGACTGCGTGCTGATGCACCACGAAAACGAGAACGGCACCGGCTACCCGGCCAAGCTGAAGGGCGACGAGATCCCGATGGTGGCCAAGATCGTGTCGCTGGCCGACCGCTACTGCGCGCGCGTGTCGTCGCGCTGCTATCGCAAGCCGATGCTGCCGAACGCGGCGCTGCGCGACATCCTGCTCGAAGGCAAGAGCACCGTGTCAAGCCAGCTCGCCGCCGTGTTCATCCAGGAACTGGGCTGCTACCCGATCGGCACCTTTGTGCGCCTGCTCAACGGCGAAATCGGCGTCGTCACCCGCAAGGGCCTCAACACCACCACGCCGATCGTCGACGCGCTGGTCGGCCCGCGCGGCGCCCCGCTCGACGTATTGATCCGGCGCGACACCAAGGTCGACAGCCACGCCATCCGCGAAGTGCTCAACGAAGCGCAGGCGTCGATCATGGTCAAGCTCGACCAGCTGTGGGGCCGCGTCGCGGCCGCCTGATTTCCGTAGGGTGGGTACTGCGTACCCACGCGTGACGTACGCGTCGAGTTGGCGTGCGTACCCACGCGTGACGTACGCGCCGAGTTGGCGTGCGTACCCACGCGTGACGTACGCGCCGAGTTGGCGTGCGTACCCACGCGTGACGTACGCGTCGAGTTGGCGTGCGTACCCGCGCGTGACGTACGCGCCGAGTTGGCGTGCGTACCCACGCGTGACGTACGCGCCGAGTTGGCGTGCGTGCCCACGAGTGAAGCAGGCATCAAGTTGGCATCCGCGTGGGCACGCGGTGCCCACCCTACCTTAGTTCAAATAAGCGGCATCGAGCCGGCCTGCACTGGCCAGTTCGCGCACGATGCGGATCGTGTCGATGTCGGCCTCGTGGTAGGCCGAGCGCTTGAATTCGTCATACATCGCGTTGGCGGCGTCGGTCGCCGCGTCATGCCCGTCGTCGTACTGGAAGCGCACGAACAGCGTGTGCTCCGACGGCGCCTCGATCGTCATCGTCAGGCTCGACGCGCTGATCTCCTTCTGGGCCGCGACCTCATAGCGCACCTGGTGCAGCGGCGTCAGGATCACCACATCTTCCACCACCAGTTCGCCATAGCGCAGGCGGCGCCGGAAACTGGTCTCGGTGCGCGCGTCGATATCGCATTCGTCGAGGTGGGGCACGAACAACTTCGGCGTGTCGGCGCGCAGCACCAGGCCGCGCCATAACTGCTCGCGGCTGATGGTGTCGATGAGCGGATTGAGAGGGTCGTTGATCTCGATGAGGTGTTCAAATTTCATGATGCTTCGGTCCGGTGATGGCGTCTCTCGCGCCGTATAAGCACGATGGTAACGCATGCCCCCGCCGGCGTGGGGATTTGTGAGGACGCCGCAGGCTCCCTAGACGGGCAGGCCCTGGTCCCAGAATGGCTGCGGGCCGAAGCGTTCGGCAAAAAAATCGATGAAGGCCTGCGTCTTGGGCGGCAGGAAGTGCCGGTTCAGGTACTGCGCCGACACCACCGACAGGACCGCGACCGGATAGTCCGGCAGCAGGGCCACCAGAGCGCCGCTGCGCAATTGCCGGGTCGTGGCCCAGGTCGCCTGCAGCGCGATGCCGAGGCCATCGATGGCGGCGTCGCGCAGCGCTTCGCCATTGTCGCTGTGCAGGCGGCCGCTGACCCGCACGCTGGCGATGCCGCCGTCCGGCGAGCGGAACAGCCACGGGTTCATGCTGTCGAGCACCAGGCACTGGTGCCGCGCCAGTTCGTCCGGCGTGGCCGGCGCGCCGTGCCGGTCCAGATAGGCAGGTGAAGCGCAAATGATCAGGCGGCTCGGCGCCAGCGTGCGCGCCACCAGCGCCGAATCGCGCAGCGGGCCGATGCGGATGGCGACGTCGATGCCGTCCACCGCCAGGTCGATCATCCGGTCGGACAGGCGCAAGTCGAGCCGGATGCCGGGGTACAGCTCGAGGAAGGCGGCCAGCGCCGGCACGATGTACTGGCGTCCGAACGAAACCGAGGCCGCCACCCGCAGCAAGCCCTGCGGCGCCGCGTGACCGCTGCCGACGGCCGACACGGCCTGCTCGGCCGCGTCCAGCAGCGCCATTGCGTGCACCAGGAAGGTCTCGCCGTCCTGGGTCAGCGCAATCTTGCGCGTGGTCCGGTGCAGCAGGCGGGCACCGAGCTCGCGCTCGAGCCCCGCCAGGCGGGCGCTGGAAGCGGCCGGCGACAGCCCGAACTCGCGCCCGGCCGCGGACAGGTTGCGGGTGGCGCAGACGCGGGCAAACAGGGCGACGTCGGTCAGGTCGAGCGGCATTATATTGTTTTGATGAAAAGCTATTTCATGATTATGCCAATTATCAAATCAATTGGCGAGAAATACACTGGCATCTTTCTTCACCACACCAGGAAACCCGATGAAAGCCATCGCACTGACCCGCTCGCTACCAATCACCGACCCCGCAGCGCTGCAAGACATCGAATTGCCCACCCCCAGCTCTGGTCCGCGCGACCTGCTGGTCAAGGTCGAGGCGATCTCGGTCAACCCGGTCGACTACAAGGTGCGCCAAAGCGCTGCCCCGGCCGACATCGCACCGAAGGTGCTCGGCTGGGACGTGTCCGGCACTGTCGTTTCGGTCGGCAGCGAAGTCACCTTGTTCAAGGCGGGTGACGCGGTCTACTACGCCGGCAGCATTGTGCGCCCTGGCGCCAACAGCGAGTTCCACGTGGTCGACGAGCGCATCGCCGGCCGCAAGCCGGCCACGCTGTCGTTCGAGGAAGCGGCAGCGCTGCCGCTGACCGCGATCACCGCCTGGGAAGCCCTGTTCGACCGCCTCGGCGTTAAACACGGGCACGGCGCGGCCGGCAAATCGCTGTTGATCATCGGCGGCGCCGGCGGGGTCGGCTCGATCGCGATCCAGCTGGCCGCCAGGCTGACCGGCCTGCGCGTGGTCGCCACCGCCTCGCGCGCAGCGTCAAACGCCTGGGTGCGCAAACTGGGCGCACATGAAGTGATCGACCATAGCGGCGACATGCCGCTTCAACTCAAGGCGCTCGGCCTGCCGGCCGTCGACTACATCCTGGTCCTCAATGAACTGGACCAGCACTTCGATGCCGTGGCCGAGGCCATCGCGCCGCAGGGCAGGATCGTCAGCATCGTCGGCAACACCCGGCCGCTGGCGCTCGAGCGCCTGTTCGGCAAGAGCGCCAGCTTCGGTTTCGAGCTGATGTTCACCCGTTCGCAGTTCGGGACCGCCGACATGATCGAACAGCACCGCCTGCTGAACGAAGTGGCCGGCCTGGTCGACGCCGGCACCTTGGTGACCACGCTGGGCGAAGCGTTCGGCACGATCAATGCGGCCAATCTGCGGCGCGCCCATGCGGCGCTGGAAGGCAAGCACACCATCGGCAAGATCGTGCTGGCGGGATTCTAGTGTAGTGCTTCGTAATTGGAGGAGCGATGGAAGCGATGGATTTTTTTGCCAGACTAGGCGCAAACCGCAGCGATAGCTGGTCTATCGCGAGGATTTGCAGCGACGTATGGCAAAAAAGGACACGCTTGCATGGCTTCAATAATTGCGAAGCGCTACTCTAGGTCCGCGTGGGTTCGGACTCATCGAACCCACGCGGCGGTAGGCTACAATGACGGTCGTCCCACCGTCCAAGTCTCCGCCCATGTCCAATGCCCCACAGTTCGGCCTGAATGGCCCGCAAAGCGAGGCCGTCCTGTACCTGGACGGGCCCTGCCTGGTGCTGGCCGGCGCGGGCTCGGGCAAGACGCGCGTGATCACCCAGAAGATCGCCCACCTGATCGAGAACCGCGGCTACGACCCGCGCACCATCGCCGCGCTGACTTTCACCAACAAGGCCGCGCTCGAAATGCAGGAGCGCATCGCCAAGCTGCTCAAGCAGCCGCGCCAGGCCAAGCAGCTGACGGTATCGACCTTCCACTCGCTGGGAGTGAAGATCCTGCGCCAGGAATGCAATGCGTTGGGACTCAAGGACCGCTTCTCGATCATGGACAGCGACGACTGCTTCTCGCTGGTGCAGGACCTGGCCATCACCACCGACAAGCAGCTGATCCGCCGCATCCAGACCGCGATCTCGCTGTGGAAGAACGGCCTGGTCGACCCCGAGGACGCCATCCGGCAGGCCAAGGACGAGGACGAAGCCCAGGCCGCGCGCATCTTCCGCAGCTATGTGGCCACGCTGTCGGCCTACCAGGCGGTCGACTTCGACGACCTGATCCGCCTGCCGGTCGAACTGTTCCGCAATAATGAACCGGTGCGCGACAAATGGCAGCGCCGCCTGCGCTACCTGCTGGTCGACGAATACCAGGATACCAATACCTGCCAGTACGAGCTGGTCAAGCTGATGGTGACCGGGATCGGCAAGAAGCCGATGTTTACCGCCGTCGGCGATGACGACCAGGCCATCTATGCGTGGCGCGGCGCGACGGTGGAAAACCTCAAGACGCTGGAAGTGGACTTCCCCGACCTGCGCATCATCAAGCTCGAACAGAACTACCGCTCGACCATGCGCATCCTGCAGGCGGCCAATGCCGTCATCTCGAACAACCCCAAGCTGTTCGACAAGGCGCTGTGGTCCGAGCACGGGCTGGGCGAGCCGATCAAGGTGCTCGGCATGCACAGCGACGACCAGGAGGCGGAACAGGTTGCCATCATGATCTCGGCCGACCACTTCGAGCGCAAGAACAAGTGGACCGACTACGCCATCCTTTACCGCGGCAACCACCAGGCCCGCGTGATCGAGCAGTCGCTGCGCAAGGAGCGCATCCCCTACACCATCTCGGGCGGCCAGAGCTTCTTCGACAAGGCCGAAATCAAGGACATCATCAGCTACCTGCGCCTGATCGCCAATGCCGACGACGACCCTGCCTTCATCCGCGCCGTCACCACGCCGCGCCGCGGGGTCGGCCAGTCGACGCTGGAAGTGCTGGGCGCGTTCTCGGGCCAGTGGCAATGCTCGCTGTTCGAAGCCGTGTTCAAGGGCGGCATCGAAGCCAAGCTGCCCGACCGCCAGCTGCTGCCGCTGCGCCAGTTCTGCGACTTCATCAATGGCCTCGAGTCGCGCGCCTCGCGCCCGGGCCCGTCGGGCAGCGGCGAGAACGCGGCAGCCGTGCTCGACGACATGATGAAAGAGATCAACTATGAAGGTTATCTGTACGACGCCTTCGAGGAGCGCGCCGCCCAGAGCAAATGGCAGAACGTGATGGAATTCATCAACTGGCTCAAGGAGCGCGGCTGCGGTGGCAAGGACAAGTCGGGCGAGGAAAAGAATGTGCTCGAGCTGACCCAGATGGTGGCCCTGATGACCATGCTCGAAGGCAAGGACGAAGAGCCCGACGCCGTCCGCATGTCGACCCTGCACGCATCGAAGGGGCTGGAATTCCCCCACGTATTCCTGGTCGGCGTCGAGGAAGGCATCCTGCCGCACAAGGGCGACGCCGACGCGCCGGCCGAGACCATCGGCGCCCGCATCGAGGAAGAGCGGCGCCTGATGTACGTCGGCATCACACGCGCCCAGCGCACGCTGCAGCTGACCTGGTGCAAGAAGCGCAAGCGCGCCGGCGAACTGGTCCACTGCGACGTGTCGCGCTTCATCAAGGAAATGGCGCTCGACGTCGGCGACGCGGTGCCGACCGAAGCCGAAGTTATTTCGCCCAAGGAAAGACTTGCCAGAATGAAAGCATTGCTGGCCACGCCCAAGCCGGCCGCCTGAACGGGCGTCGGCAACTTATTTCAATTGACACGGCTGTGCTAGAAGGAAATACTTTACTTATTCGAATTAACTTTCCCGAGCGCTCCTACTATGGCAACCGTTTCCGACGTCGACAACACCACCCCTTTTTCCACCTATAACCACATCGACGCCCTGCTCGATTCGGGACCGCACTGGAACTACGTCACAGCAACCACCAATACGCTCAAGTACACGTTCTCGGTGGCCAGCGGCAACGAGAGCACCAAGACCGGCCAGGCCGCCTTTAGCGACGCGCAGATGGTGCGTGCCCGCGCGGCAATGGCCTACCTGACGACCGTGACCGGCATCACCTTCACCGAAACCAGCGACGGCACGGCGGCCGACATCCACCTGGCCAATATCGATATCGACGGCGCCAGCACCAGCGGCCTGACCAGCTGGAGTACCAGCTACAACTTCAATACCAGCACCAACGAGCTGACCCGGTATTCGGCCAACGCCTATGTATATCTCGACAACGTCGAATGGAAGACCGAGAACAGCACTCTGACCGCGGGGACCTACGGCTATGAAACCCTGCTCCATGAGCTGGGTCATATGCTGGGCCTGAAGCACCCGTTCGAGGATACGCCGCGCCTGCCGTCCGCCACCGACAACACCAGCTTCACCTTGATGTCCTACACCGAGAAAGGCGGGCCCTACTCGACCTTCAGCGAATACGATATCGCCGCGCTGAACTGGCTGTATGGCGGCGACGGCCTGCGCGGCGCGCTCGGCATCAACTCGGCCACCGGCGGCCGCTACATCACCGGCACCGGCGTGGTCGACACCCTGGTCGGCACCGGCAATGCGGACCGGCTCGACGGCGCCGGCGGCAACGACAGCCTGACCGGCGGCGGCGGCAACGACACCATCAACGGCGGCGACGGCGTCGACCTCGTCATCTTCACGGGCGGGCGCAGCAATTACGTCATCACCAAGTCCGGCACCGGCTACAAGGTAGTCGACGCGCGCGCCAGCGGCGACGGCACCGACAGCGTGGCGACCGTCGAGTCCCTGAAATTCTCCGACGCCTCGCTGCAGGTCCAGTACGACAGCGCCGTGCAGGCGCTCTACCTGGCCTACTTTGGCCGCGCCGCAGACTTCTCGGGCCTGGCCAATTTCCAGAGCCAAATGACGGCGCTGGGGGCGCCGCAGGACTTCTCGGCCCTGGAAGTGGCCTACAATTCCAATGCCGGCATCCACAGCCTGATCGACAGCTTCAGTACCAGCGGCGAGTCGACCAAACTGTATGGCGGCGACACGCGGGCATTTGTGACCAGCGTCTTCCAGAACCTGTTCAACCGCGCCCCCGCCGCCACAGGCCTGGACTGGTGGGTCGCCGAGATCGACAATGGCGCTTCGCGCTCCAATGCCGCGCTGTCGATCATGTCCGGCGCCTTGGTCAACGCAACAGCGCAGGGCCAGATTGACGCGGCCGTCGTTAACAACAAGCTTGCGATCGCGTCCAACTTCACCTTTGCGCTCAACACCAGCGTCAAGGCAGCGGCGTTTTCGGGCAGTACGGCGGCAGCTTCGGTACGAACCATGCTGAGCACGGTCACATCGAGCACCGACGCCGCCGCTTTCCAGACCACGATCGACAGCGTCATCGCCAACCTGGTGGCGGTCCAGCCGGCGCTGGCGGAAGAGCCGGCCTACGACATCATTACCCTGGTCGGCGTGGTGCCGCCGCCGGATGTCGGCTTCTGGCTGGCATAATGGCGCTTTGCCTATCGGACGGACCGCCACTGTGAGTACTGAAGACCGCTTCATCGACATCGAAATCAAGTTGGCGCACCAGGAAGACCTGGTCGAGTCGCTCAACCAGGTGGTGTACCAGCAAAGCAAGCGCATCGACCGGCTCGAAGGCATGCTGACCAAGCTGGCCGACCACGTGCGCGACAACGCCGCCAGCAGCGGTGGCGCCGGCACCGCCAACGAAAAACCACCCCACTACTGAGCCGCATGGTCACCATCGAACTGTCCGAGTCGCAGGCCGACCTCGAAGGCATCATCGCCCTGCAGCGCATCAACCACAGCAAGGCGCTGACCGATGCGCAGCGGCTGGCCCAGGGCTTCGTGACGATGGAATACACGGCCGAGCAGCTGCGCCTGATGAGCGGACCTTACCGCCACGTCGTCGCCAAGGTCGACGGCAAGGTGGCCGGCTACGCGCTGGTCATGCTGGAGCAGCAGCGCGCGCCGTTCACCTTCCTGCATCCGATGTTCGACGCCATCGAAGCAGGGCGCTTCAACGGCAAGCCGATCCGCTCCAGCCGCTGGTTCGTCATGGGCCAGGTGTGCATCGCGGCCCCGGCACGGGGGCAAGGCGTGTTCGACCGGATGTACGGCGCCATGCGCGAGCAGATGCAGGCCGACTTCGACCTGATCGCCACCGAGGTGTCGGAACAAAACGGGCCGTCGCTGGGTGCCCACGCGCGGGTGGGCTTTCGCACCATCGAGTCTGACGACGCGTCGCCCGAATGGCGCGTCATCGCATGGGACTGGCAATGAGCACAACCGTCGACATCCTGCGCGACATCTTCGAGCTGCAGGTCACCCATCCGGTGGAACTTGCCGTCGATGGCAAGACGCACCGGCTGCAGTACCTCGTCAAAGGCAGCGGCGACGGCCTGGGCCTGGTGGTCGACAAGGACTGGTCCAAGCTCGAGCCGATCGCCGACGCATTGAGCGAGCTTGGTTACGGCGTCGAGTGCTATGACCTCGAGACCGGCGAATTCGACGAATTCGGCGAGATCCTCAAGGAGCACGGCATTGGCCATGCTTGACGACGGCACCTTCCAGGTCCGCCTGGCCAGGCTCGCCGATGCCGGCCAACTGGCCGGCCTCGCTGAACTGTTGGGCCAGGCGCTGACGGCCGAGCGGTTCAGGCAAGACATCGCAGACTATCCGAAGGGTTTTTTCGTCGCCGAAATCGACGGCAAAGTGGTCGGCTACCTGCTCCTGCGCAAGGAGCATGCGCCGCAGTCGCTGCATGTGCATGCGCCACTCCAACTGTGGCGGCTCTATGTCGCGCCGGCGCTGCAAGGCAAGGGCGTCGCTGCCGGATTGATGGAACAGGCCCTCGCCAGCGCACGCGCCTGGAACTATGACAGCATCTGGCTCGGCACGGCCGAAGACAATGTGCGCGCCATTGCCTTCTACCGCAAGCATGGCTTTGCCGCACTCGGCAAGGCGCACCTGCACGGCGGGCACGACGTCCATGAAGATCTCATCATGCTTTGGAAAGCGGAATAGACTTGAAAACAATAATTGAAACTGAACGCCTGATCCTGCGCCCGTTCCAGTTGGGCGACGAGCAAGCGCTGTTCGCGATGAACACGCACCCTGACGTGATCCGCTACGCCGGCAATACGCCATTCACCTCGCTCGACATGGCACACGATATCTTGAACAATGTGATCTTCAAGGACTACGCAGAGCGCGGCTATGGCCGCTTTGCCCTGGTGCTGAAAGAAACGGGCGACGTCATCGGCTTTAGCGGCGTCAAGTACATCGCCGACATTGAAGAAACCGAACTGGGCTACCGCCTGATGCCGGAACACTGGGGCAAAGGCCTGGCGACCGAGTCGGCCGTCGCGTCGATCGACTTCGCCCGCGATACGCTGGGCCTCAGGCGCCTGGTTGCCCTGGTCCATCCCGACAACCATGGTTCGGCCAAAGTCGTGCTGAAGATGGGCTTTTCGCTGGAACGGAAACTTTCATTCGGGCTGATTCAGGACGTCGATGTAGATCTGTACTCGCGCGACATCGAGGTCTTGCAAACTAAACGCATGGAGTGATGCATGGGAAAGAACCGGCTTGAGGCATTCAGCGACGGCGTCATTGCCATCATCATCACGATCATGGTGCTGGAACTGAAGGTGCCGCATGGCGACTCGCTGGAAGTGCTGATGCCGCTGGCGCCCGTACTGCTCAGCTATGTGCTCAGCTTTATCTATGTCGGTATCTACTGGAACAACCACCACCACATGCTGCACGCTGTCAGCCACGTCAGTGGCCGCGTGCTGTGGGCCAACCTGCACCTGCTGTTCTGGCTATCCCTGATCCCCTTTGTGTCCGGCTGGATGGGCGAGAACCACTTTGCCACGCTGCCGGTCGCCTTTTATGGCTTGGTGCTGCTGATGTGCGGCCTGGCTTACACCATCCTGGCCTATTGCCTGACCCACGGCGAACACAGCAACGCGGCGCTGGCCGTGGCCATCGGCAAGGACTGGAAGGGCAAGGTCTCGGTCATTTCTTACCTTGGGGCAATCGCCCTGACCTTCGTCCACCCCTTGCTCGGCTTTGCCATCTACGTTGCTGTCGCCCTGATGTGGCTGGTACCGGATCGCCGCATCGAGAAACATCTGCAGCATTAGGCCGGTACTTTGGCAAAATCACCACACCCGGCCCGGTGACGGGCCATTGGCATCCTGCTATGATCGTCGGCCAAGCGCTGCAACCACCCGTTGCAGCATTTTTTCCCGATCGTGAAAGATGCCATGAAACATCCTCAAATGATTTTGCTCGCCGCCAGCGTGGCGTTTGCCCAGCTGGCCATTGCCGCCCCGACCGCGGGCCTCGAAGCGAGCAACCCGTTCGCCAAGCCAAGCACCCTGCCGCTCCAGTATCCTGCGTTCGACAAGATCAAGAATGAACACTTCAAGCCGGCCTACGTGCACGGCATGGCGGTGCAGATCGCGGAAATCGACGCGATCGCCAACAACAAGCAGCCGGCGACGTTTGAAAATACCATCGTCGCGATGGAGCGCAGCGGCCAGCTGCTGACCCGCGTCAACAATGTGTTTAGCAACCTGTCCGGCGCCAACACCAATGACGAACTCGACAAAGTCGATGTCGAGATGTCGCCCAAGCTCGCCGCCCATGCCGACGCGATCTACCTGAACGACAAGCTGTTCCAGCGCGTCAAGGCGCTGTACGACAAGCGCGACAGCCTCAAGCTCGACGCCGAGTCGCTGCACTTACTCAAGCGCTACCACACCGACTTCGTGCGCGCCGGCGCCAAGCTGTCGATGGCCGACAAGGCCAAGCTCAAGGCACTGAACGGCGAAACCGCCACGCTGCAAACGGCGTTCAGCCAGAACCTGCTGAAAGAAACCAATGCATCGGCGCTGGTGGTCGATACCCGCGCCGAGCTGGACGGCATGTCGGACGCCGCCATCGACGCCGCTGCAGCAGCGGCCAAAGCCAAGGGCATGGACGGCAAGTTCATGATCGCGCTGACCAATACCTCGGGCCAGGCCAATATGGCCGTGCTGAAGAACCGCGCCACCCGCCAGCGCCTGATGGAAGCGTCGCTGAAGCGCTCCACCAAGGGCGGCGAATTCGACAACCGCGGCATCGTCATCAAGCTCGCCACTCTGCGCGCCGAGCGCGCCAACCTGCTCGGCTACCCGAACTACGCGGCCTACTCGCTCGAAGACCAGACCGCCAAGGACACCACGGCCGTCAACAAGCTGCTGGCCGAACTGGCCAAGCCGGCCGTCACCAATGCGCGCAAGGAAGCGGCCGAGATCCAGAAGATCATCGACGCGGAAAAGGGCGGCTTTGAAGTGGCAGCCCACGACTGGGCCTTCTACACCGACAAGGTGCGCGCAGCCAAGTACAGCTTCGATGCCAGCCAGCTCAAGCCTTACTATGAAATGAATAATGTGCTGGTCAACGGCGTGTTCTTCGCGGCCACCAAGGTGTTCGGCCTGACCTTCAAGGAGCGCAAGGACTTGCCGGTGTACGATCCGGACGTGCGCGTCTATGACGTGTTCGACGCCAACGGCAAGCAACTGGCGATCTTCCTGACCGACTTCTATGCACGCGGCAACAAGCGCGGTGGCGCCTGGATGAACGAATACGTGTCGCAGACCAAGCTGATGGGGACCTTGCCGGTGGTGGCCAACCACCTCAATGTGCCGAAGCCGCCAAAGGGCGAGCCGACCTTGCTGACCCACGACGAAGTCAAGACCATGTTCCATGAATTCGGCCACGCGCTGCATGGCATGTTCTCGAACGTGAAGTACCCGCGCTTCTCCGGCACCAATGTGCCGCGCGACTTCGTCGAGTATCCGTCGCAGGTGAACGAGATGTGGCAGACCTGGCCGGATGTGCTGAAGAACTACGCCAAGCACTACAAGACCGGCGAAGCCATGCCGAAGCAATTGCTGGACAAGGTGCTCGCCGCCAAGAAGTTCAACCAGGGCTTTGCCACCACCGAGTATCTGGCGGCATCGCTGCTGGACCAGCGCTGGCATCAGCTGACGCCGGCCCAGGTGCCGACCGATGTGCTGAGCTTTGAAGCTCAGGCGCTCAAGCAAGCCGGCGTGGACTTCGCTCCGGTGCCGCCGCGCTATCGCACCGGCTACTTCTCGCACAGCATGGGCGGCGGCTATTCGGCCGGCTATTACTCCTACCTGTGGAGCGAGAAGCTCGACGCCGACACGGTGGAGTGGTTCATCGAACAGGGCGGCATGCTGCGCAAGAACGGCGATCATTTCCGCAAGACCTTGCTGTCGCGTGGCGGCAGTGCGGACGCGCTTGACCTGTTCCGCAACTTCCGCAGCCGCGATGCCAAGATCGAGCCGCTGCTCGAGCGCCGTGGCTTGAACTGAGCACACGGTCTTGTAGGGTGGGTACGGCATTCGTACCCACGCGCCGAGCCAGCTTGATTCAGGCTGAACGCGTGGGTAAGTGCCTTACCCACCCTAGCCATTCAGTGCTACAGTGGAAACATACATCAAATCAGGAAAACAGCAGCAATGAGCGATCCGCGTTTGCACGGCTTGACCCTGGAAGCTATCCTGACCCGGCTGGTTGACTACTATGGCTGGGACCAGTTGGGCCGCCATATAGAAATCAATTGCTTTATCAGCGAGCCGAGCATCAAGTCGAGCCTGAAGTTTTTGCGCAAGACGCCGTGGGCCCGCACCCGCGTCGAAGAATTGTATCTCGCTACCCCACTTTGATTACCGGAGCAACATCATGCAAAACAGCACCGCCAGCCTGAAGGACAGCCTCAAATCCTTGCATGCCAGTTTATCGTCGGCCGACGAAGTCGACGAGGAGTTGCTGGAACTGCTCAGGACCCTCGACCACGACATCAAGGCCCTGCTCGAACAGCCGCCCGAAGACGGCGAGTCAACCACCTATGGCCTGGCCGAACGGACGCAGGAAATCACGGCGCGCTTCGCCGCCCAGCACCCCCGGCTCGAGCCCGCGCTGCGCGAACTGTCAAGCATCCTGGGCGCGATGGGGATCTGAATCTTAACCCTACGGGAAAGCGGGCATACTCGGTTCTTGCCCGCCGAACCGGATTTCCGGATGCCTTGCCGCAACCAGGTCTTCGACTTCCTGTATTTTCCAGACCGGCAGGTCGAGTATCAGCAGCACTTCGCCCCGTTCTATCCTCTCGGCAAACATCGCCAGCCGTGAATTCGGCACGGCTGCCCCATTCAAGCCCGACGCCCACGCGCCGAACAGGGCGCCGCCCAGGCCGGCCAGCAGGATGGCCATGGTCTGGATCGTCAATCCTTCCGGCGGGAACATCACCAGCAGGGTGCCGATGATCATGCCGGTGGCGCCGCCGATCATCAGGCCCAGCTGGGCGCCGTGCACGATATCGGTCTTTTGCAGGAAGTTCGCGCTCGGCATATCGTTGCTCAGGGTGCCTTCCTTGGCCAGGAAGTGCATGCGCTTCTCCTCGACCCTGGCCAACAGCAATTCATCGAGCAGGGCACGGGCGGCGGGCACATTGGGCAACATGTAATAGATTCTGCGCAGCATGACATTCTCCTCAAAGGGTCACACTTATTTATAGCAGTCGGAACAAGCTTATTCAAATTGAATCGCAGAATTCTACAAGTGATTGAAAAATAACGCTTTTTTCGATACAATGGGCGCATCATGAGTTCTCCCGCCAATCTGTTCGCGACCGTCCCGAAACGGTCCAGCCGCGCTGTCGCCGCGCCTTTCCTCCCCATGACCCGCGCCGAGATGGACGTGCTGGGCTGGGACCAGTGCGACGTCATCCTCGTCACCGGCGACGCCTATATCGACCATCCGAGTTTCGGCATGGCCCTGATCGGTCGCCTGCTCGAGGCGCAGGGCTACCGGGTGGGGATCATTGCACAGCCGGACTGGCAGTCGGCCGAGCCGTTCCGCGCGCTCGGCAAGCCGCGCCTGTACTGGGGTGTCACCGCCGGCAATATGGACTCGATGGTCAACCGCTACACGGCCGACCGCAAGATCCGCTCGGACGATGCCTACACGCCCAACGCCGAGCCGAACAAGCGGCCCGACCGCGCCGTGACCGTCTACGCCCAGCGCTGCCGCGAAGCCTTCCCCGGCGTGCGGGTCGTGATCGGCTCGATCGAGGCGTCGCTGCGCCGCATCGCCCACTTCGACTACTGGTCGGACAAGGTGCGCCGCTCGGTGCTGACCGAATCGAAGGCCGACATCCTGCTGTTCGGCAATGCCGAACGGGCGCTGGTGGACCTGACCCACCGCCTGGCTCAGGGTGAGCACATCCGCGACATCCGCGACCTGCGCGGCACCGCCTTCATGGTTCCGCACGGCTGGACTCCGGACGACGAGTGGACCGAAACAGGCTCGGCCCGCATCGACGTGCCGGGCAAGGTCGACCCGCACCCGAACCCGTATGCGATGGCGCCGGACGACAAGGAGTCGTGCTCGACCGACGCCAAGGCAGCGGAAGCCGAGCTCATCAAGCCGATCATCATCATGACGCGCGAACAGCGGATCGCAGCGGCCAGGCAAAAGGCCGCCAAGACCGTGGTCCGTCTGCCTGCCTTTGAAACGGTGGCCGCCAACCCCGTCATGTACGCCCACGCCTCGCGCGTGCTGCACCTCGAATCGAACCCGGGCAATGCCAGGGCGCTGGTGCAGCAGCATGGCGAGCGCGATGTCTGGCTCAATCCGCCGCCGCTGCCGCTGGCAATGGACGAGATGGACGGCGTCTACGACCTGACCTACACGCGCGCGCCCCACCCGAGCTACGGCAACGCCCACATCCCGGCCTGGGAAATGGTGCGCTTCTCGATCAACATCATGCGCGGCTGCTTCGGCGGCTGCACCTTCTGCTCGATCACCGAGCACGAAGGGCGCATCATTCAGAGCCGCTCGGAGCCGTCGATCCTGCGCGAAGTCGAGCACGTGCGCGACAAGACCAAGGGCTTCACCGGCACCATCAGCGACCTGGGCGGCCCGACTGCCAATATGTACCGGCTCGCCTGCAAGGACAAGCAGATCGAGCAAACCTGCCGCCGCCTGTCGTGCGTCTACCCGACCATCTGCGTCAACCTCGGCACCGATCACAGCAAGCTCATTTCGGTGTACCGCAAGGCGCGCGCCATCCCCGGCATCAAGAAGATCCTGATCGGTTCCGGCCTGCGCTACGACCTGGCCGTGCGTTCGCCCGAATACGTCAAGGAACTGGTGACCCACCACGTCGGCGGCCTGCTCAAGATCGCGCCGGAACACACCGAAGAAGCGACCTTGTCGAAGATGATGAAGCCGGGCATCGGCGCTTACGACGAGTTCAAGGCGATGTTCGACAAGTTCTCGGCCGAGGCCGGCAAGAAGCAATACCTGATCCCGTATTTCATCGCGGCCCACCCGGGCACCACCGATGAAGACATGCTCAATCTGGCCCTGTGGCTGAAGAAGAACAACTTCAAGCTCGACCAGGTGCAGACCTTCACGCCGACGCCGATGTCGATGGCCACGGCGATGTATCACAGCAAGCGCAACCCGCTGCACAAGGTCACCGAAGACTCGGAAGTGGTCGAAACGGCCAAGAGCGGCAAGTCGCGCAAGGCACACAAAGCCTTCCTGCGCTACCAGGACCCGGCCAATTGGCCGATCCTGCGCGAAACCCTGGTCAAGATGGGCCGTGGCGACCTGATCGGCAATGGCGACAAGCACCTCGTGCCAAGCTGGACCAACGGGGAAGAAGGTGGCCTGTCGGCAGGCGAGCGCAAGCGCCAGGTGGCCGGCGCCGGCACGCCCGACAAGTTTGAAGCAAAGCCAAAGCGCGCCAGCGCGCGCGCCGCGGCGCCGACGCCGTTCATCGCGCCTGAATCGACGGTGCGCCCGTCGATCCTGTCGACCATCAAGGTCAGGAAGCCGGCCGCGGCCCCCGCCAAAGCCGCCCGCCGCAAGTAGCGTGGGCAGCTGCGCTACCCACGCGGACCGGCCCAGGCGGTGGCTCCCCGCAGATCCTGCCAGCCCGTCCCGCGTGCCCGCCAGCCCCAAGATAAGCCCGTAAACCGCCCCTATTCGGCCGTTTGCCGCTGCGTCCGCGCTGCTAGACTGTTCAATAAGCTGGTGGGCATTGCCTGCGCCGTCAGTCCAACTAATTGCTACGTGGAACAGAACATGAAAAAGACAATGAACCGCCTCGCTGCCCTGGCCATGCTACCCGTGCTTGCCCTGCTGGTGAGTTGCGGCGGCGGGGGCGGCGGCTCTTCCACCACGACGACGCCGGCGACACCGACCCTGACCTCGATCGCGATCACGCCGGCCGACTCGTCGATACAGGTCGGCACGACCGTGCAGTTCGTCGCGACCGGCACTTATTCCGACGGCAAGACCGCGGCCCTGAGCGGCGCCGATGTCACCTGGAGCGCCGCTGGCGGCACCACCAAGGTGACGCTGGCCACGACCGGCCTGGCCACCGGCAAGCTCGGCAGCGTCGAAACCATCACCGCCAAATCGGGCACCATCACCGCCACCACCAAGCTGACCATCCGCGCACCGTGGGTCACGGTGGCCGCCGGCGGCGCCCACACCATTTTGCGCAAGGCTGACGGCACCCTGTACGGCATGGGCTGGAACCGTTCCGGCCAGCTGGGCGACGGCAGCACGCTCGACAAGCTGGCGCCGACCGTGATCGGCACGGCGTCGACCTGGAAAGTCATTTCGGCCGGTGAATTCCACACCGCCGCCATCCGCAACGACGGCACCCTGTGGACCTGGGGCTTCAACCAGAACGGCCAGCTGGGCGACGGCACCACGGTCGACCGTGCCACGCCGAAGCAGGTCACCGGCACCAATTACGTCTATGTCTCTGCCGGCAAGGCCCATACGCTGGCCGTCAAGGCCGACGGCACGCTGTGGGCCTGGGGCCGCAACTTCAATGGCCAGCTGGGCGATGGCACCAATATCGACAGGCTGGTCCCCACCAAGATCGTGGTGGCCGTCACGGCACCGGTAACGCCCGCCATCATCTGGGAATCGGTGTCGGCCGGCGGCTCGCACAGCGTGGGTCGCAGCGTCAGCGGCGAACTGTACACCTGGGGCGGCAACGCGGATGGCCAGCTGGGCAATGGCACTACAACGGATGGCCTGCGGCCGGCCGCCGTCGGCACCACCACCTGGGCCTCGGTCGCGGCCGGACTGGGCCACACGCTGGCGATCCGCGCCGATGGCGCCCTGTTTGCCTGGGGCCTGAACGACGTGGGCCAGCTGGGCATCGAATCGCTGACCAATGCGACGACGCCGACCCGGATCGGGCTGGCCAATGACTGGGGCTCGATCGCGGCCGGAGGCCAGCACAGCCTGGCGATCCGCAACGCCGGCACGCTGTGGGCCTGGGGCTCGAATGTCGACGGCCAGCTGGGCGACCAGGATGTTTCCTCGATCACCTCGCCATTCCAGATCGGCATCGTCAACAGCTGGGTCAAAGTGGCGGCCGGTGCCGGCCACAGCGTCGGCGTGCTGTCCGACGGCACACTGTGGGCCTGGGGCCGCAATATCGAAGGCCAGTTGGGCAACAACAGCGTGGTCAATGTGCCAACTCCGCTCAATATTCCCTGATCGCTATTGACGCCACAAAGCGGCCGCCTCCCATGGCGGCCGCTTGCATTTGTGCAGTAGAATTGAAGCGGGCCGCCTGGCCCGCACTTTTTCTGACAGGGGCACCGTGCCGATTACAATGCTGTGCAGTGCAAGCCGGTGGCTCAGCGCCATCCGCCGCGGGGCCGCCATGCTGGCTGGCCTGCTGCTGCTCGCCGTGCCGGCGCAGGCGCTCGAAAGAATCACGCTGCAGCTCAAGCACACCCACCAGTTCCAGTTTGCCGGCTACTACGCCGCGCTTGAGAAGGGCTATTACCGCGAGGCGGGGCTGGACGTTAATATCGTCGCTTCGCTCGACGGCCACGCGCCCGAGCGCAATGTGATCGCCGGCTCGGCCCAGTACGGGGTCGGCTCGTCGAGCCTGCTGCTCGAGCGGATGTCCGGCAAGCCGCTGGTGGCGCTGGGCGTGGTGTTCCAGCACTCGCCGTATGTGCTGCTGGTGCGCCAGGGCTCGAACCTGACCGACATCCACGACCTCAAGGGCCGGCGCGTGATGATCGGCTCGCTGATCGATGAACTGACCAATGCCGACGAACTGATCGCCTATCTGAACAAGGAAGGCATCCCGATCAGCAGCCTGGTGCGCGTCGAGCACACCTTCAACCTCGACGATTTCATCAAGGGCAAGGTCGACGCCATCTCCGCCTTCGTCACCAACGAGCCGGACTACCTCGACCGGGTCGGCTTTGCCTACGACATCTACAGCCCGCGTGCGGCCGGCTTCGACTTTTACAGCGACGTGCTGTTTACCAGCGAAGAGGAAATCGCCAAGCACCCGGCGCGGGTCAAGGCGTTCCGCGCCGCCTCGATGCGCGGCTGGCAGTACGCGATGGGCCACCACGACGAAATGGCCGACCTGATCCTGGCCAAGTATTCGCGCCGCCACGACCGCCAGCATTTGCTGTTCGAGGCGCGCCAGATGATGCCGCTGGTGCAGCCGGTGCTGGTCGAGATCGGCTACATGAATCCGGAGCGCTGGCGCCAGATCGCCGACATCTACGCTGAACTGGGCATGATGCCGAAGGGCGCCGACTTCGACGGCTTCCTGTACAATCCCGACCCGGCCATCGGCCTGGCCTGGCTGTACCGCGTGCTCGCCGCCGCCTCCTTCATCCTGCTGACCGGCGCGGCCGTGCACTTCACGCTGCTGGCGCGCGTGCGCCGGCGCGCTCAGGAAGCGATCCGCAAGGGCGAACTGCGCTTCAAGACCATGTTCGAGGAAGCGCCGATGGGTATGGCGCTGATCGATGGGCACAATGGCAAATTCCTCGACGTCAACCAGCAGTTCGCCACGCTGGCCGGCCGCAGTGCCGGCACCCTGCTGGAAAGCCACTGGGCCGACCTGACCTACGCCGACGACATCGCCTCCTCCGAAGCGCAACTGGCCCAGCTCCGCGCCGGCCAGTTGACCAGCTTCAAGAGTGCCTGCCGCCTGACGCGGCCCGACGGCAGCATCGTCTGGATCGACATGTCGGTGGCCGCCGTCGACAATGAAGCGAAGGGTCCGTCCTACCATCTGTGCATGATCGAAGACGTCACCGAGAAAAAGAAGTCGGAAACGCTGATCTGGCAGCAGGCCAATTTCGATACCCTGACCCAGCTGCCGAACCGGCGCATGTTCCACGACCGCCTCGAGTACGCGATCCTCAAATCGCGCCGGGCCGGCCGGCGCATCGCGATCCTGTTCATCGACCTCGACCACTTCAAGGAAGTCAACGACACGCTGGGCCACCACCAGGGCGACATCCTGCTGGTGGACGCGGCGCGCCGCATCCAGGGCTGCGTGCGCGACTCCGACACCGTGGCCCGCCTCGGCGGCGACGAATTCACCGTCATCCTCTCCGAGCTCGACGAAATGGCGCGGGTCGACCTGATCGCCCAGAACATCATCAATATGCTGCAGGCCCCGTTCCAGCTGGGCGAGGAGCAGGCCTTCGTGTCGGCCAGCATCGGCATCACGCTGTATCCGGACGATGCGCGCGATATCGACAGCCTGCTCAAGAACGCCGACCAGGCGATGTACGCGGCCAAGGGCGCCGGTCGCAACCGCTTCAGCTACTTCACGCCGGCGCTGCAGGTGGTGGCGGTCAACCGCATGCGCCTGACCAATGACCTGCGCGGCGCGCTCAAGGGCAACCAGTTCCGCCTGTATTACCAGCCGATCGTGCACCTCAAGACTGGCCTGATCCACAAGGCCGAAGCGCTGATCCGCTGGGAGCACCCGCAGCGCGGCCTGGTCAGCCCGCTCGATTTCATTACCCTCGCCGAATCATCGGGCCAGATCATCGAGATCGGCGAATGGGTATTCCAGGAAGCGGCCAAGTCGATCGCGCGCTGGCGGCGCGACCACAATCGCCAGTTCCAGGTCAGCATCAATCAGTCGCCGCTCGAATTCCAGCACGAGGGCAAGGGATATGAAGGCTGGATCAAGCAACTGCAGACGCTGGGCGTGGCCGGCAATGCGATCGTGGTGGAGATCACCGAGGGGCTGCTACTGGACGCCAGCCGCGGCGTCAGCGACAAGCTGCTGCAGTTGCGCGATGCGGGCATCCAGGTCGCGCTGGACGACTTCGGCACCGGCTATTCGTCGTTGTCGTACCTGAAAAAATTCGATATCGACTACCTCAAGATCGACCGCAGCTTCACCCGCAACCTGTCGCCCGAATCGAGCGACATGGCGTTGTCGGAGGCGATCATCGTCATGGCCCACAAACTGGGCCTGCGCGTGATTGCCGAGGGGGTCGAGACCGAGCAGCAGCGCGACCTGCTGATTGCGGCCGGCTGCGATTATGGCCAGGGCTACCTGTTCGCACGCCCGATGCCGGCCGACCAGTTCGACGCCCTGCTGGCCACCGAAAGAGCCCGCGAAATCGCATAAGCTCGTAGGGTGGGCAGCCACTGCCCACCTCGTTCGCGCGCCCGCCTTGCTGCTACTGTCGGTGGCGCCGCCATTAAGGTGGGCAGTGGCTGCCCACCCTACGAACTACCTGTTCGCACGCCCGATGCCGGCCGACCAGTTCGACGCCCTGCTGGCCAAGGAAAGAGCCCGCGAAATTGCATAAACGCGCAGCGTGGGTATGTCGCCGCACACGCGAAGTAAGTGACAGGTGCGACGACCAGGAACCCACGCGGACATCAAGCCACCAAATCGACACTGGCCTGCTTGACCCGAAGCGCCATCGCATTGCGATGCCGCGCCCGCAAACGCGGATTGGTCATGACGCGCCCCAGCGTTTCGCCGACCACCATCACGACACCGAGCAGCGGCAGCACCAGCATCAGGCCCGGCACGCCCGCCACGCTACCGCCAATAAAGATCATCAGCACCGTAATGAGCGGATGGATCTGCAGGCTGCGTCCGAGCGTGAGCGGCATGAAAATGAAATCATCGAGCATGCGCACGGCGATAAAGACGCCGATCGCGCTATAGGCGACGAAGGGATCGGCCGGCGCATCGGTCGACGCCACCACGACCACCAGGATGCAGCCGGCGATCGAGCCGACATACGGCACCCACGCCAGGATAGCGGCGATGAACCCCAGCAGCAGCGGCGACGACACTCCGAACGCCCACAGCCCGATCGCCAGCACCGCCGTATCGAGCACGGTCAGCTTGATCAGGCCTTCGAAGTAGCGGCGCGCCGTCTGGTCCACTTCATGCAGCAGGAACAGGGTCTTTTCGAAGAAGGCATTCGGCACCGCGCGCGCGAGGAACTTCTTGAAGCGCACGCCGTCGCGCAGGAAGAAGAAGGTCAGGAACGGCGCCAGCAGCAGCGAAGGCAGCCAGCCGGCCGCCGTCACCAGGATGCCGGCCAGGTGCTCCTGCACGAAGGTGTCGGTGAATGCCGTGTAGCGCTTGGTGATGTCCTGGCCCAGGTGCATCTGCGACAGCGACGGGAATTCGACTTCGAGCAGCGTCAGCGTGTTGTTGATGAAGGCCAGGCCACCCTTCATATAGCGGCCGATCAGGTTCTGCACCGAGTCGGCCGGCACGCTCATCCACGAAAAGCCCAGCACCAGCGCCAGCGCCAACAAGGTGAAGAAGGTGCCGCCCACTGTCAGCGCGGCCACGTCCTGGCCGACGCCGGCGCGGATCAGGCGCTGCATCGGCGCCAGCAGGATGTAGTACAGGATCATGCCGAAAGTGAAAGGGATTGCCAGCCACAGCGTGTGCTCGAGCAGCACCAGCAGCAGGCAGGTCACCAGCACGATGCCGGTCCACACCACCGGCCCGGCGCGCTGGTCGCTGTCGCTGGCGAAGTAGTGCGCTTCCTTCATAGCGCTTCGATTTGCGGCACGCCCGCCATCCAGTCGCGCAGGCGCTGGCCGATGTGGCGCGCCAGCGCCAGCGAGATCTTGTAGCCGATCACGGCGTCGGTTTCCATCAGGCCCATGAAGTCGGCGCGGAAGAACACGGCCAGCTCGCAGTTGTCCATCGCGCGGGCCTGGGCATTGCGCGGCGAGTTGTCGAGCAGGGCGAGGTCGCCGAAGAAGCTGCCGGCCGACAGCTCGGTGATGACTTCAAGCTCGCTGTCGTGCGCGCGGCTGATCAGGACGCGGCCAGACATGACCAGGTACAGCGCCTGGCCTTCCTCGCCCTCGTCGAAGATGATCTCGTCGCCCAGATAGCGCCGCTCGTGCAGCATGCCGTCGACGATCTTCAGTTCGAGCGGAGTCAGCATATTGAACAAAGCCGAATTCTTCAGGCGGTGCAGGCGTGGCGACAGCGGCGGGGCTTTTAAGAAACCTAAGATCAAGATGCACCCCCAAAAACGCAGTCGACAGAGAGTAGATTATGCGCCATTGGCATGACAGCCAAGAGACTTGTTGCTAAATAAATACAGGAAGGAAATGGGACCGGAATAGAAAAAGGGCCCGCACTGCGGACCCTTTTTCTTTTGCTGGCGGAGCGGACGGGACTCGCCTACGTGCCGCAGGCCGCGGATTGCCTTGCAAGGCAATCCCTTCGAGTCCTAATCCGTCCTTCCCGCAGGGGAAGGACTGCTGTATCTAAACGAAAAAAGGGCCCGCATTGCGGACCCTTTTTCTTTTGCTGGCGGAGCGGACGGGACTCGAACCCGCGACCCCCGACGTGACAGGCCGGTATTCTAACCAACTGAACTACCACTCCGTTTTTGATCGGTATTGCTGATCAAGATGATCCCTGGTGTTGGTGGGTGCTGAGAGGCTCGAACTCCCGACCTACGCCTTGTAAGGGCGCCGCTCTACCAACTGAGCTAAGCACCCAGAGATTCATCCGACGTTTGTCACCACGTCTTGAAGAGGCCGAATCATATACTATATTTCGCCGATTGCGCAAGGGTTTCGCCGAAAAAACCCGCGAAACCAGCGAAAACAGCCTTTTTACTCCCTGATGCCCCACTGCTTGAACATCCACGCCATCTCGAATGCCCTCTCCTTCAAGGCATCAAAACGGCCGGAAGCGCCGCCATGGCCCGCCCCCATATTGATCTTCAACAGCAAGGGCTTGGCATCGGTCTTGGTCGCGCGCAGCTTGGCCACATACTTGGCCGGCTCCCAGTACATCACCTGGCTGTCGTTCAGGCTGGTGGTGACGAGCATGTCCGGATAGGCTTTGGCGGCAATATTGTCATACGGGGAATAGCTCTTCATGTAGTCGTAGGCCGCCTTCTCGTTCGGGTTGCCCCATTCGAGGTATTCGCCGGTGGTCAACGGCAGCGTGGCATCCATCATCGTGTTCATCACGTCGACGAAAGGCACGGCCGCGTGCGCCGCCTTGAACAAGTCAGGCCGCATATTGACGACCGCCCCCATCAGCAAGCCGCCGGCGCTGCCGCCCTGGATCACCAGCCGGTTCGGGCTGGTCCATTTTTCCTTGACCAGGTACTCGGCGCTGTCGATGAAGTCGTTGAAGGTGTTCTTCTTCTTCATCAGCATGCCGTCGTCATGCCAGTGCTGGCCCATGTCGGTGCCGCCGCGGATATGCGCCTGCACATAGACGACGCCGCGCTCGAGCATGCTGATGCGGTGGCTGGAGAAGGTCGCTTCGGTCGAGGCGCCATACGAACCGTAGGAATACAGCAGGGTCGGCGCATTGCCGTCCTGCTTGACGCCCTTCTTGACCACCATCCACAGCGGCACCTTGACGCCATCGCGCGCGGTGGCCCACAGGCGGCGCGATTCGTAGCGGCTGGCATCGTAGCCGCCCACCACTTCCTGCTGCTTCAGTACGGTGCGCGCGCCGCTCGCCATGTCGACATCGAGCACGGTCGGCGGCGTCACCGGCGACTGGTAGCTGATGCGGTATTTGGCGCTGGCGAATTCCGGCGTGCCGGCGCCACGCATCAGGTAGACCGGGTCGTCGAACTGCAGCGTGGTCCAGGCCTTGGTATTGAAATTGAAGATGCGGGCACGGTTGAGCGCATTGGTCTTCTCGGTCACCACCAGGAAGTCGCGGAACACTTCGGCGCTGCGCACCATGACGGCCGGGTCATGCTTGACGACCTCGACCCAGTTGCTGGCCGACGGGTCGGCCAGCGGCGTGCGCACCACGCGGAAGTTCTTGGCATCCTTGTCGGTGGTGATGAACAGCTCGCCGTTGCGGTGGTCGATGTCGTAGCGGTGGCCCTTGGTGCGGCCCAGCACGGAGACGAACTTGCCTTCCGGCTTGCTGGCGTCGAGCAGCCAGCTTTCGCTGGTGTCGGTCGAACCGGCCGACAGTTCGATGAACTTGCGGTCACGCGTGGTGCCGACGCCAATATTGAACTGCTCGACCGCCTCGTGGTAGACCTGCTCCGGCTTGCCGCCCAGTACATGGCGCATCAGGCGGTCGGAACGCTTGGTCTTTTCATCTTCCTGCACATAGAACAGGGTCTTGTTGTCCTGTGCCCAGGCCAGCGAGGTGACGCGCACTGCCGCATCGGGCAAATGCTTGCCGGTCTTGAGGTCGAGGATGCGCAGCGCATATTGGCGAAAGCCGGTGGTGTCGGTGGTGTAGGCCAGTATCGAATCGTCCGGGCTGACCGAGAAGCCGCCGACGGCGAAGTATTTGAGGTCCTTGGCCAGCGCATTCTGGTCCAGCAGGATTTCCTCGGCCGCCTTGTCGTCGTAAGCCATCCCGGCGCCGGCCTTGCGGCGGCAGTTCAACGGATACTGCTTGCCCGCTTCGAAGCGGGTGTAATAGTAGTAGGCGCCGCGGCGGGTCGGCACCGACAGGTCGACTTCCTTGATGCGGCCCTTGAGTTCGCCGTACAGCTTGTCCGCCAGCGCGCTGATATCGGCCGTCATCGCCGCCGTGTAGGCATTCTCGGCATGGAGGTGGGCGATCACGGCCGGATCTTTCTTGTCGTGCATCCAGCGGTAGTCGTCGGTCACGGTGTCGCCGTGGCGCACTTCCTGCCATTTGCCTTTGGCGGCGACGGGCGCTTCGACGGCCTGGGCCGTGGCGGCGGCAAGGGTCAGCGACATGATGAAAGCGGGTAAGGCGGTTGAACGCACACGGGTCTCCTGGAAATAATTTTGTGTCAACATTTTATCCTCTGTGCACCTTGAGGCCAATATTTCATTTCGTTGCGAAAAGCCACATATTTGCAACGCTATAATCAAATCAGCTTCACATTGTTACTTAACCTTATAGGGGAGTATTAGCGATGCGGAACATAACTAAAACAATCTTCGGCCTGGCTGCGATGCTGGCGGCAGGCCAGGCAGCAGCGCAGCAATCGGTGATCGTCGGCGGACTGTTCGACCAGTTTTTCGGCACTTTGCACCTCAGTGGCGAGCCGGGCCGCCGCACCGTCATCCAGAATGGCGGGATGAGCACGTCCTGGTTTGGCTTCAGCGGCAGCGAGCAGCTGGGCGGCGGCCTGAAAGCCGAATTCGCGCTGAATGGATTCTTCCTGGGCGACACCGGCGCTTCCGGCCGGTTTGGCGGCGACAACCTGTTTTCGCGCGACGCCTTCATCGCCGTCTCGGGCGAGCTGGGCAAACTGACCATCGGCCGCACCAGCGCCCCGACCTTCCTGCCTGCCATCCTGTTCAATCCGTTTGGCGATTCGTTCCAGTTCTCGCCGCTGATCCTGCACACCTATGTGCCGACTGGTAATTTCGCCGCGCGCAGCTGGGTCGCCAACACCGCCGGCGACAGCGGCTGGAGCAACCAGATCCAGTACTCGACTCCCGTGTTCAGCAATGTCCAGCTCAATTTCTATTACCAGCCTGGTGAAGCGCTCAACAACAACAAGCGCAACGTCGCCTTCAACGGTCTCTATTTCAATGGCCCGCTGGCCTTGACGGTGGCGGTGCACAAGATACAGGTGAGCAATCCCAACAGCGGCGCACCGATCCTCGATGCCACCGCGGCGCCGGTCAATTACAGCAGCATCGACCGCCAGCGTGGCTACTATCTTGGCGCGCGCTACGACGCGCAGGTGGTGAAATTGTTTGCCACTTACCGCAACAATGACTCCGACACCGTCAACGGCAGGCGAATGGACGACCGCTCGACTTCGCTGGGCCTGAGCATGCCGACCGCCAATGGTGCCATCCTGGCCGGCTACGCCGAGACGCGACGCAGCGGCAGCCTG
Source organism: uncultured bacterium (assembly GCA_965233055.1). Taxonomy (GTDB): domain Bacteria; phylum Pseudomonadota; class Gammaproteobacteria; order Burkholderiales; family Burkholderiaceae_D; genus Telluria_A. The sequence continues at coordinate 77,393 of CBDDRJ010000118.1, forward strand.
CTCACCAGCGACCTGAAGCGCACTACCTTGACGGTCGGCTACGACCACAATTTTTCCAAGCGCACCGACTGGTACACCATGGCGATGTCGGACAAAATTACGGCAGCATCGCGCGCCACCAGCTTTGGCACCGGCGTGCGACACCGTTTCTGATGCAGGCTGATCTGTCCATGCCGGCGGCGGTCAGG
>CBDDRJ010000119.1:0-6743 GCA_965233055.1 uncultured bacterium
GGCGGCGGCCAGCACGGCGGCAGCGGCCATCACACGGGCGGCGGCCAGTACGGCGGCAGCGGCCCGCACGGCAGCAGCGGCAACGTTCCGGCGGGCCAGGCCGGCGCCGGCGTGGTGCCGCGTGGTGCGCAGCCTGCCCACGGCCAGCTGCCACCATCGAGCCCGGCCGCCGGCGCGGGCCAATGGCCGGCCACCTCCCGCGTGCCGGGCGAGCGCTGGCTGCGCCGCGCTGCCGACAGCGGCGTGGCGCCAGCCCAGTACGCACTGATCGAACGGGCGTGGGAAGCCGGCCACCAGGCGGCCTTCCTCGCCTGCGCCTTGCCGCTGGCACGCGCCGTCGTCAGCGCCTTCGATGCCGCCGGCAAGGGCGGCGCCACACTGGCCCCCGAGGAAGTGCTGCTGCTGTCACGCTGCGCGCAAGCCATGTCGGCGGTGCCGCCGCCGGCGGCCGGCCCGGATGGCCCGGTCCACTGGCTGGGCGCCGAACAGCAGCGGTTCTGGGAACTGGCGGCACAGGAACACGACCGCATGGCGCAGTTGGCGATGGGCCTGTGGCTGGCCCGCATGGAAATTGACGGCAAGCGCATTGCCGTCGGCGCCGGCGCGGCCAACTTCAAGAAGGCCATCCGCTGGCTGACGCTGGCGGGCGAGCAGGGCCTGGCCGAGGCCTGGTATGCCTTGTCGCGCATCTATATCAAGCCTGAGTTTTCCCAGCGCAATGTGCACGATGCCCAGGCTTACCTTGAACGGGCCGCCGAGATGGGTTACCGCAACGCCCAGCTCGAATGCGGCAACAACGCCTGGCGTGCCCGCCGCGAAAACGAAAACAATGACGTGCTGGCCGTGTACTGGCTGCAAAAGGCCGCTGCCCAGTGCTGCCCGCGGGCCGCTGCCGTGCTCGACAAGATTGCGCCGCGCCTGGCCGCGGCCGAGACGCTCGAGCTGCCGTCGCGCGAGCTGGCCTGCAGCCATCCGCTGCTGGCGGCGCGGCTGGAACTGGCCAGCGCCTTCGGGCTGTCGCGTGCCGAAGCCCTGCTGCTCGACGTCAAGGCGGCCGACCGCGGCCACTGCCTGGTGGTGGACATCCGCGGCAGTTACGGGCGCAGCAAGCGGCGTCTGGTCTTGATCCGGACGGCGCAGGAACGCCAGGCGCTCGACCGCATCGCGCGCCTGTTCGACCAGGTCGATTGCGGCCCGAATGGGCCGGAAGGAAATTACCGCCAGCGCCTGTACCGGCTCAAGACGCTGGTGGGCGGCGGCGGCGCCGCCGCCATCGATGGCAGCGATTACGAACTGGCTGCCTAGGGGGAGTTGCCATGCCTACCACCAATGTTTACATCAGGCTGGCGGGCAAGTGCATCAAGCTGGGCTGGCTGTACGTCAAGCTCGGCTATATGCAATGCAAGCTGACGCTGTTCGAATGGCTGCTGGTGCTGGAAAAAACCAGACCTACAACTCGACTTCGCCCTCAAACACCGCCACCGCCGGGCCCGTCATGTAGACGGAATGGCCCGGTCCGGCCCACGCGATGGACAGCTCGCCGCCGCGCGCGCTGACCCGCACCGGCGAATCGAGCAGGCCGCGCCGGATGCCGGCCACTGCCGCCGCGCAGGCGCCGGTACCGCAGGCCAGCGTTTCGCCGGCGGCCCGCTCCCACACCCGCAGCTTGATGTGATGGCGGTCCATCACCTGCATGAAGCCGACATTGACCTTGTTCGGGAAGTGCCGGTCCAGTTCGATCGCCGCGCCGGCCGCATGCACTGGCGCCGCCTCGACATCGTCGACCACCTGCACCGCATGCGGATTGCCCATCGACAGCACCGACAATAGCGCGACGCTGCCGTCGGGCAAGGGCAGCGGCCACGCCACGTCGTCGCCGACGGCGACGCCGGCCAGCCCGCTCGGGTCGAACGGCACTTTCGGCACGTCCAGCACGGGCGCGGCCATATCGACGGTCACGCTGCCATCGAGCTCGAGGCGCGGCACGATGACGCCGTTCATGGTCTTGACCCGGATGCTCGACTGCCGGGTCAGGCCCTTGGCGGTGACGAACTTGACGAAGGCGCGTGCGCCGTTACCGCAATGCTCGACTTCGCCACCATCGTTGTTGAAGATGCGGTAGCGGAAATCGTAGCTCGGGTCGTCGCTGCGCTCGACGATCAGGATCTGGTCGGCGCCGATGCCGAAACGGCGGTCGGCCAGTCGCTGCCACTGCTCGCGCGACAGGTTGACCGGGGTCGTGGTGGCGTCAACGACAATGAAATCATTACCGGCGCCATGCATTTTGGTGAATTGGAGTTTCATGAAAGCCATATTAGCGCAAAGTGCGATGATTTGTCGGGTGGGCGGTGCCGCCGAGCACTGGCCGTCGCACGGTCGTTAGTGCGGCGACCTGCCCACCGCAGCGTTTTCGTAGGGTGGGCGGGGCCGCCGAGCACTGGCCGTCGCACGGTCGTTAGCGCGGCGACATGCCCACCGCAGCGTTTTCGTAGGGTGGCCACCGCGTGCCCACCGCAGCGCTGGCATCAAGTAGTGGGCACCGCATACAACGATGGCTCGCCCGGCGGCCGCGTCTTGAAGCGCTTGTGGGTCCAGAAGTATTCGGCCGGCGCTTCCGCCACCCGCTCTTCGATGAAGGCATTCATGCGGCGCGCCGAGTCGACCAGGTCGTCGCCCGGATAGTTGTCCCACGCCGGGTAAAAGCGCACCCGCCAGCCTCGGTAATCGGGAAGGAAGGTGGCCACCACCGGGATCACCTGCGCGCCGGTGGCGGCGGCGATGCGGCCCGGGGCCGTCAGCGTCGCCGCCGGCACGCCGAAGAACGGCACGAACTGGGCATCCTTGTCGCCGAAGTCCATGTCCGGCAGCATGAAATAGGGCAAGCCCTCGCGCATCGCGCGGATGATCGGCTTGACCCCTTCCTTGCGCGAGAACAATTGCACGGGGCGGAAGCGCGAGCGGCCCTGGCGCAGCACGGCGTCGAACGCGCTGTTCTTTTGCTGCACATAGATCGAGCACAGCGACGACTCGAGCATGACGGCCACGCCGGCCACGTCGAGGCAGACGAAGTGCGGGCACAGCAGGATGGTCGGGCGCGCGGCGATCTCGGCCAGCGGCACGCCGGGCTCGACCGTGATGAGGCGGCGCAGCCGCGCCGGGCTGGCCCACCACAGGATCGCGCGCTCCCACACGCTGCGCGAATAGGACTGGAAATGCCGGCGCGCCAGCGCGACCCTTTGCCGCTGCGTCAGTTCCGGCATGCAGGCGCGCAGATTGGTCAGCGCGATATGGCGCCGCTTGCGCAGCAGCACGAACAGCACCGCACCGACCAGCTCGCCAAAGCGGCCCAGCAGCGGCAACGGCAGCCAATGCAGCAGCCACATCAGGATCAGCAGCAGCCTCATGCCTGCACCTCGTCCGGCAGCGCGACGCCGTCCGGCTGCTTGTAGCGGTTGTAGCTCCAGAAATACTGGGCCGGGCAGCGGGCGATCAGCTGCTCCATCGCCAGGTTGATGGCGCGCGCCTGCTCGGCCGGTGTGCCGGACAGTTCGGCGTCGAACGGCACGAAGCGCACCACGTAGCCGCGCCCCCTGGCCAGCCGTTCGGCATAGACGAGGATGATGGCGGCGTCGCCCATCTGGGCCAGCTTGGCCGGCAAGGTCATCGTGTAGGCGGTGCGCCCGAAGAACTCGGCCCACACCCCTTCGCCCTGCTGCGGCACCTGGTCCGGCAGCAGGCCGATCGGCTGCCCTTTTTTCAAGGACTTGGCCAGGATCCGCACGCCCGACAGATTGGCCGGCGCCAGGTGCAGATTGTGGCGCGCGCGCGCGCCTTCGATCAGCGGTTTCAGCGCCGCCTTCTTGGGCGGCCGGTACATGACGGTCAGCGCGGTGCGCAGCGCGATCTGCTGCGCGCACATTTCAAAGCAGCCCAGGTGGGGGGTCAGGAACACGATGCCTCGGCCGGCATCGAGTTTGGCCTGCACATAGTCCCAGTTTTCGTCGCTGGCATGGCGCGCCACGCGCTCCGGTCTGGCGCACCACACGAATGGCAATTCGACAATACTCTTGCCCGACTCGGCGATCGCCGCGCCCAGCTGGTCCCGGTAGCCGGCCGCTTCTATATTGCCGCGCAGGCGGCGCCGGTAGGACGGGGCCAGCAGGTAGACGAGCCAGCCCAGCGCGCTGCCGAGCACATGCAGGACGGGCAGCGGGAAGGTCGATAAAAGGCGAAATAGGTGCACTAACATGGGTGTATTCTGGGGCTACAGCGGCCTTGCCAGGCGCGCATAAATTCATAAAGGAGCGTAAAATACCACGTATGCAGTATCCGCTGAGTTAATAGACAACTTGCGAAGCGGAATATAAATATCGCTAAAGCGTCGCAGGCCAACCGGTTGCTGCGACAATTCAACCAACCGAAAGGAAACCCTGCGATGTCCAATTCTTATTTGTTCACCTCCGAATCCGTGTCGGAGGGCCACCCGGACAAGGTCGCCGACCAGATCTCGGACGCCATCCTCGACGCCATCCTGACCCAGGACCCGCGCGCCCGCGTTGCCGCCGAAACCCTGTGCAATACCGGCCTGGTCGTACTGGCCGGTGAAATCACCACCCACGCCAATGTCGATTATATTCAAGTGGCGCGCGAAACCATCAAGCGCATCGGCTACGACAACACCGACTACGGCATCGACTACCGCGGCTGCGCCGTGCTGGTCGCCTACGACAAGCAGTCGCCCGACATCGCCCAGGGCGTCGACGAAGGTGCCGGCCTCGACCTCGACCAGGGCGCCGGCGACCAGGGCCTTATGTTCGGCTACGCCTGCGACGAGACGCCGGAACTGATGCCGGCCGCGATCCACTACGCGCACCGCCTGGTCGAGCGCCAGTCGCAGCTGCGCAAGGACGGCCGCATCGGCTGGCTGCGCCCGGACGCCAAGTCGCAAGTGACGCTGCGCTATGTCGACGGCCGCCCGGTCGGCGTCGACACCGTCGTGCTGTCGACCCAGCACCACCCGGACGTCAGCCACAAGCAGATCGAGGAAGCGGTCATCGAGGAAATCATCAAGCCGGTGCTGCCGAAGGAATGGCTGAACGGCACCCGCTTCCTGGTCAACCCGACCGGCCGCTTCGTCATCGGCGGCCCGCAGGGCGACTGCGGCCTGACCGGCCGCAAGATCATCGTCGACACCTACGGCGGCGCCAGCCCGCACGGCGGCGGCGCGTTTTCGGGCAAGGACCCGTCCAAGGTCGACCGCTCGGCGGCCTACGCGGCCCGCTATGTGGCCAAGAACATCGTCGCGGCCGGCCTGGCGCGCCAGTGCCAGATCCAGATCAGCTATGCGATCGGCGTCGCCAAGCCGATCAATATCACGGTCTATACCGAAGGCACCGGCGTCATCGAAGACGACAAGATCGCCGCTCTGGTCATGGAACACTTCGACCTGCGCCCGAAAGGCATCGTCCAGATGCTCGACCTGCTGCGTCCGATCTACCAGAAGTCGGCAGCCTACGGCCACTTCGGCCGCGAAGAGCCGGAATTCACGTGGGAGCGCACCGACAAGGTGGCCCTGCTGCGCGCCGAAGCCGGCCTGAGCTGAGCAGGCGGCGGCCCCGGCTGCCATGCCGCCACCCGCCAGGGTGGCGGTCGGCCGCCGCTGCTTACTCGGCCACGGTGGCCGGGAAGCCGACGTCCCTGGCCGCCTTGATCAGGTCGGCCGGGCTGGCCTTGCTGTCGTCATAGGTGATATGGGTTTCTCGTTTGTCCAGGTCGGTCAGCGCCTTGGTGACCCCTGGAACTTTCTTGATTGCATTATTGACCGTGACGAAGCATGCGGCGCAGTCCATCTTGGGTACGCTCAGGACCACGGTTTTTGGCGCGGCAAAGGCGGGCGCCACGGCCAGCATGGCGATCAGGGCGAGCAGTTTTTTCATGTGAGCCTCTCTTGGATAAAAGGGAAACAGCCCGCCCAGTGTACTGCAAATGCCAAAAATTTGGCTGGCAAAACCGGGCCCGCTGGGCTACACTACGCAGTCCGAGGAGCGTTGCGACGAATACACTATTCGCCAGGCTCGGGTCACCACCGCAACCGCGCTCACGTTACTTTTTTCTAACTGAAAGGAGGGCGTGATGAACGCCGTACTCAAACCATCGCAAGACTACCTCGTCGCCGACATTTCGCTGGCCGCATGGGGCAATAAAGAAATCAAGATCGCTGAAACCGAAATGCCGGGCCTGATGGCAATCCGCGAGGAATTCGCCGCATCCCAGCCGCTCAAGGGCGCGCGCATCACCGGTTCGCTGCACATGACGATCCAGACCGCCGTGCTGATCCAGACCCTCGAGGTGCTGGGCGCCAAGGTGCGCTGGGCTTCGTGCAATATCTATTCGACCCAGGACCACGCTGCCGCCGCGATCGCCGCCAACGGCACCCCGGTGTTCGCGATCAAGGGTGAAACCCTCGACCAATACTGGGACTATACCCACCGCATCTTCGAGTGGCCGAACGACGCCAGCGGCGCCGTCTACTCGAACATGATCCTCGACGACGGCGGCGACGCCACGCTGCTGCTGCATCTGGGCGTGCGCGCCGAGAAGGACCTGGGCGTGCTGGCCAGTCCCGGCTCGGAAGAGGAAATCTGCCTGTTCAACTCGATCCGCGCCCACCTGGCGGTCGACCCGGCCTGGTACTCGAAGCGCCTGCCGCAGATCCTCGGCGTGACCGAGGAAACCACCACCGG
>CBDDRJ010000120.1:0-35990 GCA_965233055.1 uncultured bacterium
CATCGACCTTGGCGACATCGTCTGGGAAACGATCCACAGCGAACTGCCGCGCCGCGTCAGGGAGTGCGTCGGACGCGTGCTGGAGCAGGCTCTGCATCCGGGCGGCTCCAGCCCGGAATACGTGGTGACGAAGGTGTCGAAATCCTCGGTCGACACCGACGTGATGGAGCGTTTTTTGCAGGATGGCAGTTTGCCGTTGCATGCCAGCGGCGGCAGCGCGCTCGATCCGGAAACCCTGCTGGAAGGCTTGCTCAAGGCCGGCTCCGATGAATTCGTGCGGCGCTTGCGCCAATCCCCGATGCGGGTGGCCTACGCGACCAGGCTGGCGCAGCAGTTTTCACCGAGGGTGCTGCGCGAACTGCTGCAGCGCCTGGTGCCGGGCGCAATCGCCGAACGCTACCTGGGGTTGACCGAACAGTTCGAGCAGCAGGTGCAGGCCGTGGCCGGCAGCGGCTTCACGCAGCGCCATGATATGCGCCTGGTGTGGGAGCATGTATTGCTGGCCGCCTTGTATGAGCAACCGAGCACCAGCGTGCTGACGCGCCAGATTGGCGCGGCGGCGGCGGCAGCCGGGCAGGCGCCTCGGCTGGCGGCGGTCGCCGCAAATATCGAATCGGCCTGGGTGATCCGGCTTGCGCAGCGCGCGCCGCACCCGTTGCCGCGGGCAGCAGCAGCGCCGATTACCGTTCCAAGGGTGGCAAATGCCGCAGCGATGTCAAAGCCTGTATCGGCGAATGCCAACGATGAAATCAGTGCGGCCATGGCTGCGGCCATGAATGCCAGTGGAAGCAAGACGGCGATTCCGGCGCGATCGGCGGGTGCTGCCAAGCCGGTATCAGTGCTGGCAGGCGGCGCGGAAAGTCCAGTGGCAATGATGGCGGGGGAGGCCGCCAGCCAGAATGCAGTGAGCAATGCCCTTGCCGATACGCGCGGCGCGGCTCAGGCGAACTTGACGGGTGAACCAGGCAGGCATGCCCTTGCCAGTGTCGCTGAAGGTGGGCCAAGGATGGTCGCACCCGTCGCCGTGCAGGGGCGCGCGGCAGCGGAAGGGCGAGTCGGCTCCACTGTTGCGGAAGGTCGAGCCGGCTCCGTTGTCGCGGAAGGGCTTGCTGGCACCACTGTCGTGGATGGTCGAGTCAGCGCGCTAGACTTTCATCAAGCGAGGGCGAGCGGAACGAATGAGCAAGCTGCTGGCGGTCGGCGCCTGCACTCGTTGACGCCTTTGCCCTCAGTGGACGGCGAGGGCATTCCTGCACCCATCGCGCTACCGGCAGCGGCACCAACCCGCTTCACGCGTGAAGGCCTGATGCGTTCATTGGTACGCGGCGACCTGCATGGTCGCTGGGACTCCGTGCTGCAGAATCAGCCAGACCTGCTGCTTGATGTTGTCCACCAGATCGGCCAGCGTGACGATCTTTGGCCACGTGTCCTGGTCAAACTGCCCGATTCGCAACTGCACGACATTACCCAATTGGTCGCACCGGTGGCAGCATCGCTGCTTCGCCCCCTCTTGGCCAACCGGGGATATTACGAAACCAGCGGGGGCGACGCCATCCACGGCAAGTTCGAAAACTGGGTACAGTCGGTCCGCATGGCGGCGTTTTCCATCTTGTTTGACGCGGATGCCAGGACGACCGACGCGCGCCATTTTGCCCACGTCTTGCTTGGAAAAATAGGTGGTGTTCCGCGCGCGCGCTATATGCAGCTTGCAAAGGCGTGGAGCCAGTCGCTGCACGTTGCTGGCGCAGCGCGCAGCTTGGTTGCTGCAGTCGCCGGACTGGGAAAGGATATTCCCATGCCAGCCGAAGCAGGCGTGTTTATGCGAGCGGCCACTGGGCCGCGCGACCTGTATGAGGCCCTTGTGGCAAGCCTGGATGACGCCCGCCGCGACGCCGGCGCCGAGGGATTGACCGACGCACTCGATATCGCAACTGCGCGCGACAGTGTGCAGCTACAGCAGCAGCTGCAGGATGTACGCAGCGGCGCGATCGCCTTGGGTGGTGAACGATTCAGCACCGCTCAGCTGCAGAACCTGATTACAGCATTATTGGCCAATGGAGGGCCGGAAGCCGGGGCAGAGGCAGTGACGCGTCGCGCTACCGGGGGCCAGCAATCGCCCACCGGTCCAGGCCCGTTCCGTATGGCGATGCTGCAGGAGATCGCGGCCAACGCACCGGCGACGGCGTCCGACGAGCGGCGCTATCTTGCCATGGTGTTGGATCAGCTGGTGCACGGACGCGTACTGGATCTGAAGGCGATCATTGCGGCAGCAGCATCTGGTGGTAGTGCAGGCCAGTCCGGCGCTCATCCACGTGCAAATAGTGTAGTAGAAGATGCGAACACCAGAATCGTCGCTGACTCCAGGGACGGTGCGAGCGGCACTCCCGGAGCGCGGGGCGATGGACGCTCCGTTCCTGGTACTTTGACAGCGGCAGCCGCTGCAGCGGCAATTGCGGCGGAATCAGCACGCGTTGGCAAGGTCGAAGAAGTCGACGCGATGGCATTGCGAGCTGCTGTCGCTAGTGCGCTGGCCAATGCCGAAGCCACTGATAGCGACAGCGCCATTCTGTCCCTCGCGCGAAAGCAGGGAAGGCAGGCAAACACCACTTTTGCCGGCGACGTGGCTGCGATGTTTGGCTTGGTCAGTGCTCTGGTACGTGCCGACCGGGTCAGTGGTGGTGTCGACCGTTCGACCATGTTTGAAGCGATCGCCACGCATGCAAGGCGTACTGGAGCGACGGTCGCCTACTTCCGGCACATACTCGACGACCTGGTGCAAGGCAGGCTGCTTGACTTCGATTCGGTTGCCGCGCGCGCGGCGCACAGTGCAGGTGCATCGCGCCTGCCGGCCGGTTCCGTGGCCGGACCTTCAGTTGCAGCGCCGCTGGTTGAAGCACCGGTCGCCACGCCCGACCTCTATCAAGTCCTGCTTGACTCATTGGGGGAGACAGTGCGTGCCCAAGGTGCCGCGGCCGTGGCGATCGAGATGGAGCGAGCGACAGCTATGGCCGCGCCGCGCCTTAGGAATTGGCTGCGGCAAGTTCGCGATGGAACCCTGGTGCTGGGTGGTGGCCGGTTCACTACGCAACAGCTCAAGAACCTGATCCAAGTTCAGATCGAGAGTGGTGACGTGCCGCCAGGCGCCCAGGCCAGCGCCGGTGCTTTCCAGCTGGCGATGCAACAGGCCATTGAACAGCACGCGGCTTTGGTCGTGAACCAGCATCAGTATCACAAACTGGTGCTCGAACAACTGGTGTATGGGCGCTTGCTCGACCTCGCCGCAGTTACAGCGCGCAGTCAGCGTGAGTCAGCTGGCGACACGCCAGTATCGCTGGACGCAGCTGCGGCGACAGCCGCGCCCGCAGCCGACGCAACCAACGCAACCAACGCAACCAACGCAATCAACGCAATCAACGCAACCAACGCAAGAAACGCAACCACCTCAGCCACCGCAACCACAGCAACTACAGCATCCACCGCAACCACCGCAATCAACGCAATCGACGCAACCAACGCAACCAACGCAACCGACGTAACCAACGCAACCAACGCAACCACCGCAACCACCGCAACCACCGTAACCACCGCAGTCACCGCAGTCACCGCAACCACCGCAGCGGCCCAAACGAGCGCAATGAACGCTACAGCCAAAGCGACTGCGGGGACTGCGGCGACTGACTCTGGCGGGATCCTGGCGGCGTCGGAGTCGGGAACGACTTCTGAGGCGGCAAAGACGTCAGAGGCCGGACAGGCGTCGAGGGCGTCGGAGACGGCAACGAATTACGAGGCGGTAAAGGCGTCGGCCGCCGCACGGGCATCGGGGACGTCCAAGGCGGCAAAGGCGTCAGAGGCTATACAGGCGCCGGGGATCCCGGGGACGGCAACGACTTCCGAGGCGGCAAAGCCGTCAGAGACTGCACAGGCGTCCAGGACCTCGGAGACGGCAACGACTTCCGAGGCGGAAAAGAAGTCAGAGGTCGCACAGGCGTCGGGGACGTCGGAGACGGCACCGTCGTCCGAGGCGGCAAAGCTGCCAGTGGCGACACAGGTATCGACGCCGTTTGAAACGGCAGCGACTTCCGAAGCGGCAAAGGAGTCAGACACGGCGCAGTGGGCGGACGCGGCACAGTCGACGGCGGCGGCAAAGGCATCGGAGTCGGCAAAGACCTCCGATGCAGCGAGGACCACTGAGGCAGCAGGAGCGCATGAGAAAGCAATGGCGCCTGAGGCAGCAAGGGCACCTGAGACGGCAACGGCACCTGAAGCAGCAACGGCACCTGAAGCAGCAACGGCACCTGAAGCAGAAAGGACACCTGAAGCAGCAACGGTACCTGAAGCAGCAAGGACACCTGAAGCAGCAGGGGCATCTGAAGTAGCAAGGGCCGCTGAAGCAGCAAGGGCGCCTGTGGCAGCAAGGGCACCTGAAACAGCAAGGGCACCTGAAGCAGCAAGGGCGCCTGAGGCAGCAAGTGCATCTGAAGCAGCAAGGGCGCTTGAGGCAGCAAGGGCATCTGAAGCGGCAAGGGCGCTTGAGGCAGCAAGGGCATCTGAAGCAGCAGGGACACCTGAGGCAGCGAGGGCACCTGAGGCAGCAAGGGCGCCTGAGACGGAAAGGGCATCTGAAGCAGCAAGAGCACCTGAGGCAGCAAGAGCGCCTGAAGCAGCAAGAGCGCCTGAGGCAGCAAGGGCACCTGAAGCAGCAATGGCGCCTGAGGCGGAAAGGGCACCTGGAGCAGCAAGGGCGCCTGAGGCGGAAAGGGCAGCTGAAGCAGCACGGGCAGCTGAAGCAGCACGGGCACCTGAAGCAGCAAGGGCACCTGAAGCAGCAAGAGCGCCTGAGGCAGCAAGGACACCTGAAGCAGCAATGGCGTCGGATGCAGCAAGGACGTCGGACGCAGCAAGGATGTCGGAGGTGGAAGAAAAGTCGAAGACGTCTAAAGAGACTATGACGACTGCGGCCGCTTCGGCCGAGGCGGAACGCCACGTCGTGCCCGGCGCCGCAGCGGAAGCGGCGGATGAGAAAGGTTCAGGAACAGCAGACGCATCAACGGAACATGCGCCGGTCACCATGCCAATTGACAGTCTGGCCGCGCCGTTTTCGGATTCAGCGGCAGCAGTGACGCTAACCGGGCATGCATTGAAAGCGGAAATTGCCAAATTCTCCGCTACTGGTACCGAGACCGATTTGGCGAAACTGGCGGCCGCATTGCCGCCGGCGGCCGATGCCGCCTTTGTCGCCGCACTGCCTGGGAATGCAGCCAATTTGTATCGACTCGTCGAAGCATATGTCTTGGCGGCTCAGGTTCAAGGTAGCAAACGCCGAAACGTCATGCTCGATGCAGTCAAGGCGAAAGCGCGCACAAGCGCTGGTCCCGATATCGTCCTTCAATTGGTATTAGCCGATCTTGTTGCTGGCCGGCCAGTCGATTTGGAGGCCGCTGCGATAGCAGGTGAGGCTGGTTCAGGCAAGGCCGTGCTGGCTAGAACTGCTGCTGACGGAGCTGGGCCCGTGAAAGGCAGTTCTGCAAAAGGCAGTCTGGCCGATGCCGGGTTCGCATTGATCGGGGAAAGCGTCAGTAAGGCCGATTCGGTATCTGAAACGAGCGATGGTGAACGATTCGACTCGGATTCCGAACGCCGACCGGCGCCAACGTCTGGCGCATTGAATGCAACTGCGGCAACCCCCGAAACGACAGCGGTTAGGGCGGCCACGGCCGCTGCAGCTGCAGCGGCCGCAGCTGCCAAGATACCTGTATCAGCTATATCAAAGGCTCAGCCCGATCCAACTGCACCATCGGGAAATGCCGCTTTCAAGGGCAAAGCTGATGGCAATTTGCGAACGGACTCGACAAAAGAGTCCGCCAGGAGGTCGCAGGTCCTTCAGCGAGAGACATCCGGCAAGCTTGATCCAGAGCCGCCACTGGTCGCTTTGCCGGCCATCGCTGACTCGACATCGCCGCACGTCGAAATTCCCGGAGAAGCCGACCTTGCATCGGCGCAGGTCACGCCTCCTTTCGAAGGCGGCCCAGGGGTGCAGCAGGACACAGCCTCCGCCGCTACCGACTCAAAGGAGCCGCAAGCAGCGCCGCCCGTCACGACCAGTGCTGGCCCGTCGCAGGTCACAAAGCCCGTCATTGCCGGACCAGGAGCACGGAAATCCGCACTGCCGTCCGAGGCTGGCCCTGTTGTTCCGAAAGCGGCATTGCCGAAGATAAAATCGGAATCCAGGGTTGTCGCCGCGCCTGCCAAGTCTCAGATAGTGCGCGAGATGCCTGGCCGCCGTCCTGAGTTTTCAACTGCATCGCCAGCCGATTCACCAGCGCCAGCAGTCGAACCGGCTGCCGTCGTGCCCGAGGCACCACAATACGTGGCCCCTCCAGAGGCGCCAGTCGTGCAGTCCCTTGCCAGCAGCGTCGACGCTGTGTCACGGCTGCTGCAGGCATTTGCAAGCGGAGATTTCGCCGATCTGTACATGGTGTGGGCACAGGTCCTTGCCACCGATAGCGCACTGCTGCGCCAGGCTTTGCGGGGCCTGGACCTGTCAACCGTGCCTTGGTCGGAAGTTGCAGATGGCTTCCCGCAATCCGTGCTCGACGACGTTGTGACTTTGCTGTCGCCACCGGCGGCGGCCACGCTGGCGGCCTGGCTCGAGGACGAGGTCCTCAATGAGATTGCCGACGACGCGGCATTGGAAGTGCCACGGCCACAGCGCATGCAAAGGATGCGGGTCGCTGCCATGATCCATTTGCTGCAATTGGGTGATGCGGCGCTGGAAGAAACGAATTTTGCCGCCGTGCTGGCCGAGGCGATGGCAGATAGCCAGCCAGGCACGGTGGCGAGCCTGATGGCAGCGTGGACTGGCGAAGGGTTGCCAGGCGGAGCCACGGGTCATTCGCTGGCGACGCCGACGCGAAGCGAAGCGCGTGCCGCGCGCGCAGCATTGGAGCCGGTGCTGGACCAGTTGAGGCAAGCCCTCCAGTCCGGAGACGACATCGTGTTGCGGCCTGTGTTGAAGCGCGTGCCGGAACAACAGCTCATGGACGTGCTAATGAACTTGGAAGAAGTTAGCAATGCGTCCGTCAGCCACGCTGCCCGGCCAGACCGGCATGCTTCCCAGCTCACGAATTCGGCTCCATCCGGCTCTGTCGCACCGACCCTGCGGCAATTGGCAGTTGCCATGCTTCGTGCCGATGCCACCAGCGACGGACATGATCGCAGCCGCCTGCGCGACGCTATCGAGTCCCATGTCCAGGCCAGCGGCGACCCGCGTCGCTTCATGGCCCATGTGCTGGACGATATGGTCAATGAGCGCATCCTCGACCTCGAATCGATTTCCGCCCTCTACGCCAAGGATGGCGAGCAGGCGGCGGCGCGCGCCAGTGTCGGACCTGCGTCGCCGAAGGCCAAACAGATCGAAACCATCCTGCCCGGACGCGCCGTGCCGATGCGGACTCACCACGCCGGCTGGATCGAGCGCGCCTTGGCCGCGCATCCGCCAGCACTGCGTGCCAGCCTGTCGGCCTTGCTGCACCAGGCAGATCCGTCGGCGACGTCGGTTCAATCACTGCCGCAGGACCTGGTGCAAAGGATCGTGCGCCTGCTGGCCGGGGCCCAGGCCGACACGATGCTGCGCTGCGCATTCGACGTGGCGCAGACCTTTATGGAAGCCTATCCGGACAGCAGCCCCGCCGAGGTCAGTGCCATGCAGTGGCAGTACCTGTTTGTCCACCTGTTCGAACTACGTCGCGGCATCGATGCGGCGCGCCTGGCCTCCGGCCTGTCGGACTACCTGCTGTTGCGTCACGTTCGCACGCCATCCGAGCGGATGAAGCAGCTGGTGCAGCGCCGTTTTGGCGTCGAAGTCACTGGCGAAAAGGAACGCGCCCCGGCCGCCGCAGCCGAGCGCCTTGCCGTGCCCGACGCGCCGCCGCAGGAAGGCGAATCGATCTACATCGAAAACGCTGGCCAGGTGCTGGCAGCGCCCTATATGCCGCGCCTGTTCTCGATGGTCGGACTGATCGAGGCCGGTCGCTTCAAGGACGCCGATGCGGCCGAGCGCGCGGTCCACCTGATGCAGCTGGTCGTCACTGGCAAGACCGATGCGCCGGAATACCAGCTGGGGCTCAACAAGATCCTGTGCGGCGTCGGTTCGGGCACGCCGATCGTGCGCGAGATCGAGGCGACCGAGCAGGAGAAGGAAGTGGTCGAGGCCCTCATCAAGGGCATGATCGGGCACTGGACGGCAATCGGCAACACCTCCGTCGCCGGCTTGCGGGAGACTTTCCTGCAGCGCCCCGGCGCGCTCTATTTCAAGGACGACGCCTGGCAACTCAAGGTGCAGCCTGGTCCGATCGACATGCTGCTTGACCGCCTGCCGTGGTCCTTTTCAATTATTAAGCATCCCTGGATGGAAAGGTCAGTTCATGTCACCTGGCGCTAACATAGCCCTGGCCAGCATCGACGGGGCATCCGCGATGTCGGAGCTGGCCGCCAACGCGATCAGCATCGAACGCGAGATTGCGTGGTTCAGCGCCGTGCTGTCGGCGCGCTTCGATGCCTATTTTGGCCAGTTCCCCGGCACCCCTGATATCCGCGTCAATGCGCCGCCGGACCTCGATGGCGACAATTCCGTGTTCGCCAGTATCGTGCGTGAATTCGATATGGGTTTCGACGAGCGCATTGTGCTGATCCTGACCCTGATCCCGCATGTGCGCCCGCAGGCGCTGGACCTGTTCTTCACCCAAAACAAGAACATTGACCGCGGCTTCACCGAGTTTGGCGGCTGGCGCGGCAAGTCGCACGGCGGCATGTTGCCAACCTGCGAGACCGCCGCCTTCATCCTCGCCGGCGACGACCTGGAGCGCCGCTTTGAAGTGTCGAAGCTGTTCGATGCCGACCACTATTTCGCGCGCCACAAGATCATCAGCATCGAATCGGCCGGCGGCGGCGAACCGTTGTTCGGCTCGGCCCTGATCCTGGCGCAGGACTACCTGAACCGCTTCACTACCGGCCAGCACCACAAGCCGGACTACAGTGCCGGTTTCCCGGCCAAGCTCATCACCACCCCGCTTGACTGGAGAGACCTGGTCGTCGCTCCGGAAGTGATGGACGAGATCGAAAACATCAATACCTGGCTGCGCCAGGGCAGCGAGCTGATGCGACGCTGGGGACTCGAGCGTGCCGTCAAGCCGGGCTACCGCACCTTGTTCTACGGCCCGCCGGGCACTGGCAAGACCCTGACCGCGACCTTGCTTGGCAAGTCGATCGGTGTCGACGTGTATCGGATCGACCTGTCGATGATCGTGTCGAAGTACATCGGCGAGACCGAGAAGAACCTCGCCAATGTGTTTGACCAGGCCCAGAACAAGAACTGGATCCTGTTCTTCGACGAAGCCGACGCCTTGTTCGGCAAACGCGTCGAAGGCAGCAGCTCCAATGACCGCCACGCCAACCAGGAAATCTCCTACCTGCTGCAGCGGGTCGAAGACTTCCCCGGCGTCGTCATCCTGGCCACCAACCTGAAGGCAAACATCGACGAAGCGTTCTCGCGCCGGTTCCAGACATCGATCTACTTCCCGATGCCGGACACGCTCCAGCGCAAGCGCCTGTGGCATCAGCTGTTTCCCGACGCGAGCATGCTCGACAAGGACGTCGACCTGGCCGCCCTGGCCGACAAGCATGAGCTGTCCGGTGGCGCGCTGGCCAACGTGGCGCGCCATGCCGTAATTCGCGCTTCGCGCATGCAGCGCGCGCAAATTACCTATGACGATTTGACCCGCGGCATACAGAGAGAATTCCTGAAAGAGGGACGTACGTTTTAGATCACTATGAAAAAAACCAAACGCCAGTTCCACCCCTTACATTTCCTCGCCGGCATAGGCCTGCTCGGCGCGTCCGTCCTGGCGATGTCGCATTCGTATGCCGATATGCTGCAGGACCCGCCTGCCGCCGTTGCGGCATCGGATGCCAAAGCGGCAGCCGATGCGGTTGCGGACGCCGTAGCGCAGGCGGCTGCCGACGCCAAGGCTGCCATCGATGCCAAAGCCGCTGCTGACGCCAAGGCTGCGGCAGACGCCAAAGCGGCGGCTGAGGCCAAGGCCGCTGCCGGGGCAGAAGCCAGGGCCGCCGCTGCCGCAGCGGCGACCAAGGCCGCTATTGCCGAGGCCAAGGCCAAGGCCGCAGAAGCCCGCGCCGAAGCCGTCGCCGCCGGCGCGGCAGCGGCAGCAGCCGCAGCTGAAGCGGCCAAGCACCCGCCTGCACCCGCTGCTCCACCACCGGCGGCTCCGGCCGCAGCCCCGGCGGCAACTGCCGCGGCGTCCGCAGCGTCCGCGCCTGCTGCCAAGCCTGAGTCGTGGACTGCAAAATTGATGAAGTTATTACCAAGCTTCCTTGGCGGGAAACCCAAGGATGGCGCAGCGGCCAGCGCGCCGGCTGCCAGCACGAGCGCTTCCGCGCCGGCCGCCAAGGGCAACGGCGCCGGCAAGCTGCAGCAAGTGATTCAATCGCTCGCTGGCGGCAGCGCTTCTGCCCAATCCAGTGCGTCGGCACCCAAAGGGGCCGGGTCGCTGTTGGAAGCGGCTGGCGGTCTTTTGCCGCCGAAAGCTGCTGCGGCGCTGGGCCTCGGTTCGGCCAGCGCCAGTTCGCCTGCCGTGGGCGGCAGCGCGCCAGCGATTGCGGCGCCTGCAGCTGCGCCAGCCATCGGTGGCACGGCGCCGGCCATTGGCGCGAGTGCGCCGCCAATGGCCGCGCCAGCAGCAGCGGCGCCTGGCGCTGCATCGGCTGCGCCACCCGCTTCGGCCAAAGTGTCCGCCATGGTAGCAGCACCAGCAGCACCAGCGGCACCGGGAGCGCCAGCAGCTGCGTCAGTAGCAGCTGCGCCGCCAGCCGTGGCAGCGGCGCCGGCCTCCGCCCCAGCCGGGGCTGCGCCTGCACCCAAGGCTGCGGCCCCGGCCGGCACCGCAGTTGCGCCCAAGGCCGGCGCGGCCGGCGGCGTTGCCGCTCCGGCAGTCGCGGCGGGCGGCGATACGCCTGCTCCTGCGCCGACGACCAGCACGAATTCGGCCGCCGCACCTGTTGTGCGTGCCGCCGGCGCCGTGGTCAATTCTGCAGTCGGCGTCCCGTTGATCAATTCCAGCACCGGTACTGCCGGCGGCGCCGCCGCGACTGCCGCCCCCGTTGTACGGTCGGTTCAGTTCGGCGCTGCCACCCAGGTTGGCTCGACGCTCATCAAGCCAACTGCCAACGTCGCGGCGGGCGCCGTGCCGGTCGCGGCCGCGCCTGTCGTGCGCGCGGTCGAGTCGGTCGCCACCATGGCGGTCAATTCGGCGCTGATCAAGCCGGGTGCACCATTCGGCGCGTTCAAGGCCAAGCCGGGCGCCGCGCCTGTCGTCACCAATGGCGAACCCTTGCCGGCAGCACCCGCCGGCAAGGTGGTCGGCAGCCGTGGCGCGGGAGAAGACAGCGCTACCGGCGAACCGCCGGATGCCTCGCCGGTGCTGACGCTCGAACGCTTAAGGGCCTATGACCGCGCGCGCCGCAAGAACATCCAGGCGGCGCTGCTGGAGATTTTTGCTGGCGACCCGGACTACATCAGGACCCGTGCCTTGCCATCCAAACCCTTGTCGGACGACGTAGTGGGGCCGATCACGCTGTCCTTCATCACCCGTTTCTGGATGTTCTATAACGCCGACTCCACCGCCGTGGTGACGGAGAACGCGCTCGACACGATGCTGCATTTTTCCGACATGCTGGTCAAGCATCCGGAATGGAAAGCCGACGTGCTCGGCGTCGGCTTTGTTCGGTGGATCGACGCCAAGCCTAAGCGCGAGAAATACGATGCCTATCGCATCGTGCGCAACTTCGACGAACTGCGCCTGCCGGGCCTGCTCAAGCGCTACTACGGCAGCAGCGAATATATGTCCGGTTCCGACATCGATGCCGAACAGACCCCGCTGTCAGCATTCTGGTATGGCCTTACAGCTGACGACCTGAAGGCGCTTGGCGCCAAGGCTGGCCTGATTCCGGCCCTGACGGCGATCAAGGATGAATCGTTCGCCAACCGCGCCCTGTTCGATACTGCCGTTCTGGCCGCCATCAAGCTCACTCCCGAGCAGGCCGCGCCGTTCCTGCCTGCCATTGCGCGCAGCGCCGAGGGCAATGGTTACCAGCTGACCGGCAAGGCGGTGCAGAACCTGCGCGCCAATCTGCAGCTGCCGCGTGAGCTGGTGGAGGCGGCCACCACACTGCGCCATGACGTCTACGTCGAGCGGGCCGACCTGCAGGCGGCGATCAAGGACCTGGCCGACAAGGCCGAGGCTCAATGGGATGCGATGCTGCCGGCAGTGGTGGCCGAAGCGGAACAGGTCAAGATCTATACGCTGACCGACGCATCGATCAAGACTCTGGCCAGCGACCCGAAGAACACGCCGATACCGCCGGTGCTGCTGAAGATGATCAGTGAACTGGGTGGCGTGCAGTACCCGCGCCGTTCGCTGTTCGACAAGGCCGTGCTGTTCAAGCTGCGTAACGGCATTGGCGCATGCCCGAGTGGTGGCGCCGGTGCGCGCAAACGGCTGACAGAGCTGAAGATCGGCAAGGAGGATTTTCTGGCCCTTAAGGCGGCAGTGGGCGAGCCGTTGTCGGCCAAGCTTGACCGCCTGTATGAAGGTGCGGCCTGCGAGGAAGCGGAAACCGAATCGATGAATGCCACGTTGTCCGAGCTGTATGAAAAGTTCAAGGCGCCGCTGGGCGAGCAGGCGCGCAAGCAGCCGCGCTTCAACAGCAGCAAAGTCATCGGCTGGACCGGCCAGAGTTGCGGCTGCATGGCCGACCAGTTCGACGGCCAGGTGTATGGCTTCTATCCATTCTGGCTCGCTGGCACCAACCAGCAGATCAACTTCCGGCTGGTGTCGCGCATCGGCTATTACGGCGTGACCTTCGACGAGCAAGGCACCATGCGCATGGCCAACGACGGGCGCGCCATCAACGAGATCCTGGCCAACAACGACAGCGCCCAGCTGGCCTTTGTCGATGTGGCGCGCCGCCACCGCACCAAGCTCGACTGGGTGATCCACAAGACCGATTGGGATGCATGGTCCAATCTCGGCGACCTGAAAAAGCGGCAGGTCCTCGAAACCCTGTCGAATAACATCGTCGCCTTCCTGGGCACCAAGCTCAATAGCTGGCGCTCGTCGCTCGATCCGGTGCTGTCGTTCGGCCTGTCCGAGGTGCCGACCCGCGGCGACGGCGTCACGCTATATTTCGTCGGCTTCCCGCGCGACGAGGGGGCGGTGGCGCTGTATTCGGCGTTTGTCGAGAAGCTGCACCAGCGCCTGTTCGCCAATGGCTATGACCTGACGATCGCGCTGCGCCGCAGCGAAATGGGCAAGGGCGGCGGCATCTATTCGTACGAGAGCCTGCTCAGCGTATTGGACAAGTCGCCAAGGCGCCCGGTTCGCCTGCGCCTGCCAGGCACGCCGCCGTCCGTGCTGGTGCCGCCCAAGCTGCTGGTCTTCATCGAAGAACCGACCAGCGCTTCCAAGAAGGCGCTGCGCGCCGATATCGAAGCGGCCTATCACGGCGAGAACCGGGTGCGGATCCTGCGCCAGATCATCCCGGTCATCGAGTTCGGCAAGAAGGACTGGGCCCAGCTCGAAGACGACATGATCTACTTCGGCGACAATTTCGGCGGCATCGGCTTCTGGCCGGTCACCGTCAACAAGGTCGGCAAGGAGTCGGCACTGTCGGTGCAGCGCGGCAGCGGCGTGCGCAGCTGCGACGTCAGCAAGTCGGTCGAGCGCTGCATTGAGGATTTTTTCCAGACCAAGGTCGGCTATTCACCGTTCGCCTTCACCAACTTCATTTGCGAGAACCGCTGGGTCCTGCGTTTCCTGGTCGGCCTGAGCCTGCTGATCCTGGCGGTGGCGGCGGCCGTGTATTACCAGTACTGCCACCTGCGCCCGCGCCTGGAACGCCGCCGCTACCTGTTCCTTGGCCTGCTGGCGTTTGCGGTGCTCGACACGGCCATGCTGATCCGTTTTGACCCGTATTTGCAGCAGATGGCGCAGGGAAGCCTGATCCCGGTGATGCTGGTCGCGACCATCATTGGCGTGATCGTCTACTACCGCCGCAAGTTCCGCGAACGGGACGAGCGGCCATAATGGTTGTTGGCAGTGCCGACCCGGCGTATGATCGGGTCGGTTGTAGTCAGGTTACCAGGAGCAGCGGATGCAGGAAACGGTACAGGAGAAGGCGCCCGAGCGCCCGGCGCAGACCGGGCAGCTGAAGGCGTCGACAGGGGCAGCGGCCGCGCCGCCCTTTGTCGACAATCGCCCTTCGACTGCCGCGCAGCTGAAACTGGCGCAGATGGCGCAGGCCGCGCCCAAGGCGGTGGCCCAGCGCCGCCAGATGGGCGTGATCACCGGCGCTGCTGCGCAGCTGGAGGAAGAGGACGAGCCGCTGCAGGGCAAGGCCGAAGCGCTGCAGCGGGTGTCCGACCAGGCCCAGGCGGCGGCGCCGATTCCGGCCCCGGAAGCCGCTGCACCTGAGCGGCAAACCGTACAGGATCAAGGCGCAACGCAGCTGCAGGCCGAGCCGGTGCGCCAGTTTGCGTTCGTTCGCACCTGGGGCGACGAGGAACCGGAGAAGAAGGTGCCTGCCGCACCGCAGGCCGAGCAGGCCGTGCCGGAGGCTGCGGCAGAGCCTCAGGCTCCGGCCAAGAAGCCGGGCTTTTTCGAACGGATGAAGAACGGCGTCAAGAACGTGGCCGGCCGGGTAGGGCGTGCCCTGCTGAACTGGTCCGGCCAGGGCAAGCCGCCGGCCGGGGCCGCAGCGGCGGCCGGGCCGCAGCGTCCCGGCGCGCCGCAACCGGTGCCGGAGCAGGCAGCGGCCGGCCCCAAGGTCTATGTGCCGAACGAGAAGCGGGTATCGGCACGCCGCATTCCATCACGCGCGCCGGTGTCCGGCCGCGCAGCTGCGGCCAGCGAATCGCGCGACGCCATGATGGAAAGGATGCGCGGCAGCGCCGCCCCAATGGGCGTCGCCGCCAACGCCAATGCAGCGGGCGGCGCCGATCCGGCCGCTGCGGCAGGCGCCAATCCTGCCGCCGCAACGGGCGCCAGTCCGGTAGCGGCGGGCGCCAACCCGGCCGCCGCGGCCTATGCCGCCAGCGTGATCTCCGGCCAGATGCGTGGCAACGCGGCCAATCTGATGAAGCAGGGGATCAGCGCCAAAGTGGGGGCGCTTGCTGCTGCCGAAGAAGGTCCGGTCGCCAGCAAGCTCACTTCGGCCAGCTACGCCGTGGCCGGCCAGAGCTATAGCGGCGAACAGTATGCCGGCGCCGCTGCCAACGCGGCCAAGGCGGCCGCCAAGGCTTCCGGCGCCTGAGAGAGGCGCAGGCGTCGTGGGGCAGCGCCCCACGCGTGCGAAACGGTTGGGCCTTGCAAGACCCGTCTCCTGTTTCGCCTCCTGATCAGGGAATGTATTTGTCGCCGGTGCGGGCCGCTGCCTCGTAGACCATTGGCAGCTCGACGCCGTGCGCCTTCATCTTGGTGCCATTCATCGTCACGATGAAGTGCTTGGTGCGTTCGACCTTGATCTCGGACGGCTTCTTCCCCTGCAGGATGATGGCCAGCGCCATGCGGGCCGCCACTTCGCCCTGTTCGAACGGCGAGGCGCCGATCGCCAGCATGCCGCCTTCTTCCGTATAGAAGCCGTTATTTGAAAACACCGGCACGGCCGAATGGGTATCGGTCCACTCGACCATTTCCTTGACCGGCACCAGCGTGCTGTCGGTGTCCGAACGGCTCACCTTGCGGTAGTTCGACAGCAGGATGATGTCGGTCTCCTTGCCCAGGCGCTGAAGTTCCGCTTTCCATTGCGGAAAGGTAGCGGCGGTGCCGTGGGCCGCGAACTGCACCGGGGCCCAGTCGAACGCCTTCATCTGGCGCAGATCGCCCTGCACCGTTTCGGATGGATCGGCCAGGAAGCCGAGCCGTACCGGCCGGCCGAGCGCCTGGAACTTGGTGGAGCTCATCAGTGTTTCGCGGATCGCCCTGGTCGGCACCCGCTCCAGGATGCCGGTGACATTGCTGGCCTTGTCGTAGCCATAGTCCTCGGCATTGCGGTTGACGCCCGTGAACACGACCTTGATGTGCGGGTGATTGACGTAGTGCCGGGCCACGTATTGCTGGGCGTCGTCGTCGAGCGCGATGATCACGTCCGGCTGCATGGTATTGATCATGTGGCGCGCCGCCAGGCCCACGCTCTCCTTGTAAGCGGCATCGGGGTGGCGCTTGGTGTCCATGTAGTACCAGCGGGTGCGGTACAGGTAAGGGCTGTTGAGCACGCGGTTCACGCCGATGTTGAGGTCGCGCGTCCACGGGTACTTGCTGTCGTAACTTTGCAGCACCAGGATACTCGGCTTGCTGACGTTGAACCACACCAGCAGGCCGAGGGCGCCGGCCAGGAAGATCCCGATGACGAAGTTCTGGAATTTGTGTTTGGTCATAACAGGCCGAGCGCTTTCCAATATGGCAGGGAGGCATAGACAGCAGCGAGGCGGGCGAAGTTGAGCCACGCGTTGACGACCAGGAAGCTGCGCTCGTCATACAGGCCGCGGTCGCGGTTCAGTTCCACCAACTGCAGGTAGAACGAGTTCTGGAACGGCAGGAACCAGCAGTCGGTAAACAGCAGGATCAGGAAGCCGATGACCCACGAATTGACGCCGTTGATTTCGGCCAGCGGCATGAAGATGGCGGCCAGGATGACCACCGTGGCATTGGTCGGCACCACCACCCGGATCAGCGAGATCAGGCCGAACAGCAGCACGATGAACAGCGGCATATTGTTCTTCATCAGTTCGCCGACGCCCGGCAGCGCCTGGCCCAGCATATGGTCGATGCCGAGGTGGTTGAAGGTGGCGACGATGCCGGTAATGCCCGACAGGTAGAGCAGGAAGGTCCAGTCGACGTTTTCCTTGAATTCCTGCTTGCGCAGGGTGCCGCACAACAGCAGCGAGAACAGCACGGCGAAGCCGAGCCACGGCGGTGTCATCTTGTGCACCGACGACGAGACGATGCCGAACATCAGGAAGCCGATGCCGGCCATCGCGGCCCATTCGCGCAGCTTGATATTACCCATCAGCTTAAGCTGCTCGGCCACGCGCTCCTTCGACAGGCGCGCCACTTCGTCGTTGCGGAAGCAGACGGCGGCGGCGGCCAGGGTCAGGCCCAGCAGCACGATCAGCACCACGCCGGAGGCCATCAGCCACGGCACAAAATGGAAGTAGTCCTGACCCTGCGGGGTCAACAGGCCGAACACGACGAAGTTGACCGATTTACTGGTGATGATCATCGCCGACAGCAGGCTGATGCCGGAGAAGCAGGCCAGCGCCAGGCGCGTCGCTGCCTTGCCGCGTGATTTGAACTGCAGGCTGCTGAGCATGTCGGCGTAGAACGGCGCCACCAGCGCCATGCGGCCGTTGGCGGTCGGGATAATCGGCGTGATCAGCGCGCCGGAAATGAACAGACCGAAGAACTGCCAGAACTGGTTGTTCGGCAGCCGCAGCAGCAGGTTGAGCATGAAGCGGTAGGACAGGCCGGACGTGACCACCACGGTCGACAGCGCCAGCGTGCTGAGCGCCATCAGGAAGCTGTCGGATGCAAAGCCGGACAGGATCACCGGCACCGGCACCAGGCCGGTGGCGAGGATGGCCAGCAGCGCAAACAGGCCGGGGATATAGTCGTCGACCATGCTGCAGGCCCACATGATGGCGGTCGAGCTGAAGATGGCGGCGAAGATGGTGACATTGAGCGCCAGGCCGTAGTGGTCGCCCAGCCACAGCGTCAGCAGCGGCGCCACCACGCACAGGATCCACGGCACCAGTTTGAGCGGCGGTTTCTTGGCCGGCGGGCGCGGCGCGATCACGCGCTCGAGGTTTTCGCCGGCCAGGTGGCTGGCCAGCGAGAACATCAGGTCGGTGGTCAGGCCCGGGTTGGATTCGACCATCATCGTCATCGCGCTGCGCGGAATGGCCAGCACGTGCACGTCGCCGACGGCGTAGGCGTCGGTCAGGTAATGGTCGGAGTCGGAGGCGGCTTCTTCGCCGAAGCGCGGATGCATCAGCGGCGAATGGCGCCCGCTTGGTGCCACCAGGTCGCTCTCGCCTTCCATCAGCAGGCAGAAAAAGTCTGCCGGGGCGCCGCAAGCGTAGATGCGTTCGCCCGATGTGTAGCGGTGCTCGACGATCTGTGGCAGAAGGCGAGCGAGGCTTTGGTAGTTACACTTCTTGAAGGCCGCGTCGTTAATCAGGTGGTTGAACAGGCGATTATCGGACATAGTAAAGCCCGTGGGCAGACGGGTGTTGGCAGTGGCATCTGAATGATTGTAGGGTGATTGAACACCCTTGGCAACATGTTAATTGTTGTTGAAGATATGCCACACTGTGCGCCGCCTCAGGCTTCGATGAAACGCATCTTGAAACTGCGGCCCTTGATGTTGCCAAAGTCGGGGCCGAGCTTGTTGCCGTTACTGAGGCGCTTGAAGGCCTGCCCGGCGATGTGGCGGTCGAGCGCGACATAGGTCTGGAACTCGAACACATTGATCTTGCCGACCTGCTCCTTGGACAGGCCAGCGTCGCCCGTCAGCGCGCCCAGCAGGTCGCCCGGGCGTAGCTTGTCCTTTTTGCCGCCCTGGATGCAAAGCGTGACCATCGGCGCCGGCTGTGCTTCCAGTTCGCTGTCCTGCAGTTCGGCCAGCGGGTACCAGGCGACCGGCGCATTCTGATATTGCTCGATCAGGCGCACCCACTTTTTCTCGTTCGGCGCGCACAGCGACAGCGCCAGGCCCGATTCGCCGGCGCGGCCGGTGCGGCCGACTCGGTGGATATGCACTTCGGTGTCCTTCGAGACGTCGACATTGATGACGGCGTCCAGGCTGGCGATGTCGAGGCCGCGCGCGGCGACGTCAGTCGCCACCAGCACCGAGCAGCTGCGGTTGGAGAACAGCACCAGGATCTCGTCGCGCTCGCGCTGTTCCAGTTCGCCGTACAGGGCCAGCGCGGTAAAGCCCTGGGCCCGCAGTTCGGCCGCCAGTTCGCGGCAATGGACCTTGGTGTTGCAGAAGGCCAGGGCCGACACCGGCTTGAAGTGTTTGAGCAGGCGGCCGCAGGCGGCGTCGCGTTCGTCGAAGCCCACTTCATAGAAGCGCTGCTCGATCTGGCTGCTGGCATGCTGCGACTCGACCTTGATCTCGACCGGGTCCTTGAGGAAGCCGGCGGTGGCGTGGCGGATATCGTCCGGGTAGGTGGCCGAGAACAGCAGGGTCTGGCGGCGGGTCGGGCAGGCGCTGACGATGCCGGCGATTTCATCGAAAAAGCCCATGTCCGTCATGCGGTCCGCTTCGTCGAGCACCAGGGTCTGCACGTGGTCGAGCTTGATGGTGCCGCGCCCGAGGTGGTCGCGGATGCGGCCCGGCGTGCCGACGACAATGTGGGCGCCATGTTCGAGCGAAGCGATCTGCGGGCGCATCGGTGCGCCGCCGGTCAGCGTGAGCACCTTGATATTGCCTTCGCCGCGCGCCAGCCGGCGCAGTTCATTGGCTACCTGGTCGGCCAGCTCGCGCGTCGGGCACAGCACCAGGCCCTGGATCGCGAACCAGGCGGGATTGAGCTTGTGCAGGATGCCGATGCCGAAGGCGGCCGTCTTGCCGCTGCCGGTCTTGGCCTGGGCGATCAGGTCGCGCCCGTCGAGTACAAACGGCAGGCTCTGGGCCTGGATCGGCGTCATTTCCTTGTAGCCCAGCGTGTCCAGGTTGGCCAGCATGGTGGCGTGCAGTGGCAGGGTGGCGAAGGCGTTTGGGTTCATGACAGGGCTGGCGGAGTATGCGGTGGATCGAGTCTACGTGGATTTGGTCAGGCCGAGCAAGCGCCGTTCCAAAACAAAAAGCCCGGCTACAGAGAGTCGGGCTCAGTGAACTACTGGAATTGGTTGCGGGGACAGGATTTGAACCTGTGACCTTCGGGTTATGAGCCCGACGAGCTGCCAGACTGCTCCACCCCGCGGCGCGAATTATAGCGGGGATCGGCGCCAAGCACAAGGATCAATCGAAAACAGTTCAAAACAGTTCCAAATATTGGCGCCCGGCCCGGGCGCAGCGCCTATTTGGCGGCGGCCAGCCGCCACAGCGAGGTGACTTCTGCCTTGCGGGCCTGGTGCAGAGGGTCGCTGGCATCGCTGGCGCGCGGGTGGACCGGGCGCACGTCGATGCGCTCGAGCACGCGCAGGCCGCCCGCTTCGATCCAGTCCAGCAGCTGCTGGCGCGGGCGCAGGCCCAGGTGTTCGGCCAGGTCGGACAGGATCAGCCAGCCTTCGCCGCCGGGCGCCAGGTGGGGCGCCAGGCCGGCCAGGAAGCCCTTGAGCATGCGGCTGTCCGGGTCGTAGATCGCGTATTCGATCGACGAGCTGGGACGGCCCGGCAGCCACGGCGGGTTGCACACGATCAGCTTGGCCTGGCCCAGCGGGAACAGGTCCGCTTCGACCAGTTCGACCTGCGACGACAGGCCCAGCTGGTCGAGATTGTCGCGCGCGCAGCGCAGCGCGCGCGCATCGAGGTCGGTGGCGATGATGCGCGCCAGGCCGCGCTGGGCCAGCAGCGCTGCCAGCACGCCGGTGCCGGTGCCGATGTCGAAGGCCAGTGCGGCGCCGGCCGGCAGCGGGGCATTGGCCACCAGCTCGATGTATTCGCCGCGGATCGGCGAGAACACGCCGTAGTGCGGGTGGATCCGGCCCTTCAGGGCGGGGATCTCGACCCCGGCCTTGCGCCATTCGTGGCCCCCGATCAGCCCCAGCAACTCGCGCAGCGAAGTGACGAACGGTTGCTCGAAGCGTCCGTAGGCTTCGTTGCATGCCAGTTGAACATCGGGGGCGCGGCGCAGCGGGATCGTGTAGCCGTCGCCGAACGGCACCAGCAGCATGGCCAGCGTGCGGGCGCGCTGCGACTGGGCCTGGCGGTGCAGGTGGAATGCTTCGGTGATGGTCGGGGCCGGCTTGGCCGCCTGAGCCTTTGCAGCCTTGCCCTTCTTGCCCCTGCCGTCCTTGTGGTCGGCGCGCCGCGCCAGCGCCTGCAGCAGCTGGCGCGCATTCTGGAAGTCACCGCGCCACAGCAGGGCGGTGCCTTCGCAGGCCAGGCGGTAGGCGGTGTCGGCGGCCATGGTGTCATCGGCGATGACGACCTTCTTGGGGGCAGCCATGCCGCTCTCGGAGCGCCAGCGTGCCGAATGCAGCGTGCCGCCTTCGGTCCAGACGATGCGTTGGTCAGGGGCGGGGCTGTTGTGGGGCATGGAAGCAGTCGAGAGCGGCGCGGGGCGCGGAGCCCCATTATACGTGCTGCCTGTCCGCTCAGGCGGTCGCGTAGGTGTCGGCGACGGCCTTGTTCAGGGCCTGTTGCGAAGGCGTTGCCTGCGCCTGCTGCGCCGGCGCTGCCTCCGGCTTGGCGCTGCCGTCGGTGATCAGCTTGAGCAGGCGCAGCGTCAGGCTGCCGCCGTCGTTGCCGCCTTCCTTGCTCGGCGCCACGTCGGTGCGCAGTTCGCGGCCGAGCAGTTTGAACAGGTCGGCCAGTTCGCCGCCGAAGTCGAATGGCGGCAGCGCCCGCACCGGGCGCTTGCCGTGCCCGCCGCTGTCGGCCGGCGCGGGCCCGCTTGCATCTTCGGGCTGGGCAAACTGCACGCTGCGGCTGCTGCTCGCTTCGACCGTCAGCTGGTACTGCACTTCGATCTCGAACTCGAAACTCTGGCCATCGGCAGTGGTGATGGTGCCCTTGCCGATGAAGTGGGCGCTTTCGTCGAGGCTGAAGCTGGCGCTGTCCTGGACGCCGCCGGCGCCCTGCTGGTGGCTGCGCGACGCTGCCAGGCTCGACGAGGTGTCGATGCTGGCCGACTCGAACGACACGCTGGCGCCGTTGCCGAGGTAGCGGCGGGTGAAGTCGTTGAGGAAGTCCTGTGCCAGATCGACCGTGCGCAGGCCGACCTGCTCGCTGCGTTGCGCGGCCTGGTTCGACAGCTTGATGCCAAGGTCGGACAGGGCCACCGGCGCGCGCCCGCCGCTCAGCAAAGGAGTTCGGCCATTGGCCGGTGCGTGCGGCTTTGGTCCGGGCGGCTCAGCCAGGCGGTTGGCGCTGGCAGCAGGGAGGCTGGAAATGGCAGTCATGGCGCGGCATCGTTGTCTATGCCCTGTTAACGGCAGCGCCGCGCCAAGCTTGAATCAGTGGTGGTGGGTCCAGCTGCCGTCGGTCGATTCGAGGTAGGACTTGACGGCATCCTTGTTGCCGGTGGCGTGGCGCTTGAGCTGGCCGCATTCGCACATGCCCTGGTACGGCTGGATGTGGGAACAGGCCGACACCTTCTGCAGGAAGACCTTGACCGCTTTGGCGCATTTTTCGCATTTGAAGGTCAGGACGCGGGCGGGTTTGTTGATCATGGAAAGGCTCACAGGCGATATTTTCGGAAGGCGGTATTCTAACAGTCCGCAGGGTGGCCAGGCTTGCTTAGCCACGCTGAGGAGCCAACTTAAGGTTGCCGTCACGCGTGGGTAACGCGGTCGTCGCACGGCTGTTCGTGCGGCGGCATGCCCGCCCTACGCGGCGGCACGGTAGGTGCTGCGCCCGGCCTGCTTGGCGGCATACAGCTGGACGTCGGCCTCGTTGAGCAGGCCCTCCGGTGTCTGGTCGCCGCCGCGGTAGAAGGCCAGGCCGATGCTGGCCGACACCGACACGGTCAGCCCATCGAGGTGGAACGGCGTGCGCATCACGGCCACGATCTTGCTGGCGATCGAAGATGCATCGTCCGGCTTGCCCAGTTTTTCCATGATGATGGTGAATTCGTCGCCGCCCAGCCGCGCCACCGTGTCCGAGCCGCGCAGCGCGTGCGTCAGGCGTCCCGAAAACGCCTTGAGCAGGGCGTCGCCGATATTATGGCCATAGGTGTCGTTGACCGGCTTGAAATGGTCGATGTCCATATACATCACCGCCATCAGGTTGCCTTGCTCCTTGCAGGCGCTCATGGCCTCGGTCAGCTTGAGGGTGAAGCCGGCGCGGTTGGTCAGCCCGGTCAGCGCGTCGACCTGGGCCAGCTTGAGCAGGCGTTTCTTTTCGCTCTGCTGGGTCGTCACGTCCTGCCGGATCACGTGCAGGCCGAGCACGGCGCCGCCTTCGCCGCGCTGCGGGATGTACATCACTTCCAGGTTGCGCTCGATGCCGTGCGGGTAGTCGACCTCCTCGAAGGCGACGGTCTCGCCGGCCAGCGCCCGCTGCAGGTAGGGTTCCAGCACCGCATAGCGTTCTTCGCCGACGATTTCGCGCACCTTGCGGCCATGCACCTCGGTGCCTTCGCGCCCGAATTCGCGTTCGTAGGCGATATTGTGGAAGCGGTAGACCAGGTCGGCGTCGATATAGGCGACCATCGCCGGCACCGTGTCGGCGATGGTGCGCAGGCGCGACTCGCTCTCGACCAGCGCCAGCTCCGCCTCGCGCAAGGTGGTGATGTCGTCGAGGCTGCCGACATAGCCTTCGATCTCGTCGTCGATGCGGATGGCGGCGAATTTGACCGAAGTCCACACCAGGCGACCGTCCGGGTGCACGCAGCGCACCTTGGCCTGGAATGGCGTGCGACTGCTTGCCATGTGCTGCTGCGCCTTCTGCACGAAGCCGCGGTCGTCGGGGTGGATGGCGGTCAGCCAGCCGTCGCCCAGCGCCTCCCGCCGCGGCAGCCCGATGATGCCTTCGAGCGTGCGGTTTACATAGGTGCAGTTGCCGTCCCGGTCGGCGCGCAGCAGGCCCAGCGGCGACGCGTCGTTGACGGCTGCCAGCTCGGCCTGGTTGGCGATCAGCGCCTGCTCCTGCTCGCGGCGGCCGGTGACGTCCTCGGCGATGCACAGGATGTATTCGAGCGCGCCGTCGCCGTCGAACAGGGGCACCGACCTCGCATGCAGGTAGCGCACGCTGCCGTCCGGCCGCTCGATCCGCTGTTCGGGCAGGTCCTGCACTTCCGGCTTGGGGCAGTTGCCGGGCTCGGCCAGCAGGGCCAGGCCGGGCGGCAGCACTTCGGCGTCGCGTCGGCCGATCACCTGCGCCGCCTGCAGGCCGGTGACGGTTTCGGCCGCCCCATTCCACACCACCATCGTGCCGCAGCCGGCCCCGCGCGCCGATTTGACGTAGATCAGTAGCGGCAGGTGCTCCACCAGCGACTGCAGGAAGGTGCGGTTTTCGCGGATCTCGATGTCGGCGCGCTTGCGGTCGGAGATGTCGCGCGCGGTAACGGCGACCCCGCCCGGGATCGGCACGATCTGGAAGTGGACCCAGGCCAGGTTCCTGCCGTCAGGGCGCAGCTCCAGCTCCTGTTCGAGCGGCTGGCCGCTGTCGATCACGCCCTGGTAGCGCTCGAAGAAGCCGGCCGCGCGCACATGGGGCAGGGTCTCGCCGATCTTGCTGCCGATGAGCTGTTCGCGCGCCATGCCCACCAGCGCCGC
Organism: uncultured bacterium; assembly: GCA_965233055.1. GTDB lineage: Bacteria > Pseudomonadota > Gammaproteobacteria > Burkholderiales > Burkholderiaceae_D > Telluria_A. The sequence goes on from CBDDRJ010000120.1 coordinate 24,519, forward strand.
GCCGCGCCCGTTGGCGTCGGCCACCACGAAGTCGATGGCCGGGCGCGCATTGGCGGGCCACGCCTTGAGCACGAAAAAGGAGTCGAGGCTGCCGTCGGCCGCCGCGCGCAGCGTGGCCTGGGCGTCGTGCGCCGCGCCGATGCTGGCGCGCAGGCGCGCCGCCTGGGCCATCAGCAGTGCCACCACGGCCAGGATCAGGACGGTGGCGACCGAGCTGATGCCGAGGTAGAGCTGGCGGTGGCGTTCGAATGGCGCCATCGCCGCCACCTGCGGCAGCCCCACCACCGCCGTCAGCGCGTAGCGCGGCATGTCGTGGAAGCTGTAGATCCGCGCCACCGTGTCGAGCGGCTTGAGCGGCACCAGTTCGTCGATACTGGCCTGCTGGCCGCGCGCCGGCACGAAGTCGACCGTGTCGCTGATGAACAGGCGCTCGCCCGTGCGCCCGACCGAATAGCCGCCGTCGCGGCTCATCAGTACCAGTGCCCCTTCGTCGGTGATGTTGAGGCGGTCGTAGTCGTCGACGAAGTAGGCCGGGTCGAGGTGGATCACGATCACGCCGGCGAAATTGCCGTTGCGGTCGTTGAGGCGGCGCGCCACCTGGATCAGCCATTTCTTGGTGCGCGGTTCGACCAACGGGGTGCTGAACATCGGCGCGTCGAGCGGTCCGTCGCGCAGCGCGTCGAAGAAGGGCTGGCCGGACACATTGTCGGGAAATAAGCCGTGCGCCAGGTCGATGACCTGGCCGCTGGCGTCGGTCAGCGCGATCGGCAGATCGAGGCGGGCCGGCAGCACGCTGTCCATCAGGCCGTTGTGGCGGGTAAATTCGGGCAGGCGCAGGGCGCCGTCGGTTTCCTCGAACTTGAGCTTGAACAGCTGGGTCGCATGGTCGGTCTGGCGCACGATGTGGCTGACATGGTCGGCCAGCGTGCGCGCCAGCGACTGGCTGTGCGCGATCACGCCGTGGTGGGCCAGCTCGCGCTCGACGCTGATCTGGTACAGCACGGCGCTCCAGATGGCGCCGAGCAGGGCCAGCCCGAACAGGGGCAGCAGCAGTCTGCGCTGCATCCGGACAATGAAACCGATGTGGAGGCGCTTGGTAGTCATCAAGGGGTTGGCCTTGGTTGGCATCGACGGGGACCGATTTCACAATCTTGCTGATTTATATTTTGCGCGCAAATCGCATCGAATGGCGCGGCTCCGGCGAAAAAAATCACACAATATTGCACGCGGCCGTTGCCGCCTCCCCAAACCCGGCTTTTCTCACTAGAATAAGCATCCTTTCTTGAACGCATTTCAATGGCCGACCTGACTCTTTCCATAGCGCAAGCACGCGCCCTGCATCTGGCCGCCCAGGGCATGCTGGCGGCGCCGCGCCGCAAGGCCGCCAAGGACGATGTGATGGACGCCATCCAACGCATGGGCGTGCTGCAGATTGATACCATTAGTGTCGTCGCGCGCAGTCCCTACCTGGTATTGTGGAGCCGGCTGGGCGACTACGACCCGGCCTGGCTCGACCAGCACCTGGCCGAAGGGCGCCTGTTCGAATACTGGGCCCACGAAGCCTGCTTCGTGCCGATCGACGACTACGGCCTGCTGCGCCACCGGATGCTCGATCCTCAAGCGATGGGCTGGAAGTATTCGGTCACATGGATGAAGGAGCGGCGCGCCGAAGTCGACGCCGTGCTCGAACATATCCGCGCCAACGGGCCGGTCCGCTCGAGCGACTTCGAGCGCGACGACGGAAAATCGGGCGGCTGGTGGGAATGGAAGCCGCAGAAGCGCTCGCTCGAAGTCCTGTTCACTGCGGGCGTGCTGATGATCGCGCGGCGCCACAATTTCCAGCGCGTCTACGACCTGGCCGAACGGGTCCACCCGAGCTGGCACGACAGCCGGATGCCGGCCATGGACGCCACCCGCCGCACGCTGGCGCTGAAGGCGGTCAAGGCGCTGGGCCTGGCCCGGGCCGGCTGGGTGGCCGACTACTACCGCACGCGCCGCCCGCACGTCGACCTGGAGGGGCTGGCGGACCAGGGGGCCTTGCTGCGCGCCGGCGTCGAAGGCTGGCCCGACCCCGTCTACATCCATCCCGAGCACCTCGGGCTGGCCACGCAGGCCGCAGCCGGCCAGCTCGCCGCCAGCGCCACCTCGGTGCTGTCGCCGTTCGACCCCATCGTGTGGGACCGCCGCCGCGCCTCGGAATTGTTCGGCTTTGACTATACGCTCGAATGCTATACGCCGGCGCACAAGCGCCAGTACGGCTACTTCTGCCTGCCGATCCTGCGGCGCGGCGCGCTGGTGGGCCGGGTCGACGCCAAGGCGCACCGGCTGCTGCGCATGTTCGAGCTCAAGTCGCTGGTGCTCGAACCCGGGGTCAGGCTGTCGGCCCGGCTGGCGGCCGATATCGCGCGCGCCGTGCTGCGCTGCGCGCGCTGGCATGGCTGCGACCGGATCGAAGTGGGCCACACGGAGCCAGCGCAGTTTTGCGACCAACTGGTCGATGCACTCAACGAGGGGGCGGACCAATGACGCTGCCGCACGCGCCGGCACGGCTGGTGGCTGCCGACGGCACGCCGCAGCTCGGCCGCTTCGAAGGGCTGACCGGGCCGATCGACTGGAGCGGCCTGGCCGCGCCGTACCGGCGCAGCCGCTGGTGGCGCCACTTCCACCACAAGCGCTGGCACTATCTGGCGCTGTCGGCCGGAGAGGTCTTCTGCGGCATCGCCATCGTCGACCTGGGCTGGACCAATACCGCCTTTGCCTACGTGTTCGACCGTGCTCGGCGCAAGGTGATCGCGGCGATGTCGCAGGACGGCATCCCCGGCCTGACGGCGTCGGTGGCCCAATATGTGGGGCAGGGCAGCCGCTTCGAGTTCGGCGGCAAGCGCATCGAGATCACGGCCGACGGGCGCCTGCACCTGCGTGCCGACGGCCTGGCGATCGATTGCGCCTTCCGCGGCGACGCGCCGGTGCTGCTGGCGGTCGGGCTGGCGCAGGGGGGCTCGGTGCACGCGACCCAGAAATCGACGGCGCTGTCGCTGCAGGGGGAACTGCATGCCGGCGGGCGCCGCTTCCTGCTCGACGGCGGGGTGGCCAGTTTCGACTATTCCAACGGCCTGCTGGCGCGCGACACGGCGTGGCGCTGGGCCTCGGCGCACAGCAGGGAGTGCGGATTCAATCTGCAGGCGGGGTACTTCGGCGCCAGCGAAAACGCGCTATGGCTCGACGGCGAACTGATTGCGCTGGGCGCTGCCCGCTTCGACTATGATTGCGCCGACCCGCTGGCGCCGTGGCACGTCAGCACCGACGACGGCCTGCTCGACCTGGATTTTGTGCCGGAAGGCGCGCGCCGCGAAGACAAGAACCTGCTCATCGCCGCCAGCCGCTACATCCAGCCGATCGGCACCTTCAGCGGCACGCTGCGCGCGGCGCAAGGCGCTACGCCGCGGCGCGTGGAACAGCTGGTGGGCGTGACCGAGGACCACGCTTCGCGCTGGTAGTCTGCGCTGCCCGCACCGCCCGCGTAGCCGATGGCTGGCGTGCCCGCGCTTCCTGCGCTGCCCGCGCCGCCGCAGGCGGCTGCCGCGCCCGCGCCGTCGTGTTCAGTCAAGCGTCTGACGGTAGCGCTTCAGCGCCACGCTGCCGGCCACCAGCATGAACAGGGCGATCGGCCACAGGTGCGGCAGCACTTCGGCCCAGCCATTGCCCTTGAGCAGGATGCCGCGCACCACGCGCAGGAAATGGGTCAGCGGCAACGCTTCGCCGATCACCTGGGCCCAGCCGGGCATGCCGCGGAACGGGAACATGAAGCCCGACAGCAGCATCGACGGCAGGAAAAAGAAGAAGGTCAGCTGCATCGCCTGCAGCTGGTTGCGCGCCAGCGTCGAGAACGTGAAGCCGACCGCCAGATTGGCCGCGATGAACACGATCAGGCACAGCGACAGCAGCACCAGGCTGCCGATCATCGGCACCCCGAACAGCAGGCGCGCCGCCGTCAGGATCACCACCACCTGCACATAACCGACCACGATATAGGGCAGGATCTTGCCGACCATGACTTCGAAAGGCCGGGCCGGCGTCGCCAGCAGGTTTTCCATCGTGCCCCGCTCATGTTCGCGCGTGACGGCCAGCGAGGTCATCATCACCATCGTCATCGTCAGGATCACGCCGATCAGGCCCGGCACGATGTTGTAGCGCGCCAGCCCGTCCGGGTTGTAGCGCCGCTGCACCCGCACTTCGTAGGGCATCTCGCCCGGGCGCAGGTGGGCCAGCGGGCCGGAGAGGTCGGCCGCCAGCGCCTGCCGGCTGATGCCGGCAAGCGCATTGAGGGCGCCGCCCGCCGCCGACGGATCGGTGGCGTCGGCCGCCAGCAGCACGGCCGGATGTTCGCCGCGCAGCAGCCTGCGCGAAAAGTCCGGCGGCACCACCAGCAGAAACTGCACTTCGCCCGTATCGAGCAGGCGCTGGCCTTCCTTTTCGCTGGCGGGCCGGTGGGTGACGACGAAGTACCTGGAGTTCTCCAGCGCCGCCACCAGGCTGCGCGAAAATGCGCTGTGGTCGGCCTCGACCACCGCCATCGGCAGGTGGCGCGGATCGGTGTTGATCGCAAAGCCGAACAGGATCAGCTGGACGATCGGCACCACCACCATCATCGCGAAGGTCAGGCGGTCGCGCCGCATCTGGCGGAATTCCTTGAGCAGGATGGCGAAGGTGCGGGCCCAGGACAAGGCGATGCGCATCTTAGTCCTTGCCGTAGTTGTCGTCGGCGTTCTGCATCAGCGCGATGAAGGCGTCGTCCAGGTTCGTCACCGCCGGGTCGGCCTGCGCCGCCTGCGCCACCAGATCAGAAGCCGTGCCCTGCGCCAGCAGGTGCCCGTAGCTGATGTAGGCCAGCGAATGGCAGCGCGCCGCCTCGTCCATGTAGTGGGTCGTCACCAGTACCGTCATGCCGCCCGCCGCCAGCTCGTGCAGCTGGTCCCAGAACAGGCGGCGCGCCTTCGGGTCGACGCCGGCGGTCGGCTCGTCGAGCAGCAGAAGTTGCGGCTGGTGCAGCAGGCAGGCCGCCAGCGCCAGGCGCTGCTTCCAGCCGCCCGACAGCGCGCCGGCCAGCTGCTTTCGGCGCGTGCCCAGCCCCAGCTGCGCCAGCGTCGCGTCGACCGTGGCGCGCCGCTGCGGTACCTGGTAGATGCGGGCGACGAAGTCGAGGTTCTCCTCGATCGACAGGTCGTCGTACAGGCCGAACTTCTGCGTCATGTAACCGACCTGGCGCTTGATCTGGCGCGACTGGGTGAGGATGTCGAAGCCGAGGCAGCTGCCTTGCCCTTGGTCGGGCGTGAGCAGGCCGCACAGCATGCGGAGGGTGGTGGTCTTGCCGCTGCCGTTCGGCCCCAGGAAACCGTAGATCTGGCCGCGCCTGACCTGCATGCTGACATGGTCGACCACGGTGCGGCTGCCATAGCGCTTGGTCAGCCCCTGTACGGCGATCACGGTGTCCGGCGGCACGCTCAAGGCGCACCCTTGGCCGCCAGCCGAACTTCGAGCGGCTGGCCCGGGTGCAGCAGGGCGCCGGGCGCGGGGCGCGCTTCGACCATGAACACCAGCGTGGTGCGGTTCTCCTTGCTGTAGATGAGGGGCGCCGTGTATTCGGCGCTACTGCCGATGAAGCTGATGGTGGCCGCGATCGGACCCTTGCAGCCGTCGCAGGCCAGGCTGACGGCCTGGCCCAGCTTGAGCGTGCCCAGCACCGGCTCCGGCACGAAGAAGCGGGCCCGCATGTGTTTGGGTGCCAGCAGGCTCAGCACCGGCATGCCGGCGCCGACCAGCTCGCCTTCGCGGTACAGCACCTCCGACACGCTCGCCGCCAGCGGCGCCTTGACTGTTTTTTGCGCCAGCCGCCACTCGGCCTGCGCCATCTCGGCCTGCGCCGCCTGCACGTCTTGAAAGGCGGCTTTGAGCGCGTCGCTGCGCCCGCCCAGGCGCGCCACGCGCAGCTGGGCCTGCAGTTCGGCCACGCGGGCCTGGTCGCGCGCCTGCGCCGCGCGGGCCTCGTCGACCCGGGCCGGGGCGATGAATCTGGCGTTCAGCAGCTGCATCTCGCGCGCCAGCGCCGCGCGCGACAGCGCCAGCGCCGCGCTGGCCTGGGCCAGCTGCTGGTCGATCACGGCGATTTCGTCGGGGCGGCGGCCCTTGCCCAGGTCGGCCAGGCTGGCCTGGGCCCGCTGCAGGCGGGCCAGCGCCTGCAGGCGGGCACTGCGTTCATTGTCCTGCTCGAGGGCGAATGCCTCGGCCCCGGCAGCGAGCAGGTCGCCGCGCTGCACGTGGAGCCTGGCCAGCGTGCCGCCAATCGGGCTCGACAGGCGGACCAGGTCGGCTTCGGCATAGCCGGGGTAATGGTCGGCCGGCTTGTCGGTGCAGCCGGCCAGGCCCGCCAGCAGCACGGCCAACAGGGGCAGGGAAGATCGCATTGCCAAAAGCCTTCGCTCGAATCGGTGATTGTTAAGATAACACACGTAAAGTAATGGAAACGTGACATCTCGAATGTTTCGATTTCACTTTGGGTCACTTGCGTAAAATCAAACTTGCGCTGTCGAAGTTCTTTACACTGGCTTCTCCGGTCGACAACGCCGGGCACGACAAATCGAGGCCGCCCGCACTGCAGGGCCGGCCCGCCATCCGCACGGAGGAGACAGCATGTTAACGGCAACCTATACACTGGTCGCGCTTTCGGTGGAGCAAGCGAGCGTCCGAGTGAGCCTGCAATCGTTTCAAAAGTATCTGCAAGCCAATTTTGTGTATCAAAGCGCGCTGACGCCCGGGCAGGTCGAGTTCGCCTGGAAGTCCTTGCAGCGCCTGTATGACACCCGCTACTGGCGTAAGATCGAGTCTTTCCTGATCCCCGCCATCGGCAACGCGCTGCAGTCGCCGGTCGGGCTGTTCCGGGAACTGGAGGACCTCAACCGCAGCTGCGCCGACCTGCTCGACGCCGTCGACCTGTGCCGCACGCTGCGCCCGGTCGACTCGGAAGCCAAAGTGCTCCAGTTCTGCCACAGCGTCGACAGTTTTTGCAGCACCATGCTGCGCCGCCTCGAGCTCGAGGAAAAGCAGCTGTTTCCGCTGGCGCGCAGCGTCATCTCGGGCGAGGTGTGGTTTTCGATCGCCAACCGCATGCTCGCCAGCGATGCTCGCAAGCAAGACGCAAGGGTCGGCAAACCGCCCGCATCGCCCGCCGCTGTTGCTGCGGAGGCACAAGCTGACTTGTTTCCGGCCAGCGTAGCCTGAGCGCGGCCACCAAGGGGCCGCATCGCAGACGGAGTTCTTGCTATGATGGTGGTTTAGCAGTATCGACCCTCGTCAATAGTATTGAGCTCCCATCATGTTCGAATCCATGTTCAAGCGGCCGGCCGACCAGGCCGATGTTTCACCGGCCGCCGCAGCACCGCCTGCCACCGCCTCGCCGCAGCGCGCGGCCGACCTCGAACGCCTGCGCGCACTGGGCACCGACGAAGCGGCCGCGGCCGACTTCATCCTGCAGTCCGAGTTTTCCGAGCTGCGCCTGGCCGCGGCCGAACTGATCCATTCGCGCCAGCAGCTCGAACGGGTCCACGGCGCGATCCGCAACCTCGACCGCCGCGTGGCCAAGCTGCTGCAGGGCCGCCTTGACGCGATCCGCCACCACCAGTCCGAACTGGCGCGCGGCCAGGCTTGCCTCAGCCAGGCCCGCCACATCCTGGACGAAGCCCACCTGACGCCGAACCACGTCGCCGACCTCGACCGCAACTGGTCGGTGGTGGCGGCGCCCGAACTGGCCGCCCAGTTCGCCCAGCTGCGCGTGGCAATCGACGCCCGGCTCGACGCGCAGACCGCGCTGCAGCGCGGCGTCATCGACAGCCTGGCCGCGCTGCGCCAGCTCGAGCAGACCGAGCTGCCGGCGGCCGAACAGGCGCAGCGCCTGGCCGACATGGCGCAGGCCCATGCCCAGGCGCGCGCCGACCGGGAACATCCGTCGCTGCCGCGCCACCTGCTGTCGGAGTTCGCCAGCGAGCACGCCCGCATCAGCGCCAGTGTGGCAGGGCGCGACCAGGCCCAGGCCAGCGAGCAGGCGGCCAGTGCGCAGCCGGCCGGGCCGGGCAATGCGCAGCCGGCCGACCAGCCGCCAAGCCAGGATGGTGCCGGCGCCGCCGTCGCCAGGCCGCCGCGCCAGAAGGCGCCACCGGTGCCGGACCCGCGCTTCCTGGCATCGCTCGACGCGATGGAAGCGGCGCTGCAGCAAGGCTCGCTGCATGACGCCGCCGACCACGACAAGGCCTTGAAGGAAAACAAGGCCGCGCGGCTGACGCCGGCCCTGGCCGAGCGCCTGGTCAATGCGCGCGCTGAACTCAAGCGCCTGTCGGACTGGGCTCGCTGGGGCGGCAATGTCTCGCGCGAAGAACTGATCAAGGCGGTCGAGCAGCTGCCGGAGCAGAAGCAGGCGATGAGCGAACTGGCCAAAAAGGTCGGCAGTATGCGCGAGCGCTGGAAGGGGCTCGACACCGTGTCCGGCCCGGCACCGAAAGGCCTGTGGGAGAAGTTCGACAAAGCCTGCACTGCCGCCTACGCGCCGGCGGCCGCCCACTTCAAGCAGCTGTCCGGCGAGCGCCAGGCCAATGCGGCCAAAGCGCGCGCGCTGATCGCCGACGCTATCGCCGCCGCGCCGGCCGCGGACGCAGACGCCGCCCCGGACTTCAAGCACATCGCCGCCACCGTGCAGCGCCTCAAGCAGGCGTGGGGCCATCTGGGCGCCATCGACCGCAAGGAAAAGAAGAAATTCGACAGCCAGTTCGCCGCCGCCCTGGCAGCGCTGCAGGCGCCGCTGGGCGCGCGCCGCAAGGAAGAAACCGCGCGGCGCGAGCAATTGATCGCCGAAGTGGGCGCGCTCAACCCGCAGGACCGCAACAGCCTCGACGCGCTGCGGCGCGCGCAGGAGCGCTGGCAGGAGCTGGCGCGCGCCTTGCCACTCGAGCGCAAGGCCGAGCAGGCCCTGTGGCAGCGCTTCCGCGCCGCCTGCGACGCCATGTTCGCCCAGCGCAAGGAGAGCGCGCACGCGGCCGATGCCGAACGCCACGCCCACCAGGCCGCCAAGGAAGCCCTGTGCGCCAGGCTGGAGCAGGCAAGCAGCGCCACTGCCCACGAGGCAGCCAAGCTGCTGCGCGAAGTGGCGGCCGAATGGCGCGCCATCGGCGCGGTGCCGCGCGCCAAGGAAGCGAAGCTGGAAAAACGCCATCATGGTGCCGTGGCCGCACTCGAACGCATCATCGACGACGCCAGGCGCCAGGCCGGCGCGGCCCAGATCACGGCGCTGCGCGACAAGCTGCGCCTGTGCCAGTCGATTGAAGCTGCCATCGCCGGCGGCACGGCAGAAGGCGAGGGTGGCGACAGCGCCGCCTGGTCGGCCCGCTGGGATGCCCTGCCGATGCTGGCCGCCGACGTCGAGCGCGCCCTCAAGGGGCGCTGGCAGGCCGCACTGGCCGCCTTCGACGGCGACCGCGCTGCCTATGCCAGGACGCTCGAAGGCAACCGCGACACCTTGTTGCGCGAAGTACTGCGCATGGAGATCCATGCCGGCATCGACAGCGGCAGCGAATTCGCGCGCGAGCGCCTCAAGCTGCAGGTCGAAGTGCTGCAGTCCTCGCTCAAGTCGGGCCAGCGGCCGCAGGAACCGAAGGCCCAGCTGCTGCAGCTGTGCGCGATGCCGGCGCTGGCCGATGCCCGCACCGCCACGCGCATCGAGCACCTGTTCCGCCGCCTCGGCAAGGACGGCAAATGACGGCGGTGCGGGTGCAGGCGCAGGACTTCGACCTGTCGGCCGAAGTGGCGGCGTTGCGGGCCAATAACCCGGCAGTCGGCGCGGTCGTGACCTTTGTCGGCACCGTGCGCGACATCAATGACGGCGCACAGGTCGCCACCATGGAGCTGGAACACTATCCGGGCATGACCGAACGGGCGCTGGCCCGGATCGTCGAGCAGGCCAGGGCGCGCTGGCCGATCCAGGATGCGCTGGTGATCCACCGCATCGGGCCGCTGCAGCCGCAGGAGCAGATCGTGCTGGTGGCCGTGTGCAGCGCGCACCGCGGCGAAGCTTTCGCCGCCTGCGAATTCATCATCGACTACCTCAAGACCGACGCCCCGTTCTGGAAAAAAGAGCAGACCCCGGACGGCGCGCGCTGGGTCGACGCGCGCGTCACCGACGACGCTGCCCTGGACAAATGGGTAGCGCGCTGAGCTGGCTGGCGGTCGGCGCCGGCGCCACGCTGGGCGCGTGGCTGCGCTGGGCCGTCTCAGTGCGCCTGGCCGGCCTGCACGGCCATATTCCGGCCGGGACGCTGCTGGTCAACCTGGCCGGCGGCTACCTGATCGGCTTGCTGCTGGGCGCCTTCGGCAGCCACCCGTCGATTGCGCCCGAATGGCGCCTGTTCCTGATCACCGGCTTCCTCGGCGGCCTGACCACCTTCTCCGCCTTCTCGGGCGAAGCGCTGGTACTGCTGCAGCGCGGCGACTATGGCTGGGCAGTGGCCCACGCTGGCGCCCACCTGTTTGGTTCTTTGCTGTGCTGCATCGCCGGCTATGCCACCTGGCAAGCCGTCGGCCGTTAATCCCACCTGGAGAAATCATGACCCCATTGCTGTCGATCGTCGTCGATATGGCCTTGCTGACCTGGGTCACGCTGCTCGCTGCCAGCCTGATCCGTGCCAAAGGCTGGACCTTGCCCGGTTTCATCATTGCCCTCGGCAACCGCGACAATATGCCGGAACCGAGCGCACTGGCGGGCCGCGCCACCCGCACGGCCAGCAATACGCTGGAAAACTTCGTCCTGTTCAGCGCGCTGGCCCTGGTCGCCCATTTGTCGGGCTCGACCGACCCGCGCGTCCTGAGCGGCGCTATCCTGTTCTTCTGGGCCAGGGTCGTGTTCATCCCGGTCTACTATATCGGCCTGGCCTATGTCCGCACCGTGATCTGGGGCGTCAGCATTGCCGGTATGGCCATGATGATCGTGGGAATGGCGGCCAAATAGCCGCCATCTTGAAAATGGCATGGCCCATCCCAATCTTGTTGTCATCGAGATACTCCAGGATCGGGATCGACCATGCGACAAGACAAACTCACCACCAAGTTCCAGCAAGCCATCGCCGACGCGCAAAGCCTGGCCGTCGGCAACGACAATTCCTATATCGAGCCGGTTCACCTGCTGACCGCCCTGTTGAACCAGGACGACGGCGGCGCCCGCTCACTGCTGGCGCGCGCCGGCGTCAATGTGGCGAGCCTCTCCAATGCGCTCAAGAGTGCGCTCGAACGCCTGCCCAAGGTCGAAGGCAATGCCGGCCAGGTGCAGGCCAGCCGCGAACTGGTGGCGATGCTGAACCTGTCCGACAAGGAAGCGCAAAAGCGCGGCGACCAGTTCATCTCCAGCGAGATGGCGCTGGTGGCGCTGACCGAGGATAA
>CBDDRJ010000121.1:0-81325 GCA_965233055.1 uncultured bacterium
GCGCCGGTGATCGTGCAGGGCCTGGCCCGCATGATCACGACGCTCAAATCGAAGGGCTACACCATCGTCATGGTGGAACAGAATTTCCGTTTCGCCGCACCTCTGGCGGATCGGTTTTATGTGATGGAGCATGGTCAGATCGTGGAAACCTTTGCTTCTTCAGAGTTGAACGCCAAGATGCCGGTGCTGACCGAGCTGCTGGGCGTATAGGCAAAATCACCCGCACTAACAATAACGGAGACAACATGAAATTCACCACACTCGCAATCGCGGCCGCCGCATGCGCATTCGGCTTTTCCCTTCCTGCCCAGGCACAAGTGTCGGGCAACGTCATCAAGATCGGCTTCCTGACCGATATGTCGAGCACCTATTCCGACGTTGACGGCCCTGGCGGCGTCGAAGCGATCAAGATGGCGATTGCCGACATGGGCGGCATGATCAACGGCAAGAAGGTGGAATTCGTCTCGGCCGACCACCAGAACAAGGCGGATATCGCCGCCAGCAAGGCACGCGAGTGGTTCGACCAGCAGGGCGTCGACATGCTGATCGGCGGCACCAATTCCGGCGCCAGCCTGGCCATGGCCAAGATCGCCGCCGAGAAGAAGAAACCGTTCATGGTGATCGGTGCCGGCTCGGCCCGCCTGACCAATGAAGAATGTACGCCTTACACCGTGCACTACGCTTACGACACCGTGGCCCTGGCGCGCGGCACGGGCGGCACCATCGTCAAGAAGGGTGGCAAGTCCTGGTACTTCATGACCGCCGACTATGCGTTTGGCCATTCGCTCGAGAAAGACACGGCCGACGTAGTCAAGGCCAATGGCGGCAGCGTCGTGGGCGGCGTCAAGCACCCGCTGTCGGCGTCGGATTTCTCGTCCTTCCTGCTGCAGGCGCAAGCGTCCAAAGCGCAGATCCTCGGCCTGGCCAATGCCGGTGGCGACACCATCAACACCATCAAGGCGGCCAATGAATTTGGCGTGACCAAGTCGATGAAGCTGGCCGGCCTGCTGATCTTCATCAACGACATCCATTCGCTGGGCCTAGGCCTGACCCAGGGCATGTACCTGACCGACGGCTGGTACTGGGACCAGAATGCGGACACCCGCGCCTGGTCCAAGCGCTACTTCGGCAAGATGAAGAAGATGCCGTCGATGCTGCAGGCGGGCGATTACTCGGCTGCCACGACTTACCTGAACGCCGTCAAGGCGATTGGCACCGACGATTCCGACAAAGTCATGGCCCACATGAAGAAGACCAAGATCAACGACATGTTTGCCAAAGGCGGCGAGATCCGTCCTGACGGCCGCATGGTGCACGATATGTACCTGATGGAAGTGAAGACGCCGGCCGAATCGAAGTACCCATGGGATTACTTCAAGGTCGTGCAAACCATTCCTGGCGCGCAGGCTTTTGTGACCAAGGCCGAGACCAAGTGCCCGCTCTGGAAGTAAGTTTTCTTTTGTAGGGTGGGCTCTCCGAGCCCACCGGTGGGCATGTAATGCCCACCCTACGTCCACTCTTCTTGAATTGCGATGCCATGGAAATTTTCGGCGTTCCCCTGCAGGCGATGCTGAGCCAGCTGTTGCTGGGCCTGGTCAACGGCTCGTTTTATGCAATGCTCTCGCTCGGTCTTGCAGTCATTTTCGGCTTGCTCAATGTGATCAATTTCTCGCATGGGGCGCTTTACATGATGGGCGCCTTCCTGGCATGGATGGGGCTGACGTACTTTGGCGCCAATTATTGGGTGATGCTGCTGGTGGCTCCCATCCTGGTCGGTGCCTTCGGTATTATTATCGAAAAGACAATGCTGCGCTGGCTCTACAAGCTGGATCATCTATACGGCTTGTTGCTGACCTTCGGCATTACCCTGCTGCTCGAAGGGGTGTTCCGTTCCTTTTACGGCGTGTCCGGCCAGCCGTACTCGGTTCCTGAGCAATTGTCCGGTGCGACCGACCTCGGCTTCATGATCCTGCCCAATTACCGGGCCTGGGTGGTGCTGGCCTCGCTGTTCGTCTGCCTGTCGACCTGGTTCGTGATCGAAAAGACCAAGCTGGGCTCCTACCTGCGTGCCGGCACCGAGAATCCGAAGCTGGTCGAAGCCTTCGGCATCAATGTGCCGCTGATGGTCACGCTGACCTATGGCTTCGGCGTCGCTTTGGCGGGCTTTGCAGGGGTGCTGGCGGCCCCGATCATCCAGGTGAGCCCCCTGATGGGGTCGAACCTGATTATCGTCGTATTCGCCGTTGTAGTGATCGGGGGCATGGGTTCGATCATGGGCTCGATCCTGACCGGACTCGGGCTGGGCGTGATCGAAGGCCTGACCCGCGTGTTCTACCCGGAAGGTTCCGCGACCGTGGTGTTCGTGGTCATGGTCATCGTCCTGCTGCTTCGTCCTGCCGGCTTGTTCGGCAAGGAAAAGTAAACCAGCCCACCGGAACGGAGTCTTGAATGTATAAAATTATTGGCGCCCTGCTTGCCCTGGCGATTGCGCTGGCCGCACCTTATATCGGTTACCCGGTGTTCCTGATGAAGCTGCTGTGCTTTGCCCTGTTTGCCTGCGCGTTCAACTTGCTGATCGGCTTTACCGGCCTGCTGTCGTTCGGCCACGCGGCGTTCTTCGGCGCGGCCGGCTATGTGACAGGGCATGGCATCAGCGTGCTGAAACTGCCGCCCGAGCTGGGCATCCTGCTTGGCGTCGGCGCCAGCGCCCTGGTCGGCCTGGTGATGGGTGCGCTGGCGATCCGCCGCCAGGGCATCTACTTTTCGATGATCACGCTGGCGCTGGCCCAGATGGTGTACTTCGCCGCCCTGCGCCTGCCGTTCACCGGCGGCGAGGACGGGCTGCAGGGTGTCCCGCGCGGCACATTGTTCGGCGCCATCGACCTCGGCAACGACCTGGTCCTGTACTACGTCGTGCTGGCCATTGCGATCGCCGGTTTTGCCATCGTCGTGCGTACCGTGCACTCGCCGTTCGGCCAGGTGCTCAAGGCGATCAAGGAAAACGAGCCGCGCGCCATTTCACTCGGCTTCGACGTCGACAAGTACAAGCTGATGGCCTTCGTGCTGTCGGCTGCGCTGGCAGGGCTCGCAGGGGCCACCAAAACGCTGGTGCTGGGCTTCGAGACGCTGACCGACGTGCACTGGACCATGTCGGGCCTGGTGATCCTGATGACGCTGGTAGGGGGCATGGGGACGATGGTCGGTCCCATCCTCGGCGCCTTCATCATCATCGCGCTGGAAAACAAGCTGGGCGACTTCGGCACCTGGCTGGCGGCACAAACCCAGATCGAGTGGTTCTCCACCCTCGGTGAATCGGTCGGCATCGTCACCGGTTTGATCTTTATCGCCTGCGTGCTTGTGTTCCGTCGTGGCATTGTCGGTGAAATCAGCGCAAAATTGTCTAGCATCAACCGCAAACAGCCCGCGTAAGGCGGGCCCCGCCGGCCCAGCGCCGGCGTTCACCTCTCCCAAGATTGCCACACCGGGGTAAATCCCCGTATGGCAGCGCTGCGCCTGTCGTTCGCCCAATCACTTTTGATGGATAAAGAGGAAGCCATGAAGCCGACTGTTTCACAACGCCTACCCGTACCCCTATTGCTTGCAGCGCTGGCCGCGACGCTGGCCGCTTGCGGCGGCGATAATCCTGTTGAGGGCAAGCCGGATCAGATTGCCGGCAAGCGCAATGAGTTGCCGATCTTGGTCGGCGAAATCAAGTCGACCAGCTACGACGGCATCAGCGACGATTTGCTGACGGCCGGCCTGGGCAAGTCCGGTCTCGGCGGCGCCGCGCCGGCATTCTCCGATCCGCTCAATCCGACCGCACAGGAGCTGCGCCGCAACGCCATTTTCAACAATTACCGGGCGGTGCTCGACATCACGGCGGGCGGCGGCTACGGCACCATGTACGGGCCGAATGTGGATGCCAGGGGCGTGGCCGGCGGCGGCGAGGGCATGGTGGCCGGGACCGAGTATATCGCCTATATGGATGACGGAACGGGCAGGCAAAATGTGACGCTGATGGTACAGGTGCCGAACAGCTTCAATCCCGACAGCGCCTGTATCGTCACCGGCACGTCCAGCGGCTCGCGCGGAATCTACGGCGCCATCGGTTCTTCCGGCGAGTGGGGCCTGAAGAACGGCTGCGCGGTCGCCTACACGGACAAGGGCACCGGCATCGGGCTCTATACCTTCGATGACGAATGCGTCAACCTGATCAACGGCGTGCGGGCCCGGAATGCAGCGGCCGGCAAGACGGCGCTGTTTGCGCCCGTGCTGGCTGACGCGGCCCGCCTGGCGTTTGCGTCGGCGTTTCCGAACCGGGTCGCATCCAGGCATGCCCACTCGCAGCAGAATCCCGAGAAGGACTGGGGCAGGAATACGCTTAAGGCGGTCGAGCTCGCCTACTATGTGCTCAACCAGAAGTACGGTCCCTTGTCGGCCGACGGCAGTTACCGGACCGTCAAGCTGTCGCCAAAGAACACCGTCGTGATCGCGTCGAGCATTTCGAACGGCGCCGGATCGGCCTTGCTGGCGGCAGAGCAGGACATCGGCGGCCTGATCAATGGCGTCGCTGTCACCGAACCGCAGATCCAGCCCTCGCTCAAGTCCGGCTATACGATCACGCAGGGCGGGGTGCAGGTGGCCAGCTTCGCCAACGGCTTGCTCGACTATTCGAGCTACGCGGCGCTGTACCAGCCCTGTATCGCCGGCAGTGCTTCGCGTTGCGTGGCGCTGGTACAGAAGGGCTTGCTGGACGGTGCAGACCTGGCGGCCCAGCAGGCCGCCGCGCGGGGCAAGATGCGCGCTTACGGCTGGCTGCCGGACTCGGACATCCTGCAAGCGGCCCATGCCGGCACCAATGTGCTGGTGGCCGCTACCTATCTGAATGCCTATGGACGCTTCTCAGTGACCGACAGCGCCTGCGGATTCAGTTTTGCCAGTACGGACGTGCTCGGCTTCCCGATCGCCTTCACGGGGCCCCAGAAGGCCGCCAGCTTCGCCAATCTGAACGGCATACCGGGCAGTGTCGTGTACGAGCCCGCGGTCGGCGGGGCACGCACCTATACGCTGGCAACGTCACCATCAACTGGCATGGTTGATCAGGCCCTGGATGGGTTCCTGTGCCTGCGTTCGATGGTCACCGGGATCAATCCTGTGACCGGCCAGGCGCTGGCCGGCAATGATCTGGTCACCAGCCAGCGCGTGCAGTCAGGAGTCTCCGAAGTGTTGGCCAGTGGCAACTTACGTGGCAAGCCGGCGGTAATTGTCCATGGCCGCAGCGACACCCTGATTCCCGTCAACCATGCGTCGCGCGCCTATCTGGGCGCCAACGCCGTGGCGGAAGGTGGCGCCAGCAAGCTGCGTTATATCGAGGTGACCAATGCCAACCACTTCGATTTCTTCGGCCCCGCCTTGCCGCAGGCGATCGTGCCTTTGCACGTGTATCTGTTCCGGGCGCTCGATGCGGTGTATGCGAACCTCAAATCGGGCAAGGCCTTGCCACCATCCCAGGTGGTGCGTACCAAACCGCGTGCTACTGCGCTCGAGACGATCACGGCCACCAATGTGCCACCGATTGCCGATACCGCCGCTGCGGGCGACGCCATTGTCGTTAGCGGCACCACCGTAGCGGTGCCGAATTAGCCAGCCGGCATCGAGGGCAGGCAAGCCAACTCGACGCATACGTCACGCGTGGGTACGCAGTACCCACCCTACAGCGCTGTAGCGGTGCCGAATTAGCCAGCCGGCATCGGGGGCAGGCAAGCCAACTCGACGCATACGTCACGCGTGGGTACGCAGTACCCACCCTACAGCGCTGCGGGCGACGCCATTGTCGTTAGCGGCAGTACCGTGGCGGTGCCGAATTAGCCAGCCGGCATGGTGGGCAGGCAAGCCAACTCGACGCATACGTCACGCGTGGGTACGCAGTACCCACCCTACAGCGCTGCCGTGTAGATCGCGAGGGCATTGGCACGCGTGGGTACGCAGTACCCACCCTACAGCGCTGCCGTGTAGATCGCGTGGGCATCGGCACGCGTGACTTCGCGCGGGTTGTTGCCAAGCAGTCGGGTTTGCAGCATGGCGTCATCGGCCAGGCGGTCGATGTCCGTTGCTGCAATCCCTACCTGCTGGAGTGAAGTCTGGATGCCCGTCACGCTAGCGATCTGTTGCATTGCAACAATCAGCGCTTCGGCTTTGGCTTCATCCGTACCGGTGACATGGGGGGCGACGATGCTGGCCAGCTCCGCGTATTGGCTTGCCGCGGCCGGCAGGTTGAAGCGCAAGACGTGCGGCAGGACCAGTGCGTTCGACAGCCCGTGCGGGACATGGAAGATGCCGCCGATCGGGTAGGCGAGCGCATGGACGGCGGCGACCGGGGCATTCGAGAACGCCTGCCCGGCCAGGAATGCGCCGAGCAGCATGGCCTGGCGGGCGGCCAGGTTGCTGCCGTTTTCGCAGGCGACGATGATGTTCGACGACAGCAGCTGCATGGCCTGGCGCGCCAGCATATCGGACAGCGGGTTCTTTTTGACGCGGCTGGTATAGGCCTCGATTGCGTGTACCATCGCGTCGATGCCGGTTGCTGCCGTCACCATGGCCGGCAAGCCAAGGGTCAGTTCGGCATCTAGGATTGCCATGTCCGCATACAGCTGGGGTGCGACCACGCCCATCTTGGTGGTGGCCCCGGTGGTTACGATGGCGATATTGGTCACTTCCGATCCGGTGCCGGCAGTGGTCGGCAGCTGGACCAGGGGCAGGCGCTGGCCCAGGACATTGCCGATTCCGTAGATGGTGCCGATGTCCTGCTCGCTGCCGGCAAGCACTGCAATGAGCTTTGCCACATCCATCGAGCTGCCGCCACCGATGCCGATGACGATGTCGATCTCGCGGTGGCGGGCAAAATTGACCGCATGCACGACCACCGATTCTGGCGGGTCGGCGATAACGTCGGCAAAGACGTGGACGACGAAGCCAGCCCGTTCCAGGTCCTGGACGGGCTGGTTCACCAGGCCCGTTTGCAGGAAGCCGGGGTCGGTGACGACCAGCGCACTGCGTTGGTGGGGGAAGCGGGCGCGGATGGCTTGCCCGAGTTTGCCGGCGGCGCCCGCTTCACAGATCAGGTGCGGGACGGTGCTGAATGCAAAGCTGTTCATGGTCGTTGAGGGCGAGGTGAGGTTGGGCAAGCTTACCATCGCACAAGTACAATGTCTGTTCGCTTGGGCTCTTTGGTGGGACGGACATGCTGGATTTTGTTGTGCTTGGTGGCGCCGCCTTTGTGGCTGGCTTGATCGATGCAGTGGTTGGCGGCGGCGGTTTGATCCAGATCCCGGTGATGTTCTCTTTGTTCCCGAAGGAGGCGCCTGCGACCCTGTTCGGCACCAGCAAGCTGGCAGGTATCTTCGGCACCAGTGCGGCAGCAGTCAATTATGCGCGCCGGGTCAGGGTGGCCTGGAGCGCTGCGGCACCGGCCGCGTTGGCGGCGTTTGTATTTGCCTTTGCCGGCGCCTACACGGTGACCAAGGTTCCGGCCGACTTTGTCCGGACTTTACTACCCCTTGTTCTGTTTGCTGTCGCCGTCTATACCTTCCGCAAGAAGGATCTCGGCACCGTTCACGCTCCGGTCCACTCGGGCATGACCGAACGCTTTGTGGCTTTGGGGGCAGGGGCGTGCATCGGTTTCTACGACGGCTTCTTTGGTCCGGGCACCGGTAGTTTCCTGATATTCCTCTACGTCCGCTTCTTCGGCTTCGACTTCCTGAGTGCGTCTGCCGCGGCCAAGGTCGTCAATGTGGCCTGCAACTTTGCCGCCCTGATGTGGTTCGGGTATAGCGGCCACCTGTTGTGGCAGCTCGGTTTGATGATGGCGGTGTGCCAGGTGGCGGGTTCCTTGCTCGGCACCAGGCTGGCGATCAAGCATGGCAGCGCCTTCGTACGCAAGCTGTTCCTGGTGGTCGTGACGCTGCTGATCGGCAAGACCGGCTACGATGCCATGCTGCGCTGGGCGGCAATCGCCTGATTTTGTTTCACGTGAAACAGTCTGGAAGGGCAGCTTGACCCCAAGCCGGGCGCTGTTTCACGTGAAACATCGGAGCCGCTAGAAAGGTAAACCTAGCGTCGGTGAGGTTTACGAGGTCAAAAGACTTTATAATCCGTCCTCGACTCTTCGCTTTTTCCTTTCCAAATGCTATTTCCAACTGAATTCGATGTCATTGTTGTCGGCGGCGGCCATGCCGGCACCGAGGCTGCCCTTGCTTCTGCCCGCATGGGTCAGAAGACTTTGTTGCTCACGCATAACATTGAAACCCTCGGCCAGATGTCCTGCAATCCGTCGATCGGCGGGATCGGCAAGGGCCACCTGGTCAAGGAAGTCGACGCTATGGGTGGGGCGATGGCGATAGCCACCGACGAGGCCGGCATCCAATTCCGTATCCTGAACTCGTCCAAGGGCCCGGCCGTGCGCGCCACCCGCGCCCAGGCTGACCGTATTTTGTACAAGCAAGCGATCCGTTCGCGCCTGGAAAACCAGCCAAACCTGTGGCTGTTCCAGCAGGCGGTTGATGACCTGATGGTTGAAGGCCACCGCGTGGTCGGCGCCGTGACCCAGATCGGCCTGCAATTCCGCGCCCGCGCCGTCGTGCTGACGGCCGGTACTTTCCTCGACGGCAAGATCCATGTGGGCCTGCAGAACTACTCGGCCGGCCGCGCGGGCGACCCGCCAGCGATCTCCCTGTCCGCCCGCCTGAAGGAATTGAAGCTCGGCCAGGGCCGCCTGAAGACCGGCACGCCGCCGCGCATCGACGGCCGCAGCATCAACTTTGCGCTGATGTCCGAGCAGCCGGGCGACCTCGATCCGGTGCCGGTGTTCTCGGTGATGGGCAACGCCGCCATGCATCCGAAGCAGTTGCCATGCTGGGTCACGCACACCAATGCCCAGACCCACGACATCATCCGCGCCGGCCTCGACCGCAGCCCGATGTACACCGGCGTCATCGAAGGGGTAGGGCCGCGCTATTGCCCGTCGATCGAAGACAAGATCCACCGCTTCTCGGCCAAGGAATCGCACCAGATCTTCCTCGAACCGGAAGGCTTGACGACCCACGAGTTCTACCCGAACGGCATCTCCACCAGCCTGCCATTCGACGTGCAGCTGGCCCTGGTACGCTCGATGAAGGGCATGGAAAACGCCTTCATCCTGCGTCCCGGCTACGCCATCGAATACGATTACTTCGACCCGCGCGGCCTCAAGGCATCGCTCGAAACCAAGGCCATCGAAGGCCTGTTCTTTGCCGGCCAGATCAATGGCACCACCGGCTACGAGGAAGCGGCCGCCCAGGGCATGCTGGCCGGTCTGAACGCCGCGCTGCAAACCTCGGGCCGCGAGGCCTGGGTGCCGGGCCGCTCCGAAGCCTACCTGGGCGTGCTGGTCGACGACCTGACCACCCAGGGCGTGGCCGAGCCTTACCGGATGTTCACCAGCCGCGCCGAGTACCGCCTGAGTCTGCGCGAAGACAATGCCGACATGCGCCTGACCGAAATCGGCCGCAAGCTCGGCTGCGTCGGTGACGCCCAGTGGGCCGCCTTCGAAGCCAAGCGCGAGTCGGTCGCCCGCGAACTGGAGCGCCTGCGCTCGACCTGGGTCAACCCGCGCATTCTGGCAGCGGCCGAATCGGAGCGCGTGATCGGCCAGGCCATCGAACGAGAGTACAACCTGGCCGACCTGCTGCGCCGCCCCGGCGTCGCCTACGAGACTCTAATGAGCCTGCTAGGGGTCGATGGCCAGGCCCTGGCCGGCCCGGGCGTCGACGACCCGGCCGTCAGGGAGCAGGTCGAAATCCAGCTCAAATACGCCGGCTACATCGACCGCCAGGCCAAGGAGGTGGAGCGCCACGACCACTACGAAAACCTGAAGCTGCCGCCTGGCTTCGACTACCTCGACATCACCGCACTGTCGATCGAAGTGCGCCAGAAACTCGACAAACAGCGGCCCGAGACCCTGGGGCAGGCTTCAAGAATTTCTGGAGTGACACCGGCCGCTATCTCACTTTTGCTGGTACATTTAAAGAAACGCGGCGCGAAGGGTTTTGCCAGCCTGAATGAGGAGCTGGCGCAATGAAGCATTTCGACCGCAAGGCCCTGGGGCAGGTACTGACCGAGGGCATTAACGCATTGCAGCTGGACCTGAATGAAAAGCAAATTGAGCAGCTGCTCGACTATCTCGCGCTGCTGTTCAAATGGAATACCGTTTACAACCTGACGTCGGTGCGCGACCCGATGCAGATGGTCACGCTCCATCTGCTCGACTCGCTGGCCGCCGTGCCTGCCTTCAGCGGCGCCAAAAGCGTGCTGGACGTCGGGGCGGGCGGGGGATTGCCAGGCATCGTGCTGGCGATCGCGCGGCCGGACATGAAAGTGGCCCTGATCGACACGGTCCACAAGAAAACGGCATTCCTGACGCAAGTGAAGGCCGAGCTGGGTTTGAGCAACGTGACGGTGCATACCGGACGCGTTGAAGCTTTGCAGGTGCCACATAAGTTTGACGTCATCACCTCGCGTGCTTTTGCAGACCTGTCCGATTTCGTCAATTGGTCGGGGCAGCTGCTGGACGAGGGCGGTCAATTCATCGCCTTGAAAGGGGTAGCGCCAGCCGAGGAGCAGGAGCGGCTGCCAGACCCATGGAAAGTGAGCGAATTGCGGCCTTTGCAGGTGCCAGGACTGCAAGCAGAGCGTCATCTCGTATTTATTAAGAAAACCTTGTAAATAATATAAATGATTCATACCGTATAGTTTATATAAATCATATATTCGATTTATATAGTATTAACGGTATAAATCGTTACTTTCGTTGCGTCCAAGATAAGAAGACACATGGCCAAAATTTTCTGCGTTGCAAACCAAAAGGGCGGAGTAGGCAAGACCACCACCAGCGTCAACCTGTCGGCAGGCTTGGCCATGATCGGCCAGCGCGTGCTGCTGGTCGACCTTGACCCGCAGGGAAATGCAACGATGGGGGCGGGCATCAACAAGGCCGGCCTGAAGGCCTCGACCTATGAAGTCATGCTGGGCCAGGCCGATGTCGCCACGGCGCGCCAGACCTCGGAGGCGGGCAAGTTCGACGTGCTGCCGTCGAACCGCGAACTGGCCGGCGCCGAAGTCGAGATGGTCGAGCTGGAGAACCGCGAGCGGCGCCTGAAGGACGCGCTGGCCGTGGTCGACAAGGAATACGATTTCATCCTGATCGACTGCCCGCCGGCATTGTCGATGCTGACCCTGAACGGCCTGTGCGCCGCCCACGGCGTCATCATCCCGATGCAATGCGAGTACTACGCGCTGGAAGGCTTGTCCGACCTGGTCAACACGATCAAGAAGGTGCACGCCAACCTGAACCACGACCTGAAGATCATCGGCCTGCTGCGCGTCATGTTCGACCCGCGCATGACGCTGTCGCAGCAGGTGTCGGCCCAGCTCGAACAGCACTTCGGCGACAAAGTCTTCAAGACCATCATCCCGCGCAATGTCCGGCTGGCCGAAGCGCCGTCATATGGCGTGCCGGGCGTTAATTTCGATCCGGCCTCGAAGGGCGCGCAGGCGTATATCGCCTTCGGCACCGAAATGGTCGAACGTATCAAATCACTGTAAATTTGTAGAAAGTACGAGAAGCAAATGGCAACCAAGAAACTCAAAGGCCTCGGCCGCGGCCTCGATGCACTGCTCGGCGGTGGCGCCGATTTCACCAATCCGGAACTGGGCACGCCGTCGACGCTGAACGTCGGCCAGATGCAGGCCGGTAAGTACCAGCCGCGTACCCGCATGGACGAAGGCGCATTAAATGAACTGGCGGCCTCGATCCGCACCCAGGGCATCATGCAGCCGATCCTGGTGCGTCCGGTGTCGGGCGACAAGTACGAGATTATTGCCGGCGAGCGCCGCTTCCGCGCCGCCCAGCTGGCCGGCCTGGATCAGGTGCCGGTGCTGGTGCGCGAAGTGGACGACCAGACCGCCGCCGCGATGGCCCTGATCGAAAACATGCAGCGCGAAGACCTGAACCCGCTCGAAGAGGCGCAGGGCATCGAACGCCTGATCCGCGACTTCAGCTTCACCCACGAGCAGGCGGCGACCGCCGTCGGCCGCTCGCGCAGCGCCGTGTCGAACCTGCTGCGCCTGATCAACCTGGCGCCGCCGGTCCAGACCATGCTGATGGCGGGCGACCTCGACATGGGCCATGCCCGCGCCCTGCTGGTGGTCGATGCGGCCACCCAGATCAGCCTGGCCAGCATGGTCGTGGCAAAGCGACTGTCGGTGCGCGAAACCGAAAAGCTGGTGGCCCGTACTCTCGAAGAGCAAACCAACCCGCGCGTTTCTCGTGAGAAAGAGAAATCCGGCGACATCATCCGCCTCGAAGAAGAGCTGTCCGACAAGCTGGCCACCCCGGTTCTGTTCAAGATGGGCGCCAAAGGCAAGGGCCAGATGATCATCGACTTCGCCGATCTCGACATTCTCGATGGCGTGTTAGCAAGATTGCGCGCTTGATCAAGGCTCGGATTAGAGGGACTTCTCTGCCAAAACCTTAATGTTGCATCGCAACAAGGTTTGACCGCAATCAGTAAATCCCCGTATAATGTTCAGTCTTAATGTCTTGATCACCCCTCGGAAGCGCAAGTTGTGATGGATCTAAAACAGCTCGTTTCCAAACCGGTCATCAAGGTCGTTGTCCTGCAGCTCATCTTCGCGTTTGTATTTTCCGCCCTTGTCGCACTGCTGGCGGGCAGCTCTCACGGCTGGCCTGCAGCGTACGGTGGCGCGGTCGCGGTGATTGCCAGTTTGATCTACGCACTGCGCGCATCGAACAGCTCGGACAACGCCGACATTGTGCTCAAGGCCCATGTGCGGGCCGAGATGGCAAAGATTTTTATAACAGTCGTGCTGTTTTTTATCGCGCTGCTGTTGTTTCCTTCGGCCGCGTGGTTATGGCTGATGTTAGGTTTTGCAGTAACCACTATGGCTTACTGGTTTGCACTGCTAATAGTTTAATCACAATATAGACGATCCTATGACCACTGAACACGCTGCCGCCGCTGCTGGCGCCGCTTCGCAGGCGCTACCGACTACCACAGAGTACATCAAGCACCATTTGACCTTCCTGAACCACGGTCACGGCTTGAATGCCGATGGTAGCAACAATATTTCGTACATGAACCTGGACACCTTCTGGATCGGCCTGTTTATCGGCTTCGTCTTCCTGGGCCTGTTCTACAAAGCTGCCAGGAACGCCACCCCTGGCGTACCAGGCAAGCTGCAAAACTTCGTGGAAATGATTTTCGAGATGGTGAACGACATCGTCAAGAGCGCTTTCCATGCAGAAAGCAAAGTCATTGCGCCGCTGGCCCTGACGATTTTCGTCTGGACCCTGCTGCTGAACTCGATGGACTTCTTCCCGGTTGATCTGTTGCCTTGGATCGGTAACAAGATCGGCATCCACTACCTGCGCGTCGTCCCGACGGCCGACGTCAACCACACTGCCGCAATGGCGCTGACGGTGCTGATGTTCATCATCGGCTTCTCGATCAAAGCCAAGGGCATCGGCGGCTGGACCAAAGAACTCTTCACCGCGCCATTCCATGCGCACGGTTTCATGGCCATCATCCTGGCCCCGATCAATTTCATCTTCCAGATGATTGAACTGCTGGCAAAGCCAATTTCGTTGGCACTGCGTTTGTTCGGCAATATGTATGCAGGCGAGCTGATCTTCATTCTGATCGCAATGCTGCCATGGTGGGGCCAGCCTTTCCTGGCCATCCCCTGGACCGTGTTGCACTTGTTGATCGTTCCGCTGCAGGCATTTGTGTTTATGGTGTTGACGATTGTGTATCTGAGCCTCGCGGTTGAGAAGCATTAAATCATCAGTTGTAGGGTGGGCACTGCGTGCCCACCAAAAAAGTCAGTTTTAGTAAATTCGTTTTTCAATTTTTTAATTTTTAGTCTTTTCAATTTAGGAGAAATTCAATGCAAGCTCTGATCGCACAAGTACAAAGCATGACCGTTCTGGCAGCCGCTATCATCATCGGCCTGGGCGCAATCGGCACCGCAATCGGCTTCGGCCTGTTGGGCGGCAAGTTCCTGGAAGCGTCGGCTCGTCAACCTGAACTGATGCCACAACTGCAAACCAAACTGTTCGTTATCGCTGGTCTGCTCGATGCTGTGTCGATGATCGGCGTTGGTGTTGCTCTGCTGTACACCTTCAACAACCCATTCCTGGCTGCTGTCATCGACGCTGCCGCTAAGTAATCTGCTCCAGTTTCGGAGAAACGTTTAAGTTTAGGAGCAAGGTATGGACATTAATATGTCGCTCATCGGCCAGATGATCACCTTCGCCCTGCTGATCTGGGCCACGATGAAATTCATCGCCCCTGCGCTCAACGGCGCGCTCGACGAGCGTGCCAAGCGTATCGCTGACGGCCTGGCCGCAGCAGATCAAGGCAAGGCATCGATGGCTGCCGCTGAAAAGCGGATCGAAGCAGAAATGGCTTCCGCTCGCGACGAAGGTCAAAAGCGCATTGCAGACGCTGAAAAGCGCGCGCAACTGGTCGCCGACGAGATCAAGGCAAACGCCACCGCTGAAGCTGCCCGCATTATTGCGCAAGCCAAAGCAGACGCTGACCAGCAAGTGACCAAGGCACGCGAAGAACTGCGCGCCCAGGTTGCCGGTCTGGCCGTCAAAGGCGCCGAGCAGATTCTCAAGCGCGAAGTCAACGCAGCCGCTCACGCCGAGCTGCTGAACCAACTCGCAGTCGAGCTGTAATCATGGCAGAACTCGCAACCGTCGCCCGTCCCTACGCGGAAGCTCTGTTCCGCGTAGCGCAAGCTGGCAAGGAAAGCCTCGGCCAATGGTCTGAACTGGTGTCTGAATTGGCACAAGTGGGTGACCACGCCGAGGTGCAAGCGTTTGCTCGCAACCCGAATGTCTCGGACAGCATCGTCGTCTCGACCGTTTTGGCCCTGGTGAAGTCGCCCGTCAACGAAGAAGTCAAACGCTTCCTCGTCATGCTGGTGGAAAACGGCCGCGTCGCACTGCTGCCGGAAATCTGCGCCCAGTTCCTGGTGTTGAAAAACGCCCAGGAAGGTGCTGCCGATGCCGACATCACGAGCGCGTTCGACCTGGCTGGCGCCCAATTGGCTGAACTGGTCAAGACGCTGGAAAAGAAATTTGCCCGCAAGCTCAACCCGACCGTGACTGTGGATGCGTCCCTGATCGGCGGTGTACGCGTGGTCGTCGGCGATGAAATCCTCGACACCTCGGTGCGCGCCAAGCTGCAACAGATGCATGTTGCGCTGGTTGCGTAATTCAGCGCTAGTACAGAACCTTCCCCTCGCGCAAGCTGAGAGAAACAATATTAGGAGTTAGTATGCAACTCAACCCATCTGAAATCAGCGAACTGATCAAGAGCCGGATTCAAGGCCTTGAAGGCGGTGCTGAAGTTAAGAATCAAGGCACGGTGATCTCCGTCGCCGATGGTATCTGCCGCATCCACGGTTTGTCTGACGTGATGCAAGGCGAGATGCTGGAATTCCCTGGTAATACCTTTGGTCTGGCAATGAACCTGGAGCGTGACTCCGTCGGCGCCGTTATTCTGGGTGCTTACGAGCACATTTCCGAAGGCGACACGGTCAAGTGCACCGGCCGCATCCTGGAAGTGCCAATCGGTCCGGAACTGAAAGGCCGCGTCGTCAATGCACTGGGCCAGCCGATCGACGGCAAGGGTCCTGTCAATGCAAAAATGACCGCGCCAATCGAAAAGATCGCTCCGGGCGTGATTGCCCGCCAGTCCGTGTCGCAGCCAATGCAGACCGGCCTGAAGTCGATCGACTCGATGGTACCAATCGGCCGTGGCCAGCGCGAGCTGATCATTGGCGACCGCCAGACCGGTAAGTCGGCAGTAGCGATTGATGCGATCATCAATCAAAAAGGTCAGAACATGACCTGCATCTACGTCGCAATCGGCCAGAAAGCTTCGTCGATCAAGAACATCGTCCGCTCGCTGGAACAGCACGGCGCGATGGAATACACAATCGTTGTCGCTGCATCGGCTTCCGAGTCGGCTGCAATGCAATACATCTCGGCATACTCCGGCGCGACCATGGGCGAATACTTCCGTGACCGCGGCGAAGACGCACTGATCGTCTACGATGATCTGTCGAAGCAGGCAGTTGCCTACCGCCAGATCTCGCTGCTGCTGCGCCGCCCACCAGGCCGCGAAGCGTATCCAGGCGACGTGTTCTACCTGCACAGCCGCCTGCTCGAGCGCGCAGCACGCGTGAACCCTGACTATGTCGAAAAGTTCACCAACGGCGCCGTCAAGGGCCAGACCGGTTCGCTGACCGCACTGCCAATCATCGAAACCCAGGCGGGCGACGTGTCGGCCTTCGTTCCGACCAACGTGATCTCGATTACCGACGGCCAAATCTTCCTGGAAACGTCGCTGTTCAACGCTGGTATCCGTCCTGCAATTAACGCAGGTATCTCGGTATCGCGCGTCGGCTCCGCCGCCCAGACCAAGGTCATCAAAAACCTGTCCGGCGGTATCCGTACCGACCTGGCGCAGTACCGTGAACTGGCTGCGTTCGCGCAGTTCGCTTCCGACCTCGACGAATCGACCCGCAAGCAACTGGACCGCGGTGCCCGCGTGACCGAGCTGCTCAAGCAAGCTCAGTACTCGCCGCTGCCGATCTCGCTGATGGCCGTATCGCTGTTCGCCGTGAACAAAGGCTTCTTCGACTCGCTGGACGTGAAGAAAGTCCTGGCGTTCGAAGCCGGCCTGCATGGCTACATGAAGACCAAGCAAGCCGCTCTGCTGGCCAAGATCGAAGAAACCAAGCAACTCGACAAGGATGGCGAAGCTGCCATGAATGACGCGATTGCTGATTTCAAGAAGTCCTTCTAATTAGGCAAAAGTATTGCGGGTCGAATGTCCGGTTGCCGGGTTTGACCCCAACTGATTAGATAAAAGGAGAAGGACTCATGGCAGTAGGCAAAGAGATACGTGGCAAGATCAAAAGCGTAGAAAATACGAAGAAGATCACGAAGGCGATGGAAATGGTCGCTGCATCGAAAATGCGCAAGGCGCAGGATCGCATGCGGGCCGCCCGTCCTTATAGTGACAAGATTCGTAATATCGCCGCTAATCTGGCGACCGCCAATCCTGAGTACACGCACCCGTTCCTGGTTCAGGCCAAGGACAGCGCCAAAGCGGTGGGTTTCATCGTCGTCACGACCGACAAGGGTCTGTGCGGCGGCTTGAATACCAACGTGCTGCGCATGGTGACGTCGAAAATGCGTTCCGTGGAAGCGGAAGGCAACAAGATTGAAGCAGTCGCCATCGGTAACAAGGGTTTGGGTTTCTTGAATCGCGCTGGCGCCAAGGTGGTTGCTTCGGCAATTGCACTGGGCGACACGCCGCACCTGGATAAGCTGATCGGACCGGTCAAGGTCATGCTCGACGCTTACCAGGAAGGCAAGCTCGACGCAGTCTACCTGTGCTACACCAAGTTCATCAACACCATGAAGCAAGAGCCGACGCTGGAGCAACTGCTCCCGCTGGCGGCAGACAAGCTTGAAGGCGACAAGGGCAATCATTCGTGGGATTACATCTACGAGCCTGAAGCGCAAGTGGTGATTGACGACTTGCTGGTGCGCTATGTGGAAGCACTGATTTACCAGGCGGTCGCTGAAAACCTCGCATCCGAGCAATCGGCGCGCATGGTAGCGATGAAATCGGCAAGCGACAACGCCGGTAACGTCATCGGTGAATTGAAGCTGGTCTACAACAAGACGCGTCAGGCAGCGATTACCAAAGAACTCTCCGAGATCGTCGCCGGTGCGGCAGCGGTATAAACGAAACTAATTTAGATAATTGAAGGAACGAACATGGCTGATGGCAAAATCGTTCAGTGTATCGGCGCAGTGGTGGACGTTGAGTTCCCACGTAACGCGATGCCCAAGGTATTTGATGCCTTGAAAATGGCTGGGTCGGATCTGACCCTCGAAGTACAACAACAGCTCGGCGACGGCATCGTCCGTACCATTGCTCTGGGCACCTCCGACGGCCTGCGCCGCGGCATGGCGATCCAGAACACCGGCAAGCCAATCATGGTTCCAGTCGGCAAGGCAACCCTCGGCCGTATTATGGACGTGCTGGGTAACCCGATCGACGAATGCGGCCCGGTGTCGGCAGATCAAGTTGCATCGATCCACCGCACCGCTCCTGCGTACGACGAACTGTCGCCGTCGCAAGACCTGCTGGAAACCGGTATTAAAGTGATTGACCTGGTCTGCCCGTTCGCAAAAGGCGGTAAGGTCGGTCTGTTCGGCGGTGCAGGTGTCGGCAAGACCGTCAACATGATGGAACTGATCAACAACATCGCAAAAGCACACTCGGGTCTGTCCGTGTTTGCCGGCGTCGGTGAGCGTACCCGTGAAGGTAACGACTTCTACCACGAGATGGCTGACGCTAAAGTGGTTGACCTGGAAAACCCGGAGAACTCCAAGGTAGCGATGGTCTACGGCCAGATGAATGAACCGCCAGGTAACCGTCTGCGCGTCGCGCTGACCGGCTTGACGATCGCTGAATCGTTCCGTGACGAAGGCAAGGACGTTCTGTTCTTCGTCGACAATATCTACCGCTTCACGCTGGCCGGTACCGAAGTGTCTGCACTGCTGGGCCGTATGCCTTCCGCAGTGGGTTACCAGCCTACGCTGGCCGAAGAAATGGGCCGCCTGCAAGAGCGCATCACGTCGACCAAGACCGGTTCGATCACGTCGATCCAGGCCGTGTATGTTCCAGCGGATGACTTGACCGACCCATCGCCGGCAACCACCTTTGCTCACTTGGATTCGACCGTTGTTCTGTCGCGTGACATCGCTTCGCTCGGTATCTACCCGGCAGTGGACCCGCTCGATTCGACCTCGCGCCAGCTCGACCCGCTGGTCGTCGGCCAGGAGCACTACGATACCGCACGCGCTGTCCAGGGCACCCTGCAGCGCTACAAGGAACTGCGTGACATCATCGCGATTCTGGGTATGGACGAACTGGCACCGGAAGACAAACTGCTGGTGGGCCGCGCGCGTAAGATGCAGCGTTTCCTGTCGCAGCCTTTCCACGTTGCTGAAGTGTTTACCGGTTCGCCAGGTAAGTACGTTTCGCTGAAAGACACGATCAAGGGCTTCAAGATGATCGCATCGGGCGAACTCGATCACCTGCCGGAACAAGCGTTCTACATGGTTGGCACGATCGAAGAAGCAATCGAAAAAGCCAAGAAGCTCAACTAAGAACGGCTGGGGCAGGGCGGCGTAAGCCGCCTGGCCCCGACCCGATAGGACACATATGGCACACACTATTCACGTTGACGTCGTCTCCGCTGAAGCCCTGATTTTCTCGGGTGAAGCTGAATTCGTCGCGTTGCCGGGTGAAGCAGGCGAGCTGGGGATCTATCCCAAGCACACCCCGCTGATCACGCGCATCAAGCCGGGTGCGGTACGCATCAAGGTGGCCGGCCAGGCGGAAGACGAGTTCGTCTTCGTTGCCGGCGGCATCCTTGAAGTGCAGCCCAACTCGGTGACCGTGCTGGCCGATACCGCGATCCGCGGTCACGACCTGGACGAGGCGAAGGCACTCGAAGCGAAGAAGCTGGCGGAAGAAGCGATGAACAGCAAGGAATCGAAAATCGATTACGCAAAAGCACAAGCCGAACTGGCGACGGCGATTGCGCAATTGGCTGCGATCGCCAAGCTGCGCTCGACCAAGCACTAATCCAACCTCCGGGTTCGGAAAAAAACCGTGTGTACTGCGGTGGCCCAGGCCACCGCACGGCCACACGGTTTTTTTTCGCCCGGAATTTGTTCGATATTCTTTTGCTATCACTATCAAGTTCCTGAAAGCCTTGCCGACAACCTAGAGAGACAATCACCATTGCGCCTGACCCTGGCAGGCGCAAGCTATCGCCACGCGAGAAAGGCCGCACCGTGACTCTTGCTATTCGCAGTAATATCGCCGCGCTCACGGTGATGCGCAATCTTGCGCTGGCCAATTCGGCACGCGACCTGACCACCCAGCGCACCTCGTCGGGCCAGCGCATCAACAGCGCCAAGGACGACGCCGCAGGCCTTGCCATCTCTGGCCGCCTGACGTCCAAGGTGCGCGGCTATACCCAGGCGGCGCGCAATGTCAATGAAGCGATCTCGTTTACGTTGACGGCAGGCGCCGGCTTGCAGTCGGCCGCCACCACCCTGCAGCGCATCCGCGAACTGACTGTGCAGGCCGGCAATGCCGCGATCTCTAAAACCGACCGCACCAATCTGTCGGCCGAAGTGGCCAGCCTGATCGCCGATATCCAGGGTGTGACCGACACTTCCCGTTTCAATAACAAGAAGCTGCTCGACGGCAGCGGCGGCAATGTCAGTTTCATGCTCGGCTCGAATGCCAGCGATGCGCTTGGCATCCATATCAACAGCATTGCCCCCGACAGTATCGGCCAGCGTTCGCTCGACTCCAACCACGACCAGGGCGTGACGACGCTGTCAACGGCCATCGCCGGCGCCGCCACCAATACCTTCGCCGGCAACGGTCTGGCAGCTCAGCAATTGACCATCACCAGCTCCAGCACCGGTACGCCGGTGGGCGGAAGCGGACTCAATTTCGCGGCAGGCGCGACCGCCAAGCAGATTGCCGCCGGCATCAATAAAGTGTCCGGCCAAACGGGTGTGACGGCCACGGCCAAGACCACGGCAACCCTAAGCAATTTCACCAATCTCGGCTCGGTGCAGTTCACTCTGTTCGGCAAGAATGTCGGTGCCGTCGCCATTACGGCGAACGTGCATGACACCAGCAACCTCAGTTCGCTCGCAGGCGTCATCAATGCCAAGAGTGGACAGACCGGCATCACCGCCGTTGCCGACCGCATCGGCAATCTGGTGCTGACGCAAGCGGACGGCTATGACATCGGCATCAAGAACCAGGGCGGCGTGGGCGAGGGCCTCAATAGCGTCGTGTTCCGCGGCGCCGACGTGGTCTTGCCGAATGGCACTGTGGCGGCCGGCGCAGGGGTGTCGTTTGCCGATGCCTCCGGCGCCAACACAATCCAGACCGGCGGCAGCGTGTCATTGACGTCGAACAGCAATTTCGCCTTCAACACGACGGCGGCCGGTACCTTGTTCGAGACCGACAGTATCACCAGCAACTTTACGCCGCTGAGCCAGATCGACTTGTCGACCGCAGCCAAGACCGCCGATGCGCTCAAGACCGTCGATGCAGCCATCCTGAACATTGCCGAGAATATCGGCACGGTCGGCTCGCTACAGAACCGGCTCGACCAGGTCGTGTCCCAGCTGCAAAGCCAGACCGGCGCTGCCGATTCGGCCCGTTCGCGCATCAGCGACAGCGACTATGCCAGCGAAGCGTCGCGCATGACGCGCGCCAAGATCCTGCAGCAGGCCGCCACCTCGGTGATGTCCCAGGCCAATGCCCAGGCCCGCAACGTCATGACCCTGCTGAAGTTCTAATTGCTGGGCGGCGCTGCCCGCGTGGCAATCTGCTACGCTATGCTTGTCCCGTAACGCACCAGCGCAATTGCATGCCGTCGATCCCCGAACTCCTCAAGCAGAGCCGCATCATCGCCGTGGTCGGCCTGTCGTTCAAGCCCCACCGCGCCAGCTATGGCGTGGCGCGCTATATGCAGGCGCATGGCTACCGCATCCTGCCGGTCAATCCTTCGTATGCCGGGCGCGACATCCTCGGCGAGCCGGTCTATGCCAGCCTGCAGCAAGCGGCCGCCGCCATTGCCCCGGCCCGCATCGACATCGTCGACTGCTTCCGCAACGCGCGCGACATCCCGCCCATCGTGCAGGATGCGATCGAGGTCAAGGCTGCCTGCGTATGGATGCAGCAGGGAATCGAGAACGACGAGGCCGCCGCCGCCGCCCGTGCCGCCGGCATCGTGGTGGTGATGGACCGCTGCATCAAGGTCGACCACGCGATGATGGGATAGTTCAGCTCGGCAAGGTATGCCCGGCCGCGCAGGCTCCTAGCGCATGGATGGAGAACAGGGTCGGCGCCTGGCCGGCCAGCAGCTCGTCGTCGAGCAGGTTGATCAGCGGCGCAAACACTGAATTCTGGCCCGGCGTGACCGAATGCAGGGCCAGCTCGCGCGCGACATCGCGCAGATGCCACTCGATTTCGCAGACGGCCGACGGCCCGTCGACATTGCTGCCGCGGTTCAATGGCGCCTGCCGCAGGGCGGCGGTCAGCCCGGTACTGACAAAGGCCATCTGCACATGCTCGATCCGGCCCAGCGCATGGGCCAGCAGCTCGCGCGTGCGCGGCATGGTTGCGGCGGGGCCGGCGGCCAGGTTGTGGCCCGCTTCCAGCACCGAGGAAATGCGCCAGAACAGGCGCTCGATGTCCTTGACCGGCGGCATTGGCCGGGCTGGTGCCGCTTCGCGCAGGAACGGCGTGATCGCCGCCACCAGGTCGCGCGCGTGCTCGCCCGGGATGATATTGAGCGCCAGTTCGACGCGCGCCAGCGAAGCGTCCTTGCTCAGTACGCCGGCAATCATTTCCGCCGCCGCCACGGCCTGGCCACAAGGGCTGATGTGGTTGCCGATGCGCTGGGACGGATAGCCGCTGCCGTCGAAACGCTCGTGGTGCTCGGCGATGGCGCGGCCGACCGCCAGCGGATACGATTCGAGTTCATCGACCAGGATGCGGCCGACGCGCGGGTGGTTCTCGACCTGGGCCCATTCGTGCGGCATCCAGCACTTGCCCTGTTCCGGCAGCGCCGGGTCGAGGTAGACTTCGCCCACGTCGTGCAGCAGGCCGGCCAGTGCGGCGACCAGCTGGTCTTGCTCGGTCAGGCGCATGGTCTTGGCCAGGCACACCGATAGCAGGCTGACCATCACGCAATGTTCGAGTTTCTGTTCGTTGATGGCCATCATGACGGCGATCGCGTGGCCGAATTCGGCCTGTGCCAGCATCGCCAGCGGCGACGAGCCGCAGTACTGGCTGGCGCGCACGATGCCGGCCACCGGGGCGCAGCGGTCGATCACGCGGGTGGCCGTTTCGACCAGCTGCTGTTCGGTCAGCGCGCCGTCGACGGCGAGGCAGGTTTCGAGCGGCTTCTTGAGGGTCTGGCGCAGCAGGGCATCGCGCATGAAGGGCGTAAAGCGCTGGCCCCGTTCAGCCAGGCGGCGTCCATGTTCGTCGAAGATGACTTCGGTCGCATAGACATCGCGCCGGGTGGCAAGACTCGCCACCTTGTCCAGGTAGTGCGAATTGACGACACCGTTGAGGCTGTTTTCCGGCATGGCGATCTGTCTCCTTGTCCAACTGTCTCGGCGGACAGTTGGGGTGCCCAAGATAATAACAATGAAACCCGGCGCGTTCGATGTGCACACAAAAAATTGTTGGCAGAGATGCCATCGGCATCTGCCCTGTTGTTCGGATTTGCACGCCAATCGTATAAAAATAACGGCAATTGTCCGAAATGACACTTGCATATGCCGGCGAAACCGATCGTACGGATTGTGACCTTTTGGCATAAAATGAATTCCCCAATCCACTCACCGCTTGGACAGACCGATGAAACCATTCCGCACCGCCTTGCCGGCCCTGCTGGGCATTCCGCTGGCCCTGGGCCTGTTCGCTGCAGGCAGCACGCAGGCGCTGGCACAAGCGACGGCACCGGCTGCCGCGCCGGCCCCGCAGGCCCAGCCGGCCAATTGCCCGGCCTTGCTGCAACACAGCTTCAAGCGCCTGCAGGACGATGTGCCGCAGAACCTGTGCCAGTACGCGGGCAAGGTGGTGTTGGTCGTCAATACCGCCAGCTATTGCGGCTATACCAATCAGTACGAAGGCCTTGAAAAACTGCATGCCAAATACAGCGCGCAGGGCCTGGTGGTGCTGGGCTTCCCGTCGAATGACTTCGGCAAGCAGGAGCCAGGCAGCGCCAAGGAAATCGCCGATTTTTGCTACAACACCTATGGCGTGAAGTTCCCGATGTTTGCCAAGAGCTCGGTCAAGGGCAGCGCAGCCAATCCGCTGCATGCAACCCTGATCAAGGCCACCGGCAAGGAGCCGGGCTGGAACTTCACCAAATACCTGGTCGACCGCAGCGGCAAGCTCATCGAACACTTCCCGAGCAAAGTCGAACCGTCCGACCCGCAGCTGGTCGGCAAGATCGAAAAAGCGTTGGCAATGTGAGCAAGCGCTCGCGCGCCGCTGACTTGCTGGGGACGTCGCGCCTGCTGGTCGACGCCGTCACTGGCGTCTCCGAACTGGTCGAAGCGGTGCACATGAATGTGCTGGACAAGGCCATCGGCACGCCGGCCACCAGGCCGGTCGCCTTCGTTACCCGCATGGTGTACCGGACGGTGCGCGGCGTGACCGGCCTGGTCGGCGTGTCGCTCGAGCAAGTGCTCAGCCGGCTGGTGCCGGTATTGGGCGAGCAGGCCAGCTGGGCCGGGCGCGATGCCTTGCTGTCGGCCGTCAACGGCGTGCTGGGCGACCGCCTGCACGAGCAGGGCAATCCGCTGGCCATCAGGATGGCGTTGCGGCGCCATGGCGTGCCCATCAATGCATCCGAGGCCAGCGGCACGCGCCTGCTGGTGCTGGTGCACGGCCTGTGCATGAATGACCTGCAATGGGAACGTGAAGGGGGCGACCATGGCGCCACGCTGGCGCGCGAGCGCGGCTACACGCCGGTCTACCTGCACTACAACACGGGCCGCCACATCTCGACCAATGGCCGCGAGTTCGCCGGCCAGCTCGAGCAACTGGTGCAGCAGTGGCCGGTGCCGCTCGATGACATCGTCATCGTCGGCCACAGCATGGGCGGCCTGGTGTCGCGCAGCGCCTACCAGGCGGGCCTGGAAGCGGGCCACCGCTGGCCGGGGCTGCTGCGCAAACTGGTCACACTGGGAACGCCGCACCACGGCGCTCCGCTTGAACGCGGCGGCAACTGGGTCCACCTGATCACCG
This sequence comes from uncultured bacterium, assembly GCA_965233055.1. GTDB lineage: Bacteria > Pseudomonadota > Gammaproteobacteria > Burkholderiales > Burkholderiaceae_D > Telluria_A. The sequence continues at coordinate 25,023 of CBDDRJ010000121.1, forward strand.
ACCTGACGCCGTACAGCGCGCCATTCACGCGGCTGGCCAAGATCCGCAGCGCCGGCATTACCGACCTGCGCCATGGCAGCGTGCAGGACGCGGACTGGCATGGCAAGGACCGCTTCGCCCAGGGCGATATTCCGGCAACCTTGCCCTTGCCGGCCCGGGTGCAGTGCTTTGCGCTGGCAGCAACGATGGGAGAATCGCCCAGGGCGGCCGACTGGATCGGCGACGGCCTGGTGCCACTGGCCAGCGCGCTCGGCCAGCATCGCGACCCGCAGCGGCAATTGCGGTTCGACGCCGACAAGCAAGCCATCGTCGCGCACACCAACCACGTGGAATTATTGAGTTCGCAGCAGGTCCGGCAGCAGCTGCTGGCCTGGCTATAAGCGCTTGCTTCTTGCTCTATTCGGTCGACTCGCAACGCCTGACCGGAAGGGTGGTGCCAGTGACTTTGACCATACGGCAAGTTTCCTTGCTGTCCTTGGCGGCTGCCACCGTTTGCGGTTCCGGCGAATGATTTGGGGTGGTGCTGCATGCAGCCAGGCTAAGCAGTACTGCGATACCGAAAATGCTCTTCATGCTTGCTCTTTCATGGGCGGGTCGACGGAGCAACGATCATATGCGAAAGGGCGGACAAGGTCACGAACTTATTGTGTAAATACAAACAAGTGCAAGGCGTGACCGGACCGGCTGATTGCTGCCGATCAGCGCCGCCAGACGACGGCCTTGAGCGGTCCGCGCAAGGCATTGCACACCATGACCTCGCTTGCGGCCGCCAGCATCTCGCGCGTGATCACGCGCTGCTGCGCCTTCCAGGCAGGGTCGGCCAGCAGGACGCTGCGCATCACACCCGGCAAGACACCGCTCTCCAATGGCGGCGTCAGCCACTGACCATTGAGTTCGATGAACACATTGCTGCGTCCGCCTTCGGCGAGTTCGCCCTGTTCGTTAAAGAACAGCATGTCGAACCCACCTTGTGCCTCAGCCTCGCGCCAGCCGGCATCGTAACGGGCCCGGATACTCGACTTATGGCGCAGGAACAGCTGGTCGGCTTGGGTGGCGTCGGCCGCGATCAGCAGGCCCACAGGTTCAGCAAGTGGCGCCAGCGCTGCGGCGACGATGTTGAGCGTGCCATCCTGCAGTAAGGCCAGGCGCATGCGGTGCGGGCCCGGCGCCAGACCGGCACAGGCTGAAGCAACGGCGCCTGATGCGGCCGCACGTTCAAACCTGAAGCCGAAATACTTTGCCGAAGCCTGCAGGCGGTCGAGGTGCCGCTCGAGCAAACTGCAGCCTGAACGATCGGCGCGCATCGTCTCGAACAGCTCGAAATGGTTCGGCAGTTCAGTCAGGAAGCGCGCCTTCAGCTGGCATTCCGCGTATTCATCATTGGCCTGGCTGTCGAACACGATGCCGGCGCCGACCCCCAGCTGGCCGCGCCGCATGCCATTGTCTGGCGCCTGCAAGGCCAATGTACGGATCGGGACCGACAGGCAAAAGTCTCCCAGCGAGGCAGCGCCCTGCGGCGGATCGAACCAGCCGATGGCGCCGGTGTAGATGCCGCGCGCATCCGGCTCCAGCTCGTTGATGATTTCCATCGTGCGGCGTTTGGGCGCTCCGGTGATGGAACCGCAGGGATAGAGCGCTGCGAAAATCTGGCCAAGCGTTGCATCGGGGCGCACCTGGCAGCGCACGGTCGACGTCATCTGCAGTACGCTGCTATAGCGCTGCACATCGAACAGCGCCGGCACTTCGACACTGCCGGTAACGGCCACGCGGCCAAGGTCATTGCGCAGCAGGTCTACAATCATCAGGTTCTCGGCGCGGTTCTTCGGGTCGGACGCCAGTGCTGCGGCGCGCCGGTTGTTCTCGGCGTCGTCGGTGGCGGCAGGTGCCGTGCCTTTCATCGGGCGCGCCATCAGCTCGCCCCGCTGGTGGCGCATGAACAGCTCGGGAGACAGCGACAGCACGGCGCTGCCGTCGGGCAGGGCGATCAGCGCGCCATAGGGCACCGGCTGGCGCTGGCGCAGCCGCGCATACAACGACACCACGGAGCCGAAGGCGTCGAAGCGCAGGCGGTAGGTGTAGTTGACCTGGTAGGTATCGCCGGCGGCGATGTAGTCGCGGATGCGGTTGATCGCCGCCGTGAATTCCTGCTGGCCGATATTGGCGTGGATCCGTGCCACGCCTGCCGGCGCCGCATCCGACTGCGCCGCCAGCCAGGCCGCCACTTCGGCGGCCGACAAGTGCTGGCACTGGCGAAACAGCAGCACCTGCGCCAGCGGCGCGTCGGTCGGCGCGGTCGGCACGCCGGCCAGTTGCCCGCCCAGCTCATAGGTCAGCAGCGGCACCGCATACAGGCCGCGTGCCAGCGCCTGCTGCAGCTCGTCGAGCAGCTGGGGCCAGCCGGCGGCGTCATCGCATTGCAGGGTTCCCGCATGGGCCGTGTACAGGCGCGAACGTGCGCCCGTGTCCGGCGCGCTGGCATCGTCCAGCAGGGCAAAGCAGGGGGTGTGGCTCATGGCGGCGTGCGGCAATCCTCAGCCTAGCAGCACGGCGATCTGGAGCGCGCTGCCGTCGGTCGGATTGAGGCGGAAGCCGCTCTTGGCAAAGCGGTGCCAGCGGCCCACCACGTAGCTAACAAGCAGGTTGGCGCGGGCGCCGACGTCGGCTTCCTGGCCGTGGCCCTGCGTGACGGCCAGGCGCAGCGACTGCTTGCAGGCCAGCTCCACCTTGTCGATGAACTGGTTCATGCGCGCCTGCAGGCGCTCGTCCTCGCCCACCAGCGCGTCGCCGATCAGCACCCGCGTCATGCCGGGGTTATTGGCCGCAAAGCTGAGCAGCACCTGGATGATGGCGTGCGCCTGCGCCAGTCCGTCGGTTTCCTTCTCCGCGATCTGGTTCACCAGGCTGAACACCGACGACTCGACGAATTCGATCAGGCCTTCGAACATCTGGGCCTTGCTGGCGAAGTGGCGGTACAGGGCAGCCTCGGACACGCCAAGGCTGGCCGCCAGCTTCGAGGTGGTGATGTTGGCGCCCTTGGGCTGCTCGAGCAACGCCGCCAGGGTCTGGAGGATCTGCAGCTTGCGTTGGCCTGGCTTGATGGCTGCCATGTGAACTCGATGAAAAAAGGGTGGAATTAACCGCAGGCAGCGCGCAGGTGGTGGACGCGTTTGCGCAGCTGACGGACAGATTTTACTTTGACATCGACATAAGCGGGGCGATTTAGCTTCTTTGGCAGGGCCGCCGTGCCGATCGGGTCGGGCATTTCAAGGTAACCGGTGATCCAGGCCGTGCGTATGCCCAGCGCCTTGGCCGAGCGCAGATTGGCCAGGGTGTCCTCGACCAGCACCACGCGGCCGGCGGCCACGCCGTGCCGGCGCAACAGGCGCCGCAGCATCAGCTTCGACGGCTTGGGCCGCAGCCGGCCATGCACGCGCATGTCCTCGATCGCGAGGTGGTGGCTGAAGTGGTGCGCCACGCCGAGGTGGCGCATCACGTCGCGCGAGTAGCGCGTCGGCGCATTGGTCAGGAGGATCTTGCGGCCCGGGAGCTGGCGCAGCATGCTTGATAAGCCGCGCTCGGAGCGGATCATGGCGGACAGGTCGTCGAGGGTATGGGTCTCGCGCAGGAAGTCGTCGGCCCTGACCGCGTGGTGCTTGACCATCCCGAGCATCGTCACGCCATAGCGCTTCCAGTAGCCGATGCGCGCCGCGTCGACTTCGGCCTTGCCGGCTGGCGTGCTGCCATCGCCCAGCGCGCGCGCGATCACCACATTCATATTGGCGCTGATGGCCGGGAAGATGGCATGCGAGGCGTTGTGCAAAGTATTGTCCAGATCGAACAACCACAACAGGGGCGGCGGGTTAATATTTGGCACGGGACCTTGGGAGAGAAATGGAATGCAACGCCAGATTATAGTGATGTTCCTCAGTTTGTTCTGCCTGGCGGTCAATCCGGCATGGGCCGATGCCGGTCAGGGCCAGACGCGCGGCGCGCTGTTCAAGGTGCAGGCCAAGGGCAGCGCCAATGCGCTCTACCTGTTCGGCACCATGCACGTGGGCCTGCCCGAGTTCTACCCGCTCGAGCCGCGCGTCAATGCGCTGGTCGCCAGGGCCTCGGTGCTGGCGCTGGAGATCGACGCCGCCGCCAACCCGGCCGGCATGGCCGCAGACATGGCGCGCTACGCCATGCTCGCGCCCGGCGCCCGCGGCTATGCCGAACTGTCCGCAGCGCAGCGACAGCGCCTCGACCAGCTGCTGGCCAGGCGCCAGATCCCGCTGGCGGCCGTGTCCACGCTCAAGCCCTGGCTGCTGGCCACCGTGCTGGTGCTGGGCGAATTCACGGCCATCGGCTACCGCGCCGACCTGGCCGTCGACAGCCACCTGGCCCAGCTGGCCCGCCAGCACAAGGTCAGGGTGATCGAGCTCGAATCGGCCGGCGCGCAGCTGGCGCTGTTCAACCGCCTGCCCGAGGACGAACAGTGGCGCTTCCTCGACGAGAGCATCGACAGCATCGAAACCGGCAAGCAGGGCGCGCAGGTGCGCCAGATCGTCGATGCCTGGCGGCTGGCCGACCAGGCGGGACTGGAGGCGATCGCGCAGCTGGCCGCGGAAGACGACAGCGTTTCCGGCAAATTCATGCAGCAGGTCCTGATCGACGAACGCAATGGGCAATTGGCCGACAAGATGGCCGCGCTGCTGGCGCGCGAGCCTAACGCAGTCGCCGCCGTGGGGGTGCTGCACCTGGTGGGCAAACGGTCGATACCGCAGCTGCTCAAGGAGCGTGGCTTGCTGGTCGAACGCGTGTACTAGTGAACCGCAGGGGGAGTGAAGCAGGGGGGGTGGTGCCCTTTACGTGGATTGAACACGTGGCCTCTCCCTTACCAAGGGAGTGCTCTACCACTGAGCTAAAAGGGCGGCAAAACAGGAGACAGACGCCGTCCTGAATATTTAGTGAGACCGGATCATAGTCCCAAAAGCCTGTTCGGTCAAGACTTCGAGCAATAAGGAGTGTTCGATACGGCCATCGATGATGTGAACCGTATTCACGCCCGACTTGGCGGCGTCCAGTGCGGACGAGATTTTTGGCAACATTCCACCGGAAATCGTTCCGTCGGCAAACATCTCATCGATTTCGCGGGCCGACAGGTCGGTCACCAGCTTGCCGTCTTTGTCCTGCACGCCGGCAATATTGGTCATCATGATCAGCTTTTCCGCCTTCAGGATCTCGGCGATCTTGCCGGCGACGACGTCGGCATTGATATTGTAGGCCTGGCCATCCTGGCCGAAGCCGATCGGCGAAATGATCGGAATGAAGGCGTCGTCCTGCAGCGCCTTGACCACGGCCGGGTTGATGGCATCGATCTCGCCGACAAAGCCGATGTCAAGGAACTCGCCCGGATTGTCGCGGTCCGGCATGGCCATCTTGCGCGCGCGGATCAGGCCGCCGTCCTTGCCGGTCAGGCCCACTGCCTGGCCGCCGTAGTGGTTGATCAGCATGACGATGTCCTGCTGCACTTCGCCGCCCAGCACCCACTCGACCACTTCCATCGTTTCTTCGTCGGTAATGCGCATGCCCTGCACGAAGGTGCCCTGCTTGCCGATTTTTTTCAGCGCATTGTCGATCTGCGGACCGCCGCCGTGCACCACCACCGGATTCATGCCCACCAGCTTGAGCAGGATGACGTCGCGCGCGAAGCCATGCTTCAGGTGTTCTTCGGTCATGGCGTTGCCGCCGTATTTGATGACGATGGTCTTGCCGTGGAAGTTACGGATATATGGCAAAGCTTCGGCCAGGATCTGCGCCTTGATCTGCGGGGCGACCTTGGTCAAGTCATCGTTCTGGTCGGCATTCACAGGGGTCAGGTGCGTCATTTTTTATCCAGGGAAATGAAACTATTGGCGATTTTATAGAAGTTGGGGGCTGCCCGGTACGCATTATAAGGTGATCTTGTTGTATTTTGATTCCTGATCCGCTACGCTGTTGGGCGTGAATGCCTCCCTTACTCTGCACGCCCAGCTTGAAGCGATGCGCCCCATGCTTGTCCGTTTTGCACAGTTGCAACTGCGCAATGAGGCATTGGCCGAAGATGCGGTGCAGGACGCCCTGATCGCCGTGCTGGAAAAGCCCGAGCGTTTTGCCGGTCAGTCGACCTTGCGCACCTATGTGACGGGCATCCTGAAGTTCAAGATCATCGATAATCTGCGGGTGGCCACCCGCGAGCGCCAGATTGAGACCCAGGACGACCAGAGCGAGGACGACGTCGTCGACGCCCTGTTCCTGCAGGACGGCCACACTCGCGCCATGCCGCACCAGTGGGGCGACCCGGACGCCACGCTCGAGCAGAAGGACTTCTTCCGGGTGCTCGAGGTATGCCTCGAGAAACTGCCGGCCAACACGGCACGCGTCTTCATGATGCGCGAATGGCTGGAGATGGACACCGACGAGATCTGTAAGGAATTGACGATCAGTTCGTCTAATGCCTGGGTGCTACTGTACCGTGCCCGCCTGCGCCTGCGCGAATGCCTGGACCTGAACTGGTTCAGCGACGTGCAAACTGAAGCGAAGCGACGATAATGGGTGACGACATGGGCATCATGCCAAGCTGCAAGGAAGTGCACCGCCTGGTGTCGGAGGGCATGGACCGCGACCTGTCGTTGGTCGAGCGCACCCGCATGCGGCTGCACCTGGTGATGTGCGAAGCCTGCACCCGCTTCACCGGCCAGATGGACCTGCTGCGCCGCGCGATGCGCGCCGTGCCGCCGTCCGACGACGGCAAGCCGTGAGCGCCTGCAGCCGTTGCGGCGCAGCGTTTACCTGCGCCAATGCCGACAACACGGGCGAGCCTTGCTGGTGTGCAGAGCTGCCGCCACTGATTGAAGTGCCCGATATCCCCGGGGCCAGTTGCTGGTGTCCCGCTTGCCTGAAAATCGAAATGGCCCGGCGCTTGCACGCCGCCACAAACTTACCTGATCAACAATGTTAGTCAACACCGAAGTGCTTGGCTTTGTCGCCGCCATGTGCACGACAGTCGCCTTTATTCCCCAGGTTTTGCTGGTATGGCGGCAGCGGGCCGCGCCCGGTGTTTCCACCGGCATGTATGTCATTTTTGTCACTGGCATCGCACTGTGGCTGTGGTACGGCCTGCTGCTGGCGAGCTGGCCGCTGATCATTGCCAACAGCTTGACGCTGGTTCTGGCGGGCAGCGTGTTGGCGATGAAACTGGCTTTCGAGCACAAGCGCTGAAGTTTTTTCTCAGCGCTGTCACAATTTGCCTGGCCCGTTCGTCTTAACGGTATGGAAGGCGCAACGGCTGCCTTCTCCATCCACACGAAAGGCAAACACCATGTCCCAAACCGCCCGCATTCCGTTTATTTCGCTGGCACCCGCCAATCTCAAGGCAATGATCAATCTGTCAGCCTCGGTCAAGCAAAGTTCGCTCGGCGAGCGCCTGGTCGAACTGGTTAACTTGCGCGTTTCCCAGATCAACGGCTGTGGCGTCTGCATCGACATGCACTGGCGCTTCCTGGTCAAGCAGGACGCCAACCCGCGCCACCTGAACGCCATCGCCGGCTGGCGTGAAGCGCCGTTCTTCAGCCCGCGCGAGCGCGCCGCCCTGGGCTGGGCGGAGGCAGTCAATGCGCTGCCGCAGCGGGACGATACCGACGCCGCCTACGCCGAACTGGAACAGCATTTCAGCCCGACCGAAGTGGCAGAACTGAGCTACGCGGTTGCAACCATCAAAGGCTGGAATATGCTGAACCTGAGCCTGCGCAACCAGATTCCCGAAGTCCCGGCCCCCGGCTTTTGAACAATCAGCGACACCCGTCCAATGAACGGCCAGCCAAGCACGGTTGATGGGCAGGACTTCGCCAAGTTAAGGCCGAAGTTGTTTTCCATCGCCTACCGCATGCTCGGCACCCGTGCCGATGCAGAGGACGTGGTGCAGGACGCCTGGTTGCGCTGGCAGGGCAGCGAGCAGGCGGTGGTGCAATCGATGGAAGCATGGCTGGTCACCACCACCACGCGCCTTGCGATCGACTACCTGCGCAGCCGCAAGGCCGAGCGCGAAACCTATACCGGTTGGTGGCTCCCCGAGCCATTGGTGGAGCTCGACGAGCAGACGCCGGAAACCGCCGCCGAAAAGGCAAGCGAGGTGTCGATGGCGCTGATGTGGGTGCTCGAACGCCTGTCGCCCGACGAACGTGCGGCCTTCCTGATGCGCCAGGTGTTCGACCAGGACTATGCGGACATCGCGGGCATACTGAACAAATCAGAAGCGAGTTGCCGCCAGATGGTGCATCGGGCACAGGCCAGGGTGCAGGAGCAAAGGCCGCGCTTTGACGTACCGGCCGCCGCCCACCGCGAGCTGTTGGCCAAGTTCATGCAGGCGGCCACCGTCGGCGACCGGGCGGCAATGAAGGCGATGATGTCGGAGCAGGTGCAGCTGGTCGCCGATGGCGGTGGCAAGGTCAACTCCTTCACCCGCATGCTGCAAGGGGCAGGGCGGGTGGCTGGAGTGTACTGGTCGCTGGAACACCAGTTCCCACAGCAAGTTGTATACCGCGCCGCTCGCATCAATGGCGAACCCGGGCTGCTCCGCTATGTGGCCGGCAAGATCGAATCGGCGCAATCCTTCGTCGTCCACGATGGACGCATCGTTGCCGTGTTCATCCTGCGCAACCCCGACAAGCTCAGCGCAATCCCGCAAACTCTCTGAGCGGGCAAAATGCGTGCACCGGTCCTGGCGTTCGACGCAAGGTGCCTATTGGGCGCGCGCGTATCGGCCCGGGGACTGGCCGACGTGGCGACTGAACGCCGTACTGAAGGTACTGGCTGAGCTGTAGCCAACCCGGCCGGCCACTTCGTCGAGTCCGATATCGGCACGGCGCAGCAAATCCTTTGCCAACGCCATGCGCCAGGCCAGCAAGTATTCCATCGGCGGCAAGCCGACCGCGCGGCTGAAACGGTCAAAGAACGTCGAGCGCGACAGTGCGGCTTCCTTTGCCATCTGCTCCACCGTCCAGGAACGCGCCGGATCACCGTGGATTTCCCGCATTGCGGCACCCAGGCGCGCATCGGCCAGCCCGCGTAGCATGCCTGGCGGCGCCTGCTTGCCCGCGGTCGAGCGCAGCGCTTCAATCAGCAATACCTCGACCAACCGCGTCAGCACCAGATCGCGCCCTGCGCCGAGCGCGCGCGCCTCTTCCGCAACCAGGCCGACCAATACCGACAGGCGCGCCACGCCGCGCACGTGGATCAATGCCGGCAGCAGCGATACCAGCAGGGCGGCGTCCGGTGAGTCAAAGACAAAATAGCCGCCCAGCAGGCGCACGTCGGGCTTGCCCTCTTGCGTCCCATGCCGCACCTCGCCGCTTGCCATCGCCGTTGTACTGGGATCGATATAGCTTGGAATCGCCGGCTCGGATCCGGACATGGTGAAACCCGGCGTGGCCGGCAGCAGCACAAAGTCGCCCGCTTCAAGCGCGATCGTTTGCTGGCCATCGACGCTCAGCTGGCAACCGCCTTCGAGCACGGCACAAAAGCTCGGGTGGCCGAAATCGGCGTAGCGCACACCCCAGCGGCCTGCGCCGCTGATGCACTTGGACAGGACGCTGCGTGGCTGCAGCAGCGTGATGACGTCGGAAAGCGGATCGTTCATATCCGGACGCTCGCAAATGAAATCTGGACTTTCCATTGTAGAGAGTTCGAAGCACGCGCGCTATTGTTCCCTCCATCGAAACCCACTTGGAGAAACAAGATGAAAACCATTCTGATTACCGGCTGCTCTTCCGGCTATGGCCTTGAAACCGCGCGCACCTTCCTGGCGCAAGGCTGGAACGTGATTGCCACCATGCGCACGCCGCGTCCCGAATTGTTTGCACCGTCGGATCGGCTGCGGGTGCTGGCGCTGGACGTGACCAAGCCTGACAGCATAGCTGCTGCGCTCAAAGCGTGCGGCCCCATTGACGTGCTTGTCAACAACGCCGGGATTGGCCTGTTTGGAGCGTTCGAGGCGACCCCGATGTCCACCACGCGCGAAGTGTTCGAGACCAACACCTTTGGCATGATGGCGATGGCGCAGGCGGTGCTGCCCCAGTTGCGTGCCCAAGGGGCCGGCGTGATCATTAATGTGACCTCCAGCGTGACGCTGGCGCCGATGCCGATGGTGGCGGTCTACACGGCAAGCAAAATGGCGATCCAGGGCTTCAGCGCCTCGCTCGCCCTTGAACTGGCGGAATTTGGCGTGACGGTCAAACTGGTCGAACCGGGCTACGGGCCGACGACCCGGTTCTCGAGCAATTCCGGCGCGCGCCTCGAGGGCCTGATCCCGGCCGCTTACGCTCCCTTCGCCCAGAGTATTTTTGCTTCGCTTGGCCAGATGCCGGCGGTGACAACAGAATGCGACGTGGCAGATGCTGTGTGGCGCGCCGCCAATGACCAGTCGGGACAGCTGCACTTCCCGGCCGGTGCAGATGCGCTGGCGCTGGCCGCGTGACAATGTTGAAGTTTGTGGACGGGCCGACCACAGTTGGTGGTCGACTTCCCTCATTTCGGCCGGGGTTGGCGCAAATCCCCGCCTGCTTTAGTCAGGTTGCCGCTTCGCAACTGCGCGACGGTATCGGCAACGGCCCGGGCCACATTGCGCACTTCCTCCTGCAGCGCCGTGTCCTGGTCGAGCGCATCGTGGCTGTTCGCATACGAATCGTAGTAGCCGATAAGGCGGTCGAGCCGAGATTGCGGCCCGGCGTCGACCAGGCCCATCCAGTCGAGCCAGTCCGTCAGGCCACGGCGCACGCCCTCGACGCCGGCCACGTCGCCGTGCACCACGACACCATAGGCGCGCCCGGCCAGGTGCTTGGGATAGTCCCATCCGCGCAATTCCAGTTCCTTTGCCAGGGCAGCGTTCTTGCCGCCTGTCGTGGTCGGGTCGGGATTGCCGCCATCCGCACAGACCAGGCGGTCGATCATCAACTTCAGTACGCTCGGCGTCTGATACCAGTACACCGGCGTCACAATAATGACACCGTGCGCGGCCGTCCATCTGGTGTAAATCTCGGCCATCCAGTCGTTGGTCTGGCCTTGCCCGTGGTTTGGGTAGCAGCTGCACGGCCAATGGCACAAGGGCATTGCCGTCGACACGCAGCCCTTGCAGGGATGGATATGACGGCCATAGTCGGAAGTGAGCAAACTCAAATCAAGCAGGTCGACCTCGATGCCGGCTGCGCCGAGCTCCTCGCTGGCCCACTGCGTCATCCTGAATGATTTGGAGATCTCCCCCGGACAGGTACCGTCATTGCGCGCAGCGCCGCAAACGAGCAGGACGCGGGAGGGGGTGGCTGGGTCTTTCTGAATTTGCTCGGTAGCCAGCAGCTGGTCGCGCGTGGCTTTCCATTCCACTGACAGCAGGTAGTCTGGATCGGCAAATTCGGGACCTGCCGCTTGCCTGACAGGTGCTTTGCGCCCCGTGCTGTAATTGTCCCATGCGACTTCGGCGACGTCGTTAAGCGCATCCCTGACTGTATCGAATGCCGGATCGGCGAAGGAGCGAAAAAATTGCAGACGAAATTCAGTGCGCTCCAGCGGCGCGGGGGCCTGGCCCTTGCGAATTTGTGTCATAAATGTCCCCGGGGCGATACCATCCGCCATGCTGTTCGTGTACCGTTGACAATGCCAGCGGACAGGCGAACAGTCGGTGCGCTCTCGTACAGACCGGACGCATCGGCCCCTTGCACCTACCCGCTTCTCAAAGAGTCAAGCGTTTCCTCTGTGTGCCAGGCAACGCGTGGTTTAATAGCGCATGACAAAAGAATTCGACGCCATTTCTCGCCGCACGCTCGACTATTACGATAGCCACGCCGCCCAATTCTTTGATGGTACGCGTGACCATGATGTGAGCCAGAACATCAATGCCTTGCTGGCGGCCATAGAGTCTCTCGCGCCACACACCATCCTCGACCTGGGTTGCGGCCCCGGACGCGACTTGAAGACCTTCAGTGCGCTAGGGCACCGCGCTATCGGCGTCGACGGGGCAGCCCAGTTCGTCGACATGGCACGCGCCTACAGCGGCTGCGAGGTGTGGCAGCAAGATTTTGTCCATTTATCGTTGCCGCCTAACACCTTTGACGGCGTATTCGCCAATGCCGCGCTGTTCCACGTGCCATCAAGCGCTTTGCCCGCCGTCCTGCGCGCGCTATTCGATGCGCTCAAGCCGGGCGGCGTCCTGTTCAGCTCTAACCCGCGCGGCCACAATGAAGAAGGCTGGAACGGCGAGCGCTATGGCAGCTACTACGACCTCGACACGTGGCATGCCTATGCAACGGATGCCGGCTTCACTGCTCTGCATCATTATTATCGGCCGCCCGATCTACCGCGTCACCAGCAGCCATGGCTGGCTAGCCTGTGGCGCAAATCCATTGCATAATTGAACAGCGAAAGTTGATATTTTTTTGGGTGATGCAGGCTTGATTGGAAACGACGGCCTCCTACCGCAAGCATTGACTTCCAGTGTTTTGGCCCGAGCGGTCTCCAGTGATCATGCAGGCGAACGCGATGTTGAAGAGCCGGCATGGTGATCCGTGCGGGCTGGCTCAGTATTCGAATGGGCATTCCCACCAGTTCGTCCGACAAGGTGGCCAACCTATCGCATCTGAACGTTGCGACCTATTTGCGACGCTGTTAACATGCTTGCCGGGCCCGACCGGCGGCTCCCGCCGCGTTGCTGCCCGTCGTTGTAGGGTGGGCACTGCGTGCCCACCATGATGGTCGCATCATGCCCGCGCCCGCGTGGGCACGCAGTGCCCACCCTACGGATGACCGGTATTGGCCGGTTGCAGCCTGCCAGTCCAAAGCACAAGCTTGCCAATGGATTGATTTAATGTCAATCTTTGGTTTGCCATGCGGCAGGCCGCATTCGGCCAGAAGCAGTCATACCCATTAACGAAGTCCTGTTGTTCGAGGGAGAGTCCAAGTGATGCGAAAAGCTATCGGAATCGTGTTGAAGCGAGATGGGTGGATAGTTCCGTTTCTCGTCCTGCTGGTGGCTATTTCGCAGTACTGGCGTGACGGTCAAATTACGGTCGGCAGATTATTTGCTTTAGCACTAGTAGCGGCTGTAATCCTGCTAATAGGCAAGGTTCCTGATGAGCTCCGAAAGCTTGAGGCCACGCGCGAACTGCTGTGAAATCGGTAATTTCCGTCACGGCGTCTGGTACATCCGGAATGGGGGCGAAAGCTGCCGGTCCGCTCCAGCCTAGCCAGGATGGAACGAGTACCTCGTATTGGTGGCAACGTTGCCTTGCGAATCAGTGGCAGAGGTTGTGCGAATACTCAGCCTATTTGGCAGTCCGGAAGAAACGTAGCATCTCGCGGCTGGCGTCAGGGCCTTTGCCGTCGGTATAGCTGCCCTGCGCACTACCTCCAGACCAGGCATGGCCGGCACCGTGGATCAACCATTGCTCGGCTGCCGGCACGCCGTCGCGCTGGTGCACAGTGCGGGTATAGGCGTGGCCGTCCGGTACCCGGCCGGGTTCGATGATGATGGCATCGTGCGGCATACCCGCGCGCTGCGCCATCAGCGCGTCGCCATTGGCAGGATGGACCGTGGTGTCTCGGTCGCCATGGAACACGATGACCGGCAGCGTGCTGCCCGCCGGGCGCGCCTTGCCAAAGCTGCCTTGCATGGCTGCCAGTGCCGACGGCAAGTCGTGCGCCGCCGCGAACGGCAGGCCCGAATGCACGCCGACGGCCGCATACAAGTCAGGGTACAGATTGCCCATGATGGCGGCCATCGCGCCGCCCGCCGACAGCCCCGCCACATAGACCCGCTTGCGGTCAATTGCATATTCGTCGCACACGCGGCGCGTGATCCCTGCAATGATCGAAGGCTCGCCCAACTCGCGTTGCTGGTCCATCGCCTTGAACCAGTTCCAGCAACGCGAGGGATTGGCCTGCTGCGACTGGGCCGGGTAGACGACGATATTGCCGCTCTCTTCGGCCAGAGCATTCATTTGGGTACCGCTGGCGAAATCGTCAGGATCCTGGGTGCAGCCGTGCAGCATCACCAGCAGCGGCACCGGGCGCGCGCTGTCATAGCTGCTGGGGATGTAGATTTTGTAGCTGCGCGTTCCGGCCTCGTTGGTAAGACTGCCGTCGATAAAGCGGCCGGGCAGGGCTGGCGCTGGTGCACGCCGCACCGGCATGCCGGGCAAACCGCGCATGCCCGGCAGATCAAACTGCGGCATGGTGAAGCCGCGCGCTTTCGGCAGGTCGAGTTGCGCCATCAGCTCGGGCATCGGGTTGGCCAATGGTGCGGGCGCGGCAGCTGGCGCCACCGCCTCATGCTGCTTGCGCAGGCCTTTCATTAGCTCGCGCGTGGCCTTGCGCATCTGGGCAAACAGATTGCTGTCCATCGGTTTCATTGCGCCCTCGTTCTAGAGAATGCGACCAGCCAGCGCCTGTTTGACGGCGCTGCTCGCTTGTAGCGATCCAAGCACAAGGATCGATTCGATGGTCGCCAGCGCGAGTTCGGCGCTGACGTCGTTGGCAATGCTGGCCAGGCCCAGCACCTGGATGTGCAGGCGCTCGCCAGCCTCCAGCGCGCGCTCGAGGTCGGCCCGCGAAAAATGGTACATGCCCAGCACCAGGCGCTTGCGCGCCACGGTTTGCTTGACCACCTCGGCATGCATGGCCAGCTGGTTACGGATCGCGGTGCGGATCAGGTCGGTGCGGTTCGAGTAAAACCCCTCGGCCACCAGCAGGTCGACCTGACCCAGGTCGATCAGGCCAAGATTGATCGTGATCTTTTCAGAATCACAGGCTTTTAATTTCATTTCCATCTGTACACCATCCAATAACCATCCAAGTGGATGGTAAGTGTAGACTAATTGGCGTCCGCGTCAAGCGAAATTCCAATGCCTGCGGCGTTTGGCCAGCCATGTGCGTGACAATTCGCGCTATTTGGCCGATTGGGTCTGAGGTATATTGAAAATATGACTATCCGGACAAACTTAATGCCACCTACGGTCCAGCCGAAGCTGGCAGCCGGCTCCCCCATGCATGGCAGCCGGGAGCAGAAGTTCGAGCGTGTGTCCGAGCACGGGCCTGCCAGCGCGGTGCAAGCGCGGTTCAGCGATCATATCCACCAAGGTGCCCGCATGCTTGCGCAAGGCAAGCAGATCGCCCGTATCCGCGCTGTACCCGCCCCGGCACAGTCCGGTCGGCAAGCCGTGCAGCGCGCTAGCCTACACGTGGGCGCGGCCCCGGCCCTGCAGGCACATGCGAGGACGCGCGATGGCGGCCTGGACCGGCAGCACAGGAGCGAGCTACAGGGCTTGCGTACGCTCCAAACCGCTGCCATTTCCCAGCGCAGCGTCCAGCCGTCCGGCAGCGCAATTGCGCAATTGATGATCCATGCGCCCGATATCTCGGCGCTGGCCGATGCGGGCAATATCAATGAACTGATCGCGATCTACAACGACACCTACGAGCGGCGTTACCTGGACCAGCTGGTGCAGCACCTGGCGCACTACCCTGCACCGAGCCATCCGGGCCGGCTGGCGCAGCTCAAAGAGCTGATTCTCGAAGTGAACAACGAAGTCGGCAATCGTCACGTGGTCGAGCATCAAGTCGGTATTCCCGATGACGTCAATGATGCCGGGCTGTACACTACCGACGATCCGGATCAATACAACAACAGCAAGACGCAGAACTGCGCTTTTACGACAGTCGCCGCAGCGCTGGGCGGCGGGACGACGGCAAGACAGGTCGCCGCTGGCGAAGGGTCCGAGTTCCTCGGCTATGACACCGATCCGAACGACTTAATGAACCGCCTGTCCGATGATCGGGAGAGCGGGCAGATCAACGAATTGTCCGCCTTTGTCGCCGCCGCCTTCACGGCGGCCGGTTTTGCGGTTGACCTGGTCGGCAGGAGCAGTCAATACGCACCTATTCCGGTCGCCGACGGGCTGGCCGCCATGCGCAACTACCCGACTGGCACCCAGTTCCTGGTGCTGGTGAAAGGCCAGCAGTTCCAGCAGGGCGCCTCTGCGGACGGCGATGCGGTTCCGTTCGCAGAGCCGCAGTCGCACTGGCTGTATGCGGACCGCTATGGCGACCAGGTCTTTTTCTATGACTACCAAGCAGGTGCCGTCGAACAGCACGTGCAGGGCGCTGGCGAGCATGCGATCGCGCACGAGCCGACGTTCCGGCCACTCATACCAAATTACAGGGACGAAAATACCCTGTTTGGCTACGGTGAAGCGTCGCAATTGTTCTTCGTTGCCATAGAAACGGAACTGGAAGACCGCAACACGCTGATGAATAAATTCGCCAGTCTGGGTGAATAAGGCGCGACCCGGCGGCGCTGCCACACGGCTTTTCGCTTACTCGACCTGATGCCGGAAAGCGCGCACGCCCAGCAACACTCCGCCGCACAGCAGGACGATGCCTGCGGCCACCGCCATGGTCGGCAGCGACTGGCGCAGGATGAAGGCGTACAGCAGCGCGAACAGGGTTTCAAACACGATCAGCTGCCCCACCAGCGCCGATGGCAGGCGAATGCTGGCCTGGTTCCACAGCAGTGTACCCAGCCACGAAGCGGTCAGGCCGATCAGCAGCATCAGTCCGATAAACGGCAACGGGCGCGGGCCGAGCGGAAAGTCGAAGCCGCCGCTGGTGGCCGCATTGAACAGGCCGTAGCAGACAAAGCCGATCAGGGCCAGCGGCAGCGTGGCCAGGCCCTGCGCGGTGGCCCAGCTCATCGGGTCGATCTGCGGGTTGGCGCGCAGGTAGCGCGAGTTCATGATCGGGTACCAGGTCCAGGCCAGCACGCCGCCGACGGCCAGCAGGCAGCCGAGCACATAGTCGCCGACGCTGTGGCGGCCCGGCGTTGCCTGCAGTGCCGACAGCTCGCTGGCGTTCACCAGCAGCAGGCCGATCGAAATGATTACTAGCGACGGCGCCAGCCGGCTCCACGCGATCGATTCGGACCCGTGCCCCGGCGCCCAGTTGGCGCCGATCGCAATGGCGATCGGCAGCGTGCCGATCAACATGGTCGGCAGGGCGATGTCGGCCAGCTGGATGGCGCTGGCCAGCAGGGCGTAATAGAACAGGTTGCCCACAAAGGCCAGCTGGGCGGCGCGCACCCAGTCGGCACGGCGCAACTGGGCGATGCGCCTGCGGCCGAACCAGGCCGGCACCAGCGCAATCAAGCCGAACGCGAGGTAACGGCCGATCGACAGCACCATGCCCGGATAGTCCGACAGCAGCAGAGGCGTGATGAACACCAGTCCCCACATCAGGCCGGCGCCGAGCGCGCACAGGACGCCGATCAGCACGGCGCACCACAGCGTGTTAGAGGGAAGCGGGACATCGAATACCTTGGCAATTGGGAGCGGTGATTATTGCATGCATCGGCTGGCAGCGCAGGGGGTGCCGCAGAGGGCGGTATTTCGCGGCATAATGGTGCTCACCATGAGTCCAGATCTGAAACCAGGCGTCCGCTTTACGTGGACCTACACCATCCCGGCGCGTGCCACCGTGCCCGAGCTGTACCACGACACCGCATTTTGCCGCGACATGCCCGACGTGCTGGCCACCGGCTATATGGTCGGGATGATGGAGCTGGCCTGCGTCAACGGCATGATGCCCTTCATGGACTGGCCGCGCGAGCAGAGCCTCGGCACGATGGTCAGTTTCGAGCATCTTGCCCCGAGCACCCCCGGCATGACCTTGTCGGTCAAGGGTGAAGTGCTGGCGGTCGAAGGCCGGCGCGTGCGCTTCAAGGTCGAAGCATGGGACGATATCGAGCGCATCTGCGAAGGCACCCACGAGCGCGTCGTGATCGACCCGGCTCGCTTCAACGACAAGGTCAGCGCCAAGCGCGCCAGGGTGCCGGCATGAGTGCAGACCTGCCATCGCCGGTGCCGTCGCCTTGCATCAACCTGTGCGAGATGGCCGACAACGGATTGTGCAAAGGCTGCATGCGCACCATCGACGAGATCGTCCAGTGGGGCAGCGCCAACGACGACTACAAGCGCGCCGTCTGGGCCGAGATCAAGCGCCGCGAAGCGCAGCTGGAGTTCAAATAAGCACCCTGCCGGCCACCATGCGCGTGCTCGAGCGTGGCTGGCTCTCGTCCAACAATATCTTGTTTACCGGGCCGTCCGGCACCGCGCTGATCGACAGCGGCTACCTGCTGCATGCGCCGCAAACCCTGGCGCTGGTGCGCCATGGGCTGCAGGAGCAGCCGCTCGAACGCGTCATTAACACTCACCTGCATTCGGACCATTGCGGCGGCAACGCGCTGCTGCAGGCCCACTACGGCTGCCGCATCTCGATCCCGGTTGCCGAGGCAGCCAAGGTCGCCGCATGGGACCAAGAGGCGCTGAGCTTCATCGCGACCGGCCAGCAATGCGAGCGCTTCACGTTTGACGACACGGTTGCCCCGGGCGACGTGCTTGAGCTGGGCGGCTTGCAGTGGGAGGCCATGGCGGCGCCCGGCCATGACCCCCATTCGCTGGTGTTCTTCTGCGCCAGCGAAGGCATCCTGATCTCGGCTGACGCCTTGTGGGAAAACGGCTTCGGCGTCGTGTTCCCCGAACTGGAAGGCGAGAGCGGCTTCGATGAAGTGGCGGCGACGCTGGACTTGATCGAATCCCTCGGTGCGCGCCTGGTCATTCCTGGGCATGGCGCGCCTTTCAATGACGTGCATGGCGCACTGGCCAGGGCCCGTTCGCGCCTCGACTACCTGGCGACCGACCCGGTCCGCAACGCGCAAAACGCAGTCAAGGTGCTGCTCAAGTTTCTGCTCATCGAGCGTGGCCGCATCGCCCAGGACGAGGTGGCCACGATGTTCGCCACCATCCCGGTGGTGGTCAGGGCTAACCGGCGCTTCTTGCAGCTCGACGCTGCACAGCTGGCAGCGTGGGCCGGCGCTGCCCTGGTCAAGGTAGGCGCCGCGCGCCGCGACGGCGCGGTGCTGGTCAACCTCGGCTAGGAGCTTGCAAGCGGCTGCGTTCGCAAGCTTGTGAATTTCAGCTAATTCGGCAAGAAAATGTTGGCGCCAGACCACAATCTGCCGCCGCGCCGCTTTTTGGGATGCATACTGTGCGAGCCCTATCATAGAAGACGCGACCACATGCGGCAATCAGAAACTCCTGCCATCCAACGGCAAGGCTTGCAACAGAAGAAGGCGGAACCGCAGCGCGCGCCCGGGCTGGCGGGGATGGGCGATGCTCGCCCCCAGTTGCAGCAGCAGCAAGCCATTCAGAGCATGGCCAACAGCGGGCCGCGCGCCGTGCAATTCAAGCAAAAGATGGCCAGCATCGTCGGTGGCCAGTTCGACGCCCGCCACAGTCCCGCCAGCGCCAATGCCCCGGTGGCGCAACTGGTGCCGATGGCGAAGCGGGTCAATGGCTTGACGCACCTGGTCCGCTTGCACGAGGGCTCGCTGTACCAGCGCGATTTCCTGGTCAATGAAGTGATGGAGGTGAGCGGGCACGATGCGATTGTCATCGAGTCGGACCTCGGCTATCTGTCGCGGCGCGGCCCCAACCAGGAAGTCCGGGAAAACAATCAGGACGACGAGCTGGGGGAGCAAAAGCATTCCTGGGTAAAGGTCCTGTCCGTCAATGGTGCCACGGCCGGCCAGGAAGTCTATGTCCGGGAGGCGACGCTGCTGGACGACGACCAGCTGGACGGGGAGCCACCGACTTTGGCACCGTATGACTTCCTGATGAATAACCTTGGCCGCATCAAGCCATCGATGCCGGAGGACGGTCCGGTGGTGTCCCGGCTGATCGAGCTCAAGTCTGCCTACGATGAGCAGCGCAATCGGGAAAAGAAACTCAGGATTGCCGATCAGATGAGCAGCATCGCTGCCCACCTGGCGTCTCCCGAATTGAGCGAAGTCAGGCGCACCATTGCCAAATACCCGCATGTCATTCTGCATCCGGACGAGACGGTCAGCCTCGACGAAATGGGCGCCATCATTGGCGCGATCGACAAGAGCCGCGAACTTGGCCTGATCAACCTGGAACAGGACCGTGGGCCAGGACAGATGGGGCTGTTCCTGGGCCCCTCGCAATCGTCGATTGCCGGTGCCGGCGCGTCGGTCGGGACGCCCGGGCGTTCGACCACAGGCTTCGGGCAGTCCAACGCTTCCTTCATTGCCCACACCCATCCGCGCGAAACCAGCAGCCAAAAGCCGCATGACAAGGAGCTCCAGACCGACGTCGAATCGGCCAAGGGCATGGAAATGGTGCGCCCGACCACTGGAGAGACGTTCTTCTATAACCAGGATGGTCCCAAGAATGAAACCCACGCAGGCAATCATGATCTCGAATTCACCGATAAGCTGAAAGCGCCGAACCTGACGGATCTGATCAACGGCAACATCCGCCTGACACCACCCGGCGGGCAGAAATTCAAGGATCAGGCGCCGACCGGGAGCGAGGTCGAGAGCGCACGCGAACAGGCGCACGCGGAAGCGGACGCCATGTGGGCGCGGGTCGAGGAAATCGCAGCGATATTGAGGACGGGCAGCCTGAAACAAGCGCAGTATGTGGCCTTGCTGAAGGAAATGAACATTCTGGTTGCGCGGCTTGAGGATCGGCGCCTGCTCGTCGTGGAGCGGTGGAAGGCGCGCTTCCCGACCGAAGACCTGCCCAAGGACAACGATGAGTTCGACCCATGGTCGATGATGAAGTTTTGATCATTGAACCAGATTGACGAGGGCAAATGGGCATACGTGCAACGAAAAAACCGGCGCAACAGGGCACCACCACTGTTGTCGCCGCGCGTGCCGGCAGCTTGCCTGGCGGCCTGGCCGAGCGGCACCCGGCAGCAGCGCAAATGCGGGCCCTTCAGCAGATGGCAAACGGCAGTTCGCGCCAGCGCCTGCAGCGTGCCGCGCAGGAAAAGGCACTGGCGGGCGCTGCGCCGCCAGTGCAAGCGAAGCTGATGATTCGCGCCGGCGAAGGCAACGAGGAGGTTGATGAGCAGTTGGGCAACGATACCTCCAATGGCGACCCCTACGTGCTGCAAGTGCTGACTTACCTGAAGCGCCTGGCGGACCCGTATGGCGATACCCTCGGCCTGGCCGGGGACGGCGACAACAAGGAAGTGACGATCGACGACCTGGTCGGCGACCAGCAAGCTTCGGCCGGCTACACGCTGCTGCGCCGCGTGATACGCAGCAAGCACATGGTTGATATCGACCCGTGGACGGATGAACCGATGAACACGGTGGTCGACCAGGCTATCCCCGCAGCCAAGAACGTCAGCAAGGGTACCGGGTCCAAGGTATCGTTCCCGATGAAGCCTATCCCGAACACCCTGGTCCAGGAGGGGGACCAGGTGGTCGACCGGGCCACGCCGATGGATATCGCGCTGGGCCATGAGCTGATCCATGCAGATCACGCGCAGCGCGGTGTCTGGAGTGGCGACGACAAGACACTCAAGCATCTCTACACGGGCCACGGCCGCGGCGACTTCGCCGTCCAGGAAGAGATCGATACGGTCGGCCTGCAAGGACAGGCCGGCGGCGACAACATCACCGAGAATGACTTGCGTCGCCAGCAGGGCTTGCCCGAGCGTGTTTCCTACCACGCGCCGGACCGGTATGACCGGCTCGCCGCCGAGGCCCTGCGGCAGCAGGGCGTGGCCGCCAAGAAGCGGATCGCCGATGCGCTGAGCAGCGATAACTGGGACTACTACAAGACGCTTTGCCTGGGCGGCTACCTGTATCAAAAGCCGAATTATTTCGCGCTTGGCAATACCCTCAAGGACGACTACAACACGATCCTGGCCGATGCCGTCACGCTGGCGAGCGAAGCCGTGCCGGCCGAGCAGATCAGGCAGGCCCAAGCCATCGCCGGCCTGGTCGACGACCTGGCTGATGCAGTGGAGATGGCCTACGCGGGCGGAGGGGTGTGCCTGCCTGAAGAGCGTGTTCCGAAGGCTGCGGTCTATACCAAGCGGCTGGGCGACATTTTCGCTGGCGTGATCAAGAAAATGATGGGCATCAAGGGCCTGGTCGGATAGCGCCGCTGCTGGCAAGGAAAAACAAGCACGATCGTTCTTTTTTATTCTATAATCAAGACTCCTTCATTCCGACTGCGAGTCATCCATGGCACTGCCCGTTGCGCTGCAAAACCTGTCCATCCCGGTGATCGGCTCGCCGCTGTTCATCGCCAGCGGCCCGGCCCTGGTCACTGCCCAATGCAAGGCCGGCATCGTCGGGGCGTTCCCGGCCCTGAATGCCCGCCCGGCCGAGCTGCTCGACACCTGGCTGACCGATATGCAGCGCGAGCTGGCCGACTACCAGGAAGCCACGGGCACCAGGGTGGGGCCGATCGCCGTCAACCAGATCGTGCACCAGTCGAACGACCGGCTGGCGCAGGATGTGGCGATGTGCGTCAAGCACCGCGTCCCCATCATTATCTCCTCGCTGCGCGCGCCGCCGCCGGAGATGCTCGACGCGATCCACAGCTATGGCGGCATTGTGCTGCACGATGTCATTTCGATTCGCCACGCGGAAAAGGCACTGGAGGCGGGTGTCGATGGCCTGATCCTCGTCGCTGCCGGCGCCGGCGGCCACGCGGGGGCGCTGTCGCCGTTCGCGCTGGTCGGCGAGGTGCGCAAGATCTTCAGCGGCCCGATCGCCCTGTCCGGGTCGATCGCCACCGGCGACGGCATCCTGGCGGCGCAGGCGATGGGGGCGGACTTCGCCTATATGGGCTCGCGCTGGCTGGCCACGCGCGAATCGAATGTCAGCGACGAATATCGCACGGCCATTGTCGAATCGGCAGCCAATGACGTCGTCTACACCAATCTGTTCACCGGCGTGCACGGCAACTACCTGAAGAAATCGATCGTCAATGCCGGCCTCGATCCGGACGCGCTGCCGGAAGCAGACAAGACCAAGATGAACTTTGGTTCAGGCGGCGGCGCCAAGGCGTGGCGCGACATCTGGGGCGCGGGCCAGGGCGTCGGCATGATGGACGACGTGCCGAGCGTGGCCGAGATGGTCGAGCGCCTCAAGCGCGAATACGCCGCCGCCCGTGCACGGTTGAAGTTGTAAGGTATCGCGGAAAATGGTGGGCATGTCGCCGCACTGACAACCGTGCGACGACCGGTGCCCACCCTAGGGTTCGCGGTTTGTCGGGCACGCCACACGTAGGGCGTGGTTCGCGGTTTGTCGGGCACGCCACACGTAGGGTGTGGTTCGCGGTTTGTCGGGCACGCCACACGTAGGGTGGGCACTGCGTGCCCACCATTGCGTGCATTAACGCGGCTTCAGGTCCTCGGTACGGATCGCCCACAGCCCCGGCAGGTTACGCCAGTAGCCATAGACATCCATCCCCATCCCCACCACGAACTTGTCTGGAATGGACAGCCCGACGATATCGGCCTTGACCGGCTTGCTGCGCTTGATCGCCTTGTCGGCAAACACGGTCACGATGACCTCCGCCGCGCCCATGTCCAGCAGGCGCTGCTTGACGTGGGCCAGCGTCTCGCCCTCGTCGAGGATGTCGTCGAGGACGATGATGGTGCGGCCCGCCACGTCCGGGCGCGGAATCACCTTCCACACCACGCGGCCACCCTGGTCGTCGTCGCCATAGCGGCTGACGTGGATGTAATCGAATTCCAGCGGGAATCGCAGCTGCGGCAGCAGCTGGCCGGTGAACACGACGGCGCCACCCATGACACCCAGTACCAGCGGAAACTGGTCCGGCTTGTCGAACCGCTCATTGAGTTTTGCCGCCACGTCGGCGATGGCTGCCTGGACCGCGGACCGGTCGTAGATTTCTTCCGCATGTTCCAGCAGCGCGCGGGCGCGGGCGTAATGAAAGTCTTGCATGATGTCGCCCCCTTATGTGTGCGCTTTCATTATCCTGCAGATTGCACTGCACAAGAGAGGGGGAGTTGGATTTACGCCACAGCCAGGAGCCAGCGCGGCAGAAGGAGCCGAGACCAAGCGGGTGGGAAAAGAACCCAATTCGTCGCCACGTTCGAGGGCTGTAGCCATAGCCACAGCGCGAGAAGTGGGGGCGAAGTGGGACTTTTCTCCACCTGTTTGGGCCGGCGATCTTCTGCTGCGCTGGCTCCTATGTGTAGTCCCTGACGTCGTCGATGACTTTTCCGTCGTCCGGCAGGCTGCCGGGGGCGGCAAACACGACGTCGCCGCGCAGTTTGGTCACTTCGCGGATCGAATTGACGATCGCATCGGCGTCAGGATTGCCGTCCATGACCTCGCAATGCAGCGTCATTACGTCATTGGCCATGCGGCCCGACACGACCAGCCGCGCCTTGAGCACCTGCGGGTGGCGCCGCACGATATTGGCCACCTGCGAAGGGTGGACGAACATGGCGCGGATCTTGGTGGTCTGGTCGGCACGCCCCATCCAGCCGCGGATGCGGCAATTGGTGCGGGCGTTGCCGGCCAGCGGTGCCAAAAGCAGGGCCGACATGTCGCCAGTGGCAAAGCGGATCAGCGGATAGTCGGGGTTGAACAAGGTGACGACGACTTCGCCGATGTCGCCGGCGGCCACCGGTTCGCCGCTGCCAGGCCGGACGATTTCGAGCAGGATGTCTTCGTCGAGCACCATGCCGGGGTCGAGCTTGCCGTCGGTCGCTGTCTCGTAGGCGATCGAGCCGATGTCAGCCGATGCATAGGTCTGGAATACCTGTGCCACGCCGTTCTGCTGGAACCAGCTGCGCAATGATTCGGGCAGCGCCTCGGCGCCCAGGACGGCGCGCCGGATGCTGCTGATGTCGGCGCCCATCGCCTGGGCTTTTTCGATGATGATGCGCAGGAAGGAAGGCGTGCCGATGTAGGCCGAAGGGCGCAGCGAGGTGATGGCTTCGACCTGCATTTCGGTCTGGCCCGATCCGGCCGGGATCAGCGGGCAGCCGATGCGCGCAGCGCCACCTTCGACCATGAAGGCGGCCGGCGTGAAGTGATAGGAGAAGCAGTTCTGGAGCAAGTCGCCAGGGCGGATGCCGGCCGCGAACAGAGGCCGCGCAAAGCGCCACCAGTCAGCACCGCGCCCCTCCGGGTCGAAGATGGGGCCGGGCGACATGAAGATCCGGCCCAACTGTTCGAGCGGCGTCGAATTGAGCCCGCCGAACGGCATGGCCAGCTTTTGCATGCTTTTCAGGTCAGCCTTGCGAGTGATCGGCAACTGGGCCAGCGCCGCGCGGCTGGTGACCGCTGCCGGGTCGACGCCTTGCAGGATGGACGCCCAGCCGGGCGCCGTCCTGGCCTGCGCCACCAGCTGCGGCAGTCGGGCCAGCAGGTCGCGCTCGCGCTCGTCGGGCGAACGCGACTCCAGTGCATCGAGCGTGGTCTGGCTCATGCAGCTCCTCCGATTTCTTTCTGCAGCTTCCTGGTCAGCCTGGCAAAAATGATCTCGTAGGCACGTCGCAGCAGTTGCGCCGCCTCGGCGTCGCTCAGTGCCTTCGCGTTTTCCACATAGACCCATTTGGCGCGCGCCAGGTAGGGCGCGGGGATGATGCCGGGGCGGTCAGTCAGCTCCAGGAAGCGGTCGTCGTCGACCTTGAAGCTGATGCCGTTGGCGGGCACGTCGACCGATGTGACGGCAAACATCTTTGTACCTACCGAGAACACGGCGTTATCTTCCCATTTGACGTCTTCGGTACAGCCGGGAAAAGTGCGGCACAAGGCTTTGGCTTTTTCAAAATCCATGGTGACCCTCAAGCCAGCCAGCGTTTGCGGCGGCGGTAAAATTTCATGTCGCGGAAGCTCTTGCGCCCCGCAGCGGAAACGCCGAGGTAGAACTCCTTCACGTCCTCGTTGCTGGCGAGGTCCTGGGCGGCGCCCTCCATGACAACCCGGCCGTTTTCGAGGATGTAGCCAAAGTCGGCGTAGCGCAGCGCCACGCTGGTGTTTTGTTCAGCCAGCAGGAAGGACACGTTCTCCTTCTGGTTCAGGTCTTTGACGATGCCAAAGATTTCGTCGACGATCTGCGGCGCGATACCCATCGACGGTTCGTCGAGCAGGATCATCGACGGCTTGGCCATCAGCGCGCGGCCGATCGCGCACATCTGCTGTTCGCCGCCCGAGGTATAACCGGCCAGGCTGGCGCGGCGCTCCCTGAGGCGCGGGAAATAGTGGTAGACCGACTCCAGCGCCGCCTTCAGGTTCGCGCGCGACAGCGAGCGCGTGTAGGCGCCGGTCAGCAGGTTCTCTTCGATGGTCAGGTGGCCGAAGCAGTGGCGCCCCTCCATTACCTGAGACAGGCCGCGCTTGACCAGCTCATTGGGGGTGAGCTGGTCGACCCGTTCGCCCTTGAACTGCACGTCGCCCTTGGTGACGTCGCCGCGCTCGCCCCGCAGCAGGGTTGAAATGGTCTTGAGCGTGGTGGACTTGCCGGCGCCATTGGCGCCGAGCAGGGCCACGATCTTCCCTTGCGGGACCTGTAGCGAGACGCCTTTCAGGACCAGGATGACGTGGTCATAAATGACTTCAATATTATTTACTGACAGATAAGGCGTCATAGCGAGTTCCGTCGGGGTGGAACAGGGACTTCGCGGGGCATGCCCCGCGCCTGTGGAACGACCTAGCCTTGCAGGGCCAGGTTCCTTGGCAAGCAGACCTTGCCCACCGTTTTGCTTACTTCAGGCAGACCGGGGTGATCTTCTTTTCGGCGGCGTACTTGGCCGACGACTCGTCAATCAGGCTGCGGGTCAGGGCCTTGTCGCCCACGACCCAGTTCGGCGTAATGGCGTTCCACTTGGCGCCATCCCACTGCTGCACCTTGACCGCACCCGAACCCTCATGGTCGTCGCAGCTGGTCTTCACTGGCGGGAACATGCCGAGCACGCCGAGCGCCTTCTGGCGGGTCTCGTCGACGTTCAGGTTCTCAAGGCCCCAGCGCACCTGCTCGCCGGTCATGACTTTGCCCTTGCCGAACTTCTCCTGCGCGTGGCGGATCGCTTCGACCCACAGCACGCCCATCGTCATGCCGCGCATGTGGTACACCGAGCCGATGCGCGACTTGTCCTGCAGGTTGCCCTTGCCGGCATCGTAGACCTTCTTCTTGATGTCATCGATCAGCGGGTAGTTACCTGGCGTGTTGAAGGTCATCGACGTGTAGCCCTTGGCGGCGTCCTTGGCCGCAATGGTGTCTTCCTCCGAACCGGCCCACCACACGCCCAGCATTTTCTCGCGCGGGAAGCCGGTACGCTGCGCGGTCTGGATGGCGACGGCATTCATCACGCCCCAGCCCCACAGGATCACGTAGTCCGGCCGCGCCTGGCGGATCTGCAGCCACTGCGACTGCTGGTCCTGGCCCGGTGGCGTGACGGCGAGCTTGATCAGCTCGAAGCCGTGGCGCTTGGCCAGTGCTTCGAACACCGGCAGCGGCTCCTTGCCGAACGCCGAATCGTGGTACAGATGGACGATCTTCTTGCCCTTGAGCTTGTCGACGCCGCCGCTCTTGTCGCCCAGGTACTTGACCATCGCGGCCGCCTGGTTGTAGTAGCTGGTGATGAGCGGGAAGACGTAAGGGAAGACCTTGCCGTTGGCGGCATCGGAGCGGCCGTAGCCGAGCGTGGTCATCGGGATCTTGTCGGTGGCGACGCGGTCGAGGATGCCGTAGGCGATGCCGGTCGACAGCGGCTCGATCAGGGTCGCGCCGCCGTTCTTGGTCTTGAGGCGCTCGTAGCATTCGATGCCGCGCGACGGGTTGTACTCGGTCTCGCACTCTTCCCAGGCGATCTTGACGCCATTGACGCCGCCATTGGCGTTGACCAGGTTGAAGTAGTCGATGGCGCCGCCATAGAAGCCGGAACCGCCGGCCGCATACGGGCCGACGCGGTAAGAAGGCAGCGCGACAAACTGGTCGGCGGCGTGGACTTGCGCCATTGCGCCCAACAGTGCAGCGCCCAGCAGAACGGATTTTATACGCTTCATGTTCATCTCCAATGATAGTCTCAATGCGGGAACGGCCATAGCCGTAACTTCTCTTTACCAACTTGCCACAGGCGCGCGAGGCCGTGCGGCTCCACGATCAGGAAGAAAATGATCAACGCGCCAAACACCATCAACTCCAGATTCGATGCGATATTGGTCGGCAGCCCGAGGGCATGGGCCAACACGTTCAGGAACACCGGCAACAGCACGATAAAGGCCGAGCCCAGGTAGGCGCCCAGCACCGAGCCGACGCCGCCGATGATGATCATGAACAGGATGCGGAACGAAAGGTCGAGGTTGTAGGCCTCCGGTTCGACCGTGCCCAGATAGGCAAACGCGTACAGCGCGCCGGCCACGCCGCAGTAGAACGAGCTGACCGCAAACGCCAGCAGCTTGGTGCGCATCGGGCGAAAGCCGATCACCTCGGCCGCCACGTCCATATCGCGCACGGCCATCCAGGAGCGGCCGACATTGGAGCGGATCAGGTTCTTGGCCATCAGCGACATCAGCACGACGATCGCCAGCACCAGCAGGTACTTCCGCCCCGGCGTGTTGAAGTCAATGCCGACGATGACGATTTTCTGCACCGTGACCACGCCCGAGCTGCTGTAGTTGGTCAGGTAGGGGATCTTGGTCAGGCACCACAGCACGAAGAACTGGGTCGCCAGCGTCGACGCCGCCAGGTAAAAACCCCGGATGCGCAGCGAGGGCAGGCCGAACACGATGCCGACCATGGCCGCGCACAGGCCGCCCAGCACGAAGGCCAGCAGGATCGGCAGGCCGGGCAGGCGCGCCATGAAGTTGTACGAGGCGAAGGCACCGACCGCCATGAAGGCGGCGGTGCCGAGCGACAGTTGGCCGCAGTAGCCGGTCAGGATATTGAGCCCCAGCGCGGCCAGCGCAAAAATCAGGAACGGGATCAGGATCGCCGACAGCAGGTAGGGCGAGGCAAACAGCGGCACCGCCAGCGCGGCCACTGCCAGCAGGGCCAGCAGGGCGATGCGGTCCTGCCGG
This sequence comes from uncultured bacterium, assembly GCA_965233055.1. GTDB lineage: Bacteria > Pseudomonadota > Gammaproteobacteria > Burkholderiales > Burkholderiaceae_D > Telluria_A. Next base: position 53,974 of record CBDDRJ010000121.1, read on the forward strand.
ATCGGCAGGATCTGGCTGTCGGCCTGGTAGCTGGTCTTGAATTGTCCGGCTTCGCGGTAGAACATGGTGGTTTTCCTCAGATCCTGCGGATGATTTTTTCGCCGAACAGGCCTTCCGGCCGCACCAGCAGGAACAACAGTGCCAGCACATAAGGGAACCAGCCCTCGATGCCGCCGCCCACGTGGGGACCGAGGTAGACCTCGGCCAACTTCTCGGAAGCGCCGATGATCAGGCCGCCGACGATCGCGCCGGGGATCGACGTGAAGCCGCCCAGGATCAGCACCGGCAAGGCCTTGAGCGCAATGAAGGTCAGCGCAAACTGCACGCCATTGCGCGCCCCCCACAGCAGGCCGGCCACCAGCGCCACCAGTCCGGCCGCCGACCACACCACGACCCAGATCTGCTTGAGCGGAATGCCCACCGCCAGCGCGGCCTGGTGGTCGTCGGCGACGGCGCGCAGCGCGCGGCCGACCTTGGTCTTGGAGAAGAACAGGGCCAGCGCCGTGACCAGCACGGCGCAAATGCCGGCGGCGATCAGGTCGAACTGCGAGACGATGATGTTGAACCTGTCCATCAAATACTGCAGCGGCACGTCTTCGATCGGCAGTTCCAGCTTGTGCACCTGCGAGCCCCACAGCAGCTGGGCCAGGCCCTCGATGAAGAAGGCCAGGCCGATGGTGGCCATGAACAGCGTGATCTCGGGCTGGTTCACCAGCGGGCGCAGCACCACCTTTTCGACGGCGAAGCTGAGCGCCACCATGACGACCATCGTCAGCACGATAGCCAGCCACAGCGGCACGCCGAACTTGTCGATCATGCCGACGCAGGTGAGGGCGGCGAAGAACACCATCGCGCCCTGCGCAAAGTTGAACACGCCGGACGCCTTATAGATCAGCACAAAGCCGATCGCCACCAGCGCGTACATCACGCCCGACAACAGGCCGCCGATCAGCACTTCAAAGAAAAAGGAAATATTCATCAAGGGCTCAGTGCGAAGTGCCGAGGTAGGCGTTGATCACGTCGGGATTGCTGCGCACCTGGTCAGGGGTGCCGTCGCCGATTTTCTTGCCGTAGTCGAGCACGACGACGCGGTCGGAGATATCCATCACCACACCCATATCGTGCTCGATCAGCACGATGGTGGTGCCGAAGTGGTCGTTGACGTCGAGGATGAAGCGGCACATGTCCTGCTTTTCCTCGACGTTCATGCCGGCCATCGGCTCGTCGAGCAGCAGGATCGACGGCTCGGCCGCCAGTGCCCGGCCCAGCTCGACGCGCTTTTGCAGGCCATACGGCAGCCGCCCGACCGGGGTCTTGCGGATCGCCTGGATCTCGAGGATGTCGAAGATTTCCTCGACCTTGGCGCGGTGCTGGTTTTCCTCGCGCCGGGCCGGCCCCCAGTACAGGGCCTGCAGCAGGAAGTTGGACTTCATCTTCAGGTTGCGGCCCGTCATGATGTTGTCCAGTACCGTCATGCCCTTGAACAGAGCGATGTTCTGGAAGGTGCGCGCGATGCCGGCCTTGGCCGCGCTGTAGCAGTCCATATTCTTGCGGTGCTGGCCGTGCAGCACGATCTCGCCCTGCTGCGGGCGGTAGACGCCATTGATCACATTGAGCATCGAGCTTTTGCCGGCGCCGTTGGGACCGATGATGGCGCGGATCTCGTGTTCGCGCACGTCGAACGAGATATCGGTCAGCGCCTTCACGCCGCCGAAGGCCAGCGAGATATGCTGCAGGTCGAGGATCACCGGGCCGATCTTGCGCTGGGTGCCGGTGGCGATTGCGGTGTCATTCATCTGCATGGATCGGTCTTTCAGGCCGCGCGCGAAGGAAAGGCTGGGTAAGTCCTGGCGTCGCAGATGCGCAGGTCGGCACTGACCTGGCCGATGCGCCCATCCTCGAACTTGACCTGGGTGGTGATGAACTGCGAAGCGCGGCCAGCGTAGAGGGCTTCGATCAGCACGGCGTATTTTTCGGCGATGAAACTGCGGCGCACCTTGCGGGTGCGGGTCAGCTCGTCGTCGTCCGGGTCAAGCTCCTTGTGCAGCACCAGGAAGCGGTGGATCTGGGTGTCGGCCATCATCGCTTCAAGAGCCAGGTCGGCATTGACCTTTTCCACGCAGTCGCGCACCAGCTCGTAGGTCGACGGATGGGCCGCCAGGTCGGTGTAGCCGGCATAGGCGATATTGCGGCGCTCGGCCCAGTTGCCGACCGCCTCCATATCGATATTGACGAAGACGCACACCTGGTCGCGGCCATTGCCGAAGGCAACCGCCTCCTTGATGAACGGGAAGAACTTGAGCTTGTTCTCGATGTAGTTGGGCGCGAAGATGGCGCCGCCATTCATCTTGCCCACATCGGCCGCGCGGTCGATGATTTTCAGGTGGCCTTCGGCATCGAACATGCCGGCATCGCCCGTGTGGAAGTAGCCATTGGCGTCGATCACCTCAGACGTCGCGTCGGGCCGATTGTAGTAGCCGTCCATCGTCGCCCTGGATTTGACCAGCACCTCGCCATTGTCGGCCAGCCTGACCTCGACCCCCGGCGCCGGCAGTCCGACGCTGTCGAACTTGATATTGCCGTCAGGCTGGAGGCATACATAGGCGCAGGTCTCGGTCGAACCGTACAGCTGCTTGAGGTTGATGCCGATCGAGCGGTAGAAGCGGAACAGGTCGGGGCCGATCGCCGCCCCCGCCGTGTAGGCCACCCGCACCCTCGACAGGCCCAGCACATTCTTGAGCGGGCCATAGACGAGCATGTGGCCCAGCGCATAGCGCAGGCGATCGCCTGCAGCGACCGGCTTGCCGTCCAGGATGGCCGAACCGCAGTGGCGCGCCACCTCCATGAAATAGTGGAACATGCGGCGCTTGATCGCGCTGGCGTCTTCCATGCGGATCATCACCATGGTCAGCATGTTCTCGAACACGCGCGGCGGCGCAAAATAATAGGTCGGGCCGATTTCGCGCAGATCCGTCATGACTGTGTCCGACGACTCCGGGCAGTTGACGGTAAAGCCGGCCACCAGCGCCTGCGCCAGCGAGAACAGGCAATCGCCCACCCATGCCATCGGCAGGTAGGACAGCATGTCCTCGCGCTCAGTCAGGCGGTCGAAGCCGACGCCGCCGCGGCCGGCGGTCAGCAGCGAAGTATGCGACTGGCACACGCCCTTCGGCTTGCCGGTGGTGCCGGAGGTATACAGGATGATGGCGGTGTCGCTGCCCGAGCCGGCCGCGATTTGCGCGTCGAAGAAGCCGGGGTGGGCCCTGTCGTAGGCGCGGCCCAGCTCCTGCAGCGCCTCGAACGACAGCAGGCCGTCCTGGGTATAGTGGCGCATGCCGCGCGCGTCGTCATAGGCGATGTGGGCCAGGCCTGGATTGCTGGTGCGCAGTTCGAGCAGCTTGTCGACCTGCTCCTGGTCCTCGACGATGGCGAAGGCGATTTCGGCGTTATCGAGCACAAAAGCCATATCGGCCGCTTGGGCGTCCTGGTACAGCGGCACCGGCACCCCGCCGATACTCTGGGCCGCCAGCATCGACCAGTACAGGCGCGGGCGGTTGTCGCCGATGATGGCCAGGTTCATGCCGCGCTTGAAGCCCAGCGCAGCCAGGCCGCAGGCGAGGGCGCGCACTTGGTCGGCCACCTGCGACCAGTTCCAGGTCTGCCAGATGCCCAGGTATTTTTCGCGGTAAGCGGGGCGCAGGGGGCGAACCTTCGCGTGTGCCAGCAAATGGCGCGGGAAGGTGCTCAGTGCCTCGGGTGCGGATTGTTGCAACTCGTGTCCCCTTTTTGTCTTGCAGCGCCATGTTAACAAGGTGGTTGTCGGCATGGGCCGTTTTTTGTGTGATGATATTAGCTTGCGATTGCCCCGCACGTTGTCTTTTGGATGACAATTGCGGGACTTTCGATGTTGCGACGCACAAATGACCATCACCCCACAAACTTTACTCGACCACCTGCGCGCCACGATCTGGGCGCGCACCCTGACGCCGCTCGAGATGGCGCGCGTTGAAGCGGACTGCAGCGAGCAGTTCGTGCCCAAGGGCGGCTTCGTCTGCCGCAAGGGCGAAGCGCTCAGCTGCTGGATCGGCATCATCGACGGCCTGGTCAAGATGAACAACTTTTCCCCGTCGGGCAAGAGCGTGACCTTCACCGGCGTGCCGGCCGGCGGCTGGTTCGGCGAAGGCTCGCTGCTCAAGGACAACAGCCGGAAATACGACGTCATCGCCCTGCGCGACACCCGCGTGGCCCGCATGCCGCGCGCCACCTTCGAATGGCTGCTGGAGAATAGCCTGCCTTTTACCCGGTTCCTATTGATGCAGCTCAATGAAAGGCTGGGGCAATTCATCGGCCTGGTCGAAAACGACCGCATGCTCGATGTCGACACGCGGGTGGCGCGCTGCCTGGCGGCAATGTTCAATGCCCACCTATATCCGGGGATTGACGAGCTGGTGCAGATTTCGCAGGAGGAGATCGGCTATCTGTCGGGCGCTTCGCGCCAGCGTGCCAACCAGGCCTTGCAGCTGCTCGAGCGCGAGGGCCTGCTGCGGCTCGATTACGGCGGCATCCGCGTGCTGGACCTCGATGGCCTGCGCCATTTCGAGGCGTAGGCGCTGGTAGGTCACCGCGTGGGTACCCAGGGGTACCCACCCTACGGTTTGCGGTGGGTAAGCCCGTTACCCACGCGTGAAGTTCGCCGACCGCAGGCCCGCGTTCTACTCCTCGTTTTGGGCCGTTCGTCGCATGATTCTGGCCCGCCGCAGGGGGCCCCGATATAGTCGCGCCTTCACCCACGAGGCTATGCCATGGCAACGACAAAACACTTCTACCTCAAATACATCCTCACCATCGGCCTGGTCGCCGGCCTGGCCGCTGGCGCCTATTTCGGCCAGGGCGCCTTGCAGCGCGCGTTCCCGAAACCGGCCGGCCCAGTCAAAGTGACGGCCCAGCCAGGCCAGGTCTGGATCGAAGCGGGCGACACCGCCCAGTCGCTGAACTTCGACTTCCTGGTCGAGAACCTGGGCACCACCCCAATGGGCATCGACAGCATCGAAGTGACGGCCTTCGACAGCGCCGGCAAGCCGGTGCTGCGCCGCTTCATCGACAGCAACGGCTTTGCGCCGAGCATAGAAACCGTGCCGGGCCGCGTGGTCGCAGCCGGCGCCAGGATCCTGATCTTCAACCCCTTCCACAGCTTCCGCCCCGATATCGAGCTGCACCACCTGACCTACAAGTTCAGCCTCAGCATCCCGCAAGAGGCGCCGGACTTCAACACCACGGTCACCGTTACGCCGCAGGTGTACCGCGCAAAAACGGCGCTGTCGCTGCCGGTTGCCGGCAAGTCGCTGATCCACGACGGCCACGATTTCTACGCCCACCATCGCCGCCTCAATACCGAGCATCCGGTTGCGCAGGACATCGGCTTCACCCACAACTTCATGCGCTACAGTCTCGACATCAACCCCACGAACGACGGCTTCGATGCCTACCGCGGCAACGGCGCCAGCAACGAGGACTGGTATGCCTGGGGCAAGCCGGTGCTGGCCACCGGCGACGGCACGGTGGTCGCCGCCGCCGCCGATGAGCGCGACAATATCCGCGGCGGCCAGAGCTATTTCAACGGTGCCGACGTCAAGCAGGCGCCGATGAAGTTCTACGGTAACCACGTGCTGATCGACCACGGCAATGGCGAGTTCAGCATGCTGGCCCACCTGCAGCAGGGCAGCCTGCTGGTCAGGCAAGGCGACCGGGTCACGCGCGGCCAGCCGCTGGCAAAGATCGGCAGCTCGGGCAGCTCGAACAACCCGCACCTGCATGTCGAGCTGCGCAACGGCGCCGGCTTCCAGGCCGACGGCCTGCCAGCCATCTTCCGCGACTTCACCCGCCATCTCGGCAGCACCAGCCGGCCGGTGGCAGCGGGTCCGGTCGACAGCGGCGACATGATCGAAGCGAAGTAGGCGCGACTATTGATAGCGGCCAGGCCGATTTCGTCGCCGATCGGGGCAGGATCGGCCCCCCCAATTTCCGCCCGCAGGCGTATCATAGGAACAGACTGAAAACATTGATACGTATGCCAAATTCCGATACCCTGCTGGCCCGCTCCGAACACCTCGAACAGCTGCGCGCGGCCATGCGCCGCGCGCAGGTCGATGCCGTGATCGTGCCGTCGTCCGACCCCCACCTGTCCGAGTACCTGCCGGAGCGCTGGCGCGGCCGCCAATGGCTGTCCGGCTTTACCGGCTCGGCCGGCACGCTGGTCGTCACCCATGACCTGGCCGGCGTGTGGGCCGATGCCCGCTACTGGCAGATGGCCGAGTTCGAGCTGGCCGGCTCCGGCTATATGCTGATGAAAGTCCCGGCCGCGTCGAGCATGCTGCATATCGACTGGCTGGCCGCCAACCTGCTGCCTGGCCAGACCGTTGCCGTCGACGCCAATGTGCTGGGCCTGTCGACCATGCGCCTGCTGGCCGAATCGCTGGCGGCCCGCGGCATCCTGCTGCGCACCGACCTCGACCTGGTGGACGAGGTCTGGACCGGCCGTCCGGGCCTGCCGCCCGACCCCGTGTTCGAGCACGTCGCGCCGCACGCGGTGACCAGCCGCGCCGACAAACTGGCAGCGACCCGTGCCGCCATGGTCAGGCTGGGCGCCAACCGGCACTTCATTTCGACGCTCGACGACATCGCCTACCTGTTCAACCTGCGCGGCGCCGATGTCAGCTTCAATCCCGTTTTCGTGGCCCATGCGCTGATTGAACCGCAGGGCGCCACCTTGTTTGTCGCTCCCGGCAAAATCGACGCGGACCTGCAGCAGCGCCTGCGTGCCGACGGCGTCGAGCTGGCGCCGTATGGCGACGCGGCCGGCGCCCTGGCTGCGCTCAGGGTCGACAGCGCACTGCTGATCGACCCGCGCCGCATCACCTCCGGCATGCGCGACGCCATCGCACCGCAGGTCAAGGTGGTCGAGGCGATCAACCCGACCACGCTTGCCAAGTCGAAAAAAACCGCGACGGAAATCGAACAGGTGCGGGCCACGATGGAACAGGATGGCGCCGCACTGTGCGAATTCTTTGCCTGGCTCGACGGCGCGCTGGCCGACCGCGCCAATGGCGGGCTGACCGAGCTGACGATCGACCGGCAGATCACGGCCGCGCGCGCGCGCCGCCCCGGTTTCATCAGCGCCAGCTTCGGCACCATTGCCGGCTTCAATGCCAACGGCGCCATCATGCATTACCACGCCAGCGAGGAAGCGCATGCCGTCATCCAAGGCGATGGCCTGCTGCTGATCGACTCCGGCGGCCAGTACCTGGGCGGCACCACCGACATCACCCGCGTGGTCCCGGTGGGTGCCATCACGCCTGAGCACAAGCGCGACTTCACGCTGGTGCTCAAGGGCGTCATCGCGCTGTCCTCGGCGCGCTTCCCGCGCGGCACGAAGTCGCCGATGCTCGACGCGCTGGCGCGCGCGCCAATCTGGACCCATGCGATCGACTACGGCCACGGCACCGGCCACGGCGTCGGCTACTTCCTCAATGTGCACGAAGGCCCGCAGTCGATTTCGGCGACCACGATGCCGGAGCCGCACACGGCGATGGAGGCGGGCATGGTGACCTCGATCGAGCCGGGCATCTACCGGCCCGGCCACTGGGGCATCCGGATCGAGAACCTGGTCCACAACACGGTGTACGACACCAGCGAATTCGGCGAATTCCTGCAGTTCGAGACGCTGACCCTGTGCCCGATCGACACCCGCTGCCTCGACTTTGCGCTGTTGCGTGGCGACGAGCTGGCATGGCTCAACCAGTACCATGCCACCGTGCATGCGCGCCTGGCGCCGCATGTCAGCGGCGCTGCGCTCGCCTGGCTCGATGCGCGCACGGCCAAGGTGGGGCCATGAGGTCCACCCGCGCATCGGCAGCGGTCGACCGCCTCAAGGTCCGCAGCGGCAAGAGCTCGTGGTCGATGGCCATCACCGGCGCCGGCCTGTTCTTCCTGTCCGAACGGCCGGGATCGGACCCGCTGTGCGAACCGCTCGAACTGGATGATTTCGTCGCCTTCGTCAACAAGCTGGGACCGCAGGTAGCGCGCAAGGTCAGCAAGCTTGACGTCGCGTTCGAAAAGCAGCTGATCAAGAAAACACCATAACGGGGCTACCCGGGCCCAAAGGAATTACCATGTCGAGCCTGCCATCGCTGCTGTCCTACTGGTCGCGTGCCGAAATGCACACCAACGTTCTGCTGCTGCTCAATATCTTTGGCGCCCTGCTGCTGGGCCTGATGGTCGGCTACGAGCGTTCCTACCATGGCCGCGCGGCCGGCATGCGCACCTACGGTCTGGTCTGCATGGCTTCCTGCGCCCTGACCCTGGTCGGCGGCTACCCCGGCTTCTGGTACGGCGGCGACAATGCCGCGCTGGCGATGGCGGGCGACCCGACCCGCATCATCCAGGGCATCGTCACCGGCATCGGCTTCCTCGGTGCCGGCGTGATCATGCGCGAGGGTTTCAATATCAGCGGCCTGACCACGGCGGCCTCGATCTGGGCCTCGTCGGTCATCGGCATCCTGGTCGGCGTCGGTTTCTACCTGGCAGCGATGGGGCTGGCTTTTCTGTCGGCCATGATCATGATCTTCCTGGCGCGCGTCGAGGCTTTCCTGCCGTCTCGCCATGCGGTCGCGATCATGATGCGGTTCCGAACAGGGTATATTCCCGAGGAGCGCGCACTGCGCGCCATCGCGCTGGCGCGCGGCTACGAAATCGCCGGCGGGTCACTGACCATTTCCAGCGACGACGGCCAGCAGGAATGGCGCTTTGTCGCGCTGGCGCTGTCCAAGCACAGCGGCGCGCCGCTGGCGGAACTGTCGAACGAGCTGTCGAACTTCGACGGCATCGAAGGATTCCAGCTGTCGCACGCGAGGAACTGAACCATGCAAGCCCAGGACGTCCTTGATTTCTGGTTCCTGCCGCCCACCGACCCGGATTTCGGCCAGCAGCGCGCGGTCTGGTTCCGCAAGGACGAGCAGTTCGACGCCGAGATCAGGCAGCGCTTCGGCACGACGATTGCAATCGCCACCGCGGGCGGCCTGCGCGAATGGGACCAGCACGGCGCGTCCGGGGCGCTGGCCCGCATCATCGTGCTCGACCAGTTCACCCGCAACGCGGGCCGCGGCACGCCGGACGCCTTCGCCGGCGATGCGCTGGCGCTGGCATGCGCCCGCCAGCTGGTTGATAGCGGAGGCGACCAGCAACTGCTGCCGGTGCAGCGCTGGTTCGCATATATGCCTTTCGAACATTCGGAAGACCCGGCCATGCAGGCCGAATCGGTGGCCCTGTTCACGGCGCTGGCCGAACAGGCGAGCGGCTTCGACGGCGTGCTCGATTACGCTCACCGCCACCGCGGCGTGATCGCGCGCTTCGGCCGCTTCCCGCATCGCAACCCGATCCTCGGCCGCGCCTCCACTTTGGCCGAGCTGGAATACCTGGCCAGCGGGGCGGGCTTCTAGTGGACCGTAACAGTAAAATGCGTAGTGAAAGACGCGCCTGCAAGTTGCAGGGCAAGGCGCAAGGCGCGGCGATAGTGTGTACTATCGCGAGCATGTGCAACGCAGACGTGCGACTTGCCGGTGCGGCAGGCACTCTGCATCTTACCGTTACGGTTCACTAGGTGGCGCCAAGCCTGAATATCATCGGCGGTGGCCATGTCGGCCGCGCGCTGGGCCGCCTGTTCTCCGACAGCGGCAGCTTTGTCGTGCAGGATGTGCTGACCCGCTCACTGGCCAGCGCGCAGGCGGCGGTCGACTTCATCGGCGCCGGCCGCGCCGCCGACTCGGTGCAGGCGCTGCGCCCGGCGGACGCCATCATGCTGGCCGTGACGGACGATCAGATCGGCCTGGTTGCCGACAGTCTGGCGCTGCCGCTGACCGGCACCGTCGTGTTCCACTGCAGCGGGGCCAAGGCGTCCGGCGAATTGACCGGGCCGAAGGGGCGCGGCGCTCTGGTGGCCAGCATGCATCCGATCCGCAGCTTTGCCGACCCGGCCACGGTGGCGGCCAGTTTCCAGGGCACCTACTGCGGCATCGAAGGCGATGCGCAGGCAGTGGCGATGCTCGAAGCGGCGCTGTGCGGCATAGGCGCACGCCCGGTGCCGATCGACGCCTCGGCCAAGACGGTGTACCACGCGGCCTCGGTGTTCGCGTCGAACTACCTGGTGACGATACTCGACTGCGCCCTGCGCGCCTATGAAGCGGCCGGCATCGCGCCGGAAGTGGCGCTCGAGCTGGCCAGGCCACTCGCCACCGAGACGCTGAACAATGTATTCAGGCTGGGCCCGCGCGCGGCGCTCAGCGGCCCGATTGCACGCGGCGACATGGCCACGGTGGCGCGCCAGCAGCAGGCGCTCGATGCCTGGCATGAACCGACCGGCCAGCTGTACGCGGCGCTGGTTGCCGCGACCAGCAACCTGGCCAAGCGCTGATCAGGCAGCGCTGACGCGATTGCGTCCACCGGTCTTGGAGGTGTACAAGGCGCCGTCGGCACGGGTGAAGAAACCGGTGTGGGTGTCGCCGTCATGGTATTGCGCCACGCCGGCACTGATATGGATCGGCACCGACACCCCTTCGCCCAGGTCGACCGGATGCTGCGCAATGCGCTGGCGCAGCTGTTCGGCCAGCGTAATGGCCTGGATGCGGTCGCAGTCGCCCAGCAGGATCAGGTATTCGTCGCCGCCCCAGCGGGTGACGATGTCGCTCTGGCGCACCACCGACCTGGCCGTATCGGCGACATGGCGCAGCAGGACGTCGCCCGCCAGGTGGCCATGGATGTCGTTGATCTGCTTGAAATGGTCGATGTCGAACAGAATCGCCGACAAGGGTTTGCCGCTGCGCTGGCTCGCCAGGATCGACTGGCGGAACAGCAGCTCGAGCGCCTGGCGGTTCAGCAGCCCGGTCAGCGCATCGGTGGTGGCGACTTTTTCAAGGCGGCGCTGGAAGCGCTTGACCATCAACAGCGTCATCAGCAGCACCAGCAGCGTCACGCAGAAGCTGATTGCCAGGTTGGCGGCAAACACCTGGCGCAGCGGGCGCATGTCGTCGCTGACGTTCTGCTCCACCACCAGGTACCAGCCCAGCTCGGGGATGAAGCGCGAGTTGACCAGCACATCCGACAGGTCGCTGCGATAGGACAGCCGGGTCGGCGCGCTGCTGCCGTTGAGGATGGCATCGGCGAGGCTGCCCACGCCCTGCTGGCCGCGGATCGAGCCGCGCTTGGCCTGCATCGCCTTGCCGGCCAGGACGATGTTGCCCTTGGTGTCGAGGAAGTAGATGTCGCGCTTGAAGCGCTGCTGGTAGCGGTCGATGATGCGGCCCATCGTGTCGAGCGTCAGGCCCACCCCGGTGGCGCCGATGAAGTTGCCGCGGTAGTCGAGTACGCGGTGGTTGATGAAGATGGTCATGCTGTCGCGGTTGGCCATGTCCGGGTCGACATTGGTTTCGTAGTCGGGCTTCATGGCGCGCACGCGGTAGAACCAGGCATCGCGCGGCTCGTCCGGGCGCACCGCCTTCAGGGTGCCGCCGGCGTAATAGTATTTGCTGGTCTGGTTCGACACCAGGAAGCTGCTGATGGTGCCGTACTTGTCCTTCATCGCTGCCAGGTAGCGCACCAGCTGGTCCGGGTCCTTTTCGCCGCCCAGGATCCAGTCGCGCACGAAGGTGTCATGCGCCATCAGCGACGAAATGAAGACCGGCCGCAGGATGTCTTTCTGGATCTCCGAATAGATATTGTCGCCGGTGAGCGGCAGCGCATGCTCGGCGATGCCGAGCTCGATCGTGTCGCGCGACACCAGGTAGCTGGTGACGCTGGTGGCGAGGAAGCCGGCCACCAGGACAGCGCTGATGGAACCGAGCAAGCGGTATTTGGTCGTGAACAGGGACATGGTATTTGGCCGGCATCAATATTGCGTTACAGTATGATTGACCCCGGCGCTTACAGCAATAATTGATGCAACAATGCAAAAAAATGCAGTGTCTTATCGACAAAAGACGAAATTCGCAATAAGCTTGGATATCGAGAAGCTATTCTCGAAAACATACCGGGCGCACGGGTTTCAGGGCCAATAACGATAAAATTCACAGTTTGGATGTTGCATGCCGCATCAGGCGCCTGCCCTGTCGCGGCTTTCTGCGCCAACAGGTGGTGGACGAAGGAGATAACATGCTATTTTTGAAAAGTACGACCGTAACGAAGGCGCCAGGCATCTACGAAGTAGATATTGCCGCCAAGCCACCAGGCAAGACCTTTGGCATCTTCATCGCGACCGACCCGGACAATCCGCCGACCGAAGTGCTGGCCAAGCTGGCCGCGATGGGTTTCCAGAACACCTACCGCCAGAACTACACCCACAAGGACAAGGGCAAGGTGCTCGACCTGCATTTCCAGAAAGCCGGCACCGACCTGTTCCAGGGCTGGAAAACGGAAGAGTGCGAAGCCAATATGGCGGCAATCAAGGAATTGTTCGCCGGCATCGGCGTCGAGATCGCGCCACGCGTGATGAGCCTGGCTGAAGCCTACGCTTAAGCCTCGGTCCCCGGCAGCACCAGCGCGCCCGCATCCGTCGCCACGACGGTTCGGGCGCTTTGCATGATGAGCGGCGATCTGTTCGCTCCGGCCCCGGGCCTGACCGCCATCGACATCGCCGACGGCGAGCTGGCCTTCATGGAGCAGTTTCCATTCCGCCTGTCCAACGCCCAGCTGCTGGCGCGCCTGGTGCAGGAAACCAGCTGGCGCGCCGAATCCATCACCGTCTACGGCAAAACCCATCTGCAGCCGCGCCTGACGGCCTGGATCGGCGATCAAGCCTACCGCTACTCGGACATGACGCTGGCGCCGGCGCCGTGGCCGCCGCTGCTGGCCGAGCTGCGCGACGCCGTGCAGCTCGTTACCGGCCACCGCTTCAATAGCGTGCTGCTCAACTACTACCGCGACGGGCGCGACAGCATGGGCATGCACAGCGACGACGAGCCCGAGCTGGGCCCGCGCCCGGTGATCGCCTCGCTGACCTATGGCGCGGCGCGCACCTTCATCGTCAAGCACAAGAGCAGCGGCGAGACGCGCAAGCTGCGCCTGGGCGACGGCAACTTGCTGTTGATGGCCGGCGCGATGCAGGCCAACTGGCGCCATGGCATCAACAAGGAAACAAAAGCAGTGCTTCCACGCTTGAACCTGACGTTTCGCTACATCGTTCCGCCATCCCTGCCTATCGGCGCACTCTGATTTCGCCAGATTTTACATCTGCTCACAGTTCTTACGACTTCCCCACGGACTTGCCGATTTGATTTTGCTATCTTGACCACCTCGCAATTCATTGTGCATTGCGATACAACTTGATTCACAACAAAGAGGATTCCAAATGAAGAAGCTGATTTTTGCAGCAATTGCATCCGTCACCATGATGGGTGCCGCCCAGGCTGAAGGCGGCTATGTCGGCGCCGGTATTACCTCGACCAAGCAGGCAGCTGGCGATGGCGACTACAAGGCAAGCGGCAAGATTTTCGGCGGTGTCGAGCTGGACAAGGTGTGGGGCGTCGAAGCGGGCTACACCGATTTCCGCAGCACCGATTACACCGTCGGCAGTGGTGCCCTTGCGCAGCGCTGGAACACCAAAGGCCATGCCCTCTACGTGGCCGGCAAAGGCAATATGGCCCTGAATGAGCAGTTCTCCCTGTTCGGCAAACTGGGCGTGGCAAGTGTCAAGACGGAAGCAAAGCTGTATGGCAGCGGCGTGCCGGTCATTTCCAGCACCAGCGACACCGAGACGGGCGCCTACGCCGCGCTTGGCGTTCAGTACAACCTGAGCAAGCAAGTTGCCCTGACGGCTGAGTACGAGCGTTATGGCAAGTCGCGCAATATCGGCGCCAAGCCGGATGCCTTCACCGTTGCCGCCCGCTATACCTTCTAAGCAGTCGGCTTAGCCCGGTGAAGCCTCGCAACTGACGCGCTTCATCGGGAAATCCATCCCCTTTTCCCCGCCCTTGGATCTGCCTTCTATGCGTGCATGCAAGCTGCCGTCGCTGTTGCGGCGATAAATGATCCGCTGCGGGAAGTCGTGCGCGGGATTCTCGAACACCGTTTCGTTGTCGGACTGTTTTGACATCCGGAACACGGTCGGGGCCCTGCCTTGCGGCTGGGGAATATAGGCCAGCACATTCGGTTCGATTTCGCGGATTTGCAGGAACTCGTAGTCGACCGTCTTATTGCCCCTGATGGTGCGGCTGGCGCCGATCATGGTGCCGCCCGCCGGGCTGCTCCATTGTTCGACCGAGCCCGCCTCGGCCCCTGCGGCCGCGCCCCAGCAGCCTTGCAGCCAGGCCAGCCTGGCCAGCGGATTGGCGCCGGCGATGCCAGCCGAAAAACACAGCGCCAGCGCGAGGCTGGTACGGGCAAGCCGGATCGGCATCGTCGTTTCTCCTTTGAATGGCAAAAAGGCTCCCGGTCGGGAGCCTTTCAATATTACACCGTCAGCGGCTTGTAGCGGATCCGCTTCGGCTTGGCGCCTTCCTCGCCGAGGCGCTTCTTCTTGTCGGCTTCGTACTCCTGGTAGTTGCCGTCGAAGAAAGTCACTTGCGAGTTGCCTTCGAACGAAAGGATGTGGGTCGCGATGCGGTCGAGGAACCAGCGATCGTGGGAGATCACCATCACGCTGCCGGCGAATTCGAGCAGCGCATCTTCCAGCGCGCGCAGGGTTTCGACGTCCAGGTCGTTCGACGGTTCATCGAGCAGCAGCACGTTGCCGCCCTTGAGCAGGGTCTTGGCCAGGTGCAGGCGGCCGCGTTCGCCGCCCGACAGGTTGCCGACGATCTTCTGCTGGTCCGAACCCTTGAAGTTGAAGCGGCCCAGGTAGGCGCGCGACGGCATGTCGAAGCGGCCGACGTTGAGGATGTCGGCGCCGCCGGAGACGTCGTCGAACACCGTCTTGGCGTCGGACAGCTTGTCGCGGCTCTGGTCCACCAGCGAGATGCGGGCGGTCTGGCCGATCGCCACTTCGCCGCTGTCGGGCTGGTCAAGGCCGGCGATCATCTTGAACAGCGTCGACTTACCGGCGCCGTTCGGGCCGATGATGCCGACGATCGCGCCGGGCGGCACGGTGAACGACACATTGTCGAGCAGCAGGCGGTCGCCGAAGCCCTTCGACACGTTCTTGAATTCGATCACATCGTTGCCGAGGCGCTCGGCCACGGGGATGAAAATCTCCTGGGTCTCGTTGCGCTTCTGGTACTCGTATTCGGACAGTTCATTGAAGCGGGCCAGGCGGGCCTTCGACTTGGCCTGGCGCGCCTTCGGGTTCTGGCGCGACCATTCCAGTTCCTTGGCCAGCGCCTTCTGGCGCGCCGACTCGGACGATTCTTCCTGCTTCAGGCGGGCGCCCTTTTGGTCCAGCCACGACGAGTAGTTGCCCTTCCATGGGATGCCATGGCCGCGGTCCAGTTCGAGGATCCACTCGGCCGCATTGTCGAGGAAGTAGCGATCGTGGGTGATGCCGACCACGGTGCCGGGGAAGCGCAGCAGGAATTGCTCGAGCCAGTCGACCGATTCGGCGTCGAGGTGGTTGGTCGGTTCGTCGAGCAGCAGCATGTCGGGTTTCGACAGCAGCAGGCGGCACAGCGCGACGCGGCGCTTTTCGCCGCCGGACAGCACGCCAATTTTTTGTTCCCACGGCGGCAGGCGCAGCGCATCGGCGGCCATTTCCAGTTGCAGGTTCAGGTTGCCGCCATCGGAGGTCGAGATGATCGCTTCGAGCCGCGCTTGCTCTGCAGCAAGAGCGTCGAAGTCGGCGTCTTCCTCGGCATAGGCGGCGTAGACGGCGTCGAGCTTGGCTTGGGCTTCGAACACCTCGCCGAGGCCCGATTCGACCACCTGGCGCACGGTCTGCTCCGGGTCGAGCTGCGGTTCCTGCGGCAGATAGCCGATGTTCAGGCCCGGCATCGGCACCGCTTCGCCCTGGATGTCGGTGTCGATGCCGGCCATGATCTTGAGCAGGGTCGACTTGCCCGAGCCGTTCAGGCCCAGCACGCCGATCTTGGCGCCCGGGAAGAAGGACAGCGAAATATCCTTCAGGATCTGACGTTTTGGTGGGACGATCTTGCCCACCTTGTTCATGGTGTAGACGTAATTTGCCATTGTGACTCTCGGGATTGGTACGGAAGGTCAACAGCATACAATAAACGGGGCCGGCGGGGGCCGCCGGGCCGCCGTTTGCCTGCTTATTTTTCCATCACGGCGGCGGCCATCAACACCCCGATATAGCCATGCGGCTGCTGCTTGCCGGCCGCTCCCGGCACGCTGACCGGGCGGATTGCCACATAGGCGGCATAGTCAGACTGCACGCCCATGCCCGGCGCGACGGAATTGACCTGTGGCCCGCCATCGGGCGCCGTGCCGATACTGCCCTGCAGAGCGCGCCAACCGCGCTGCGCTACCGCCGCATAGGCCGGCTCGAGCAGCTTCAGCTTGACGCCCTTTTGCAGCGCGTACACGATCATCCCGGTGCCGCTCGACTCGGGGTAGTTGCCGGCGCGGGTCGGGGTATCGAGCACGTGGTACCAGTAGCCATCGGAATGCTGGACCGCCTTCAGGCCCTGGGCCAGGCTCTGGAACAGCAACAGCAACTTGCCATACTGCGGGTGGGCCGGCGGCAGCGCTTCGAGCACGTCGACCAGCGCCATCGAGAACCAGCCGCTGGCGCGCGACCAGTAATGCGGGGAGGTGCCGGTGACCGGATCGGCCCACGGCTTTTCCCTGCCCCAGTCCCAGCCATGGAAGGGCAGGTTCATGCGCGGGTCGAAAGAGCCGGCCGCCGCCATCAGGATCTGGCCGGCGGCCAGTTCGAGCAGCGCCGGTTCGCTGGCGGCCAGGCCGTAGCGCACCAGGAAGGGATAGGCCATGTACAGGCCGTCGACCGTCATCACGTTCTTGTACTTGTCTTCGCTCTTGTGCCAGAAGCCGCCGATCGGCGAGCGCTTGAAGCTGCTCGGCCGGGCGGGCGTGCCCACCATCAGGTCGCGCATGGCCTTGGCCGCCAGCATGTATTTTTGCTCGCCCGTCTGTTCGTACAGGAACAGGCACAGCACGCCGGGGTGCATGCCGTCGAGGTTCAGCTTGGGCGACTTGATGCTGCCATCGCTGCCAACGAACTGGTCCGCGTAGGCCTTGATATAGGCGAGGTAAGCCTTGTCCCCGGTGCGCAGGTAGATCTTTTCCATGCCGTGCAGCACCGCGCTATTGGTATGGTCCCAGCCGTAGCCACCCATCGAATCAATGGTTGGCGTGTGGCGCCGGACGATCGCGTCCGACAGCGCGACGCCGACTGGCGGAGCGGCAACGGCCTGGCCGGTCAATGCGAGGAGGAGGGCAGTGGCCAGCAGGTGTCGTAGCATATCGCTTCCTTGTCGAGTATTTAGCCTGCCGAAGCCGGCGACCGTTTGCTCTGCCACAGGCCTTCGCCGGCGTAGATGGCCAGCGCGCTCCAGATCAGGATGAAGCCGATCAGGCGTTGCTGCGAAAACGGCTCGTCGAACAGCCACACGCCCATCAGGAACACCATCGTCGGCGCGATGTACTGCATCACGCCCAGCAGCGACAGGGGAATGCGGCGGGCACCTGCGGCAAACAGCAGCAGCGGGATGGCAGTGATCGGGCCGGCCGCGACCAGCAGCGCCCGGGTTGAATCGGCCGTAGTATTGATGAAGACGCTGTCGCCCTGCAGGGCCAGCCAGCCCATGTAGGCGATGGCCATCGGCAGCAGCAGGATGGTCTCGAACGCCAGGCCCTCGAGCGCGCCCAGCGCGGCCGTCTTGCGCATCAGGCCGTACAAGCCGAACGAAAACGCGAGGATCAGCGCGATCCACGGCACATGGCCGGCCTGCACCGCCAGCCACAGCACGCCGCAGGCGGCCAGGCCGATGGCGGCCCACTGGACGGCGCGCAGCCTTTCCTTGAGCAGCAGGTAGCCCAGCATGACGTTGACCAGCGGATTGATGAAATAGCCGAGGCTGGCGTCGAGCACATGGCCGTTGTTGACGGCCCAGATATAGACGAACCAGTTGCCGCTCAGGAAAAGCGAGCTCAACACAAAGCTGCCGACCACCTTCGGCCGTTCGCGCAGGGTGCCGAGGAAGCCCCACTGGCGGCGCCAGGTCAGCACGCCGACCAGGAACAGCATGCACCACAGGACGCGGTGCACCAGGATTTCCATCGACGGCACATCCTTAACGGTATGGAAGAACAGCGGGAACAGACCCCAGCAGAAGAAGGCGAGGCCGGCGTAGAGGGTGCCTGAACGGGTGCCTGTTGGCATGGCGGGCAATCGGTGAGGGAACAGGACAGCGATTATCCCGTAATTGCGAACTTGCTGCTGAGGACGCTTGATTTTGCCAGGACCGGACCGGGTGGCGCGCTTACTTATGGTGTCGGCGCGTACTTGCGGGTCAGTTGTTCGAGCGTCTTGTTGGCGCGCAGCTTGTCGAGCGCCTGGCGCAGGGCATTGACGATGGCGCGGTCGGACTGCAGGTTCATCGCGAAATAGGTGGTCACGTCCTGCAGCTTCAAGGCTTTCCTCGTCTTGAACGGCAGCGGGAAGCGCGCCTGTTCGACGTCAAAGCGCAGCTCGGTGTCAGCGATGTAATCGACCCGGCCGGCCGCGAATTTCTTGAAATTGGCCTCGATCGAGTTGGCCGGATCGATCGACGACAGCAGCACGCCGTGCTGGCGCAGGATTGCAATGGCCGAGCCGCCATTGATGGCGCCGATATGCTCCTTGTCCAGCTCTGCCAGGCTGGCCAGCGGCGGCGCGTCGCCGCGGCCGAACAGCCACATGCCTTCGGTAATGATGGGCCGGACCCAGATGAAGTCCCTTTCCCATTCCGGGCGGCGGACAATCGAAAAAATCAGGGAGTTCGGCTTGGCCCTGGTCAGCACATTGGCGCGCGCCCAAGGCAGGATGATGATCTGGCAGTCGAGCGCCGCCTCCGTGCAGGCTGCCTGCAGCAGTTCGGTGGCGATGCCGGTGACTTTGCCGTGCTCGGTGTAATGGTAGGGCGCCGACTCGTCGGCGTACGCCACCACCCTGGCCGCCTGGGCCAGGGGGCTAGCCATTGCACAAACAAGGAGTAGGGTTCTCAGCATGGAAAATGACGCCGACCAGGATGATGAATATTGCCACGTTTGCCGCCACCGGCGGCAAGAATCGTCGCATAATGGCAGGGCAACCCGACGCGATGGGCGCACTGAAATTCACTGCGATGCAACAACTTGTACTTGCAATTCGAGTAATGGTATCCTATTGTGCAACGCAACAAAACAATACTAAGGTGAAACCTTGAGCCATAAGAAGAGCAGCCTCGTCACCCTGACGCTGGCAGCCGTCGGCATCGTCTACGGCGATATCGGCACCAGCCCACTCTATACCCTCAAAACCATCTTCGCTCCCGAACACGGGCTGGCCCTGAACAGCGCCAACCTGCTGGGCGCCGTTTCGCTGATCTTCTGGGGCCTGACGATGATCGTCTCGCTCAAGTATGTCGCGCTGATCCTGCGCGCCGACAACCGCGGCGAAGGCGGCGTCATGGCGCTGATGGCGCTGGCCCTGAACTCCGTGACCAAGAATTCGCGCTGGTACTTCCCGCTGATGCTGATCGGCGTGTTCGGCGCCACCATGTTCTATGGCGACAGCGTCATCACGCCGGCCATCTCGGTGCTGTCGGCGATCGAGGGCCTGGAAGTGGCCACGCCCGCCTTCAAGCCCTATATCGTGCCGCTGACGATCGTGGTGCTGGTGTCCTTGTACATGGTGCAGCGCCACGGCACTGCCGGCATCGGCCGCTGGTTCGGGCCAATCATGCTGGTCTGGTTTGCCGCGCTAAGCGTGATGGGCGTCATCAATATCCTGGCGGCCCCGCAGATCCTGGCGGCCTTGAATCCGCTCAACGCGCTGGGCTTCATGCTGGAGAACAAACTGACCGGCTTCATCGCGCTCGGTGCAGTCGTGCTGGCCTTTACCGGCGCCGAGGCGCTGTATGCTGACATGGGCCATTTCGGCAAGAAGCCGATCCGCGCGGCGTGGTTCCTGATCACCTTCCCGGCGCTGGCGCTGAACTATCTGGGCCAGGGCGCCCTGCTGATGGCTCAACCTGACACCATCAGCAACCCCTTCTTCAATATGCTCGGCGCATGGAGCATCTACCCGTTGGTGATCCTGTCGACGATGGCCACCGTGATCGCTTCGCAGGCGACCATCTCCGGCACCTTCTCGATCACCAAGCAGGCCATCGCGCTCGGCCTGCTGCCGCGCATGCGCGTGATGCACACTTCCGAGAGCCAGATCGGGCAGATCTACATCCCGGCCGTCAACTGGATCCAGCTGATTATCGTGTTGATTGCCGTTGTCGGCTTCGGTTCGTCCGAGAAGCTGGCCGGGGCCTACGGCATCGCCGTCACTGCCACCATGCTGGCCACCACCATCCTGACTTTCTTCGTGATCCGCTACCGCTGGCATTTGCCGCTGGCGCTGTGCTTCGCTGCGACCGGTTTCTTCATCGCGATGGACATCACGCTGGTGGCAGCGACCTCGCTCAAGTTGTTCCACGGCGGCTGGTTCCCGCTACTGCTCGGCGCGGTTTTGTTTACTGTCATGCTGACCTGGAAGCGCGGCCGGGCGCTGGTGTTCCAGAACCTGCAGAAACATGCGATCCCGCTGGAAGACTTCCTGCAGTCGCTGTTCGAAGCGCCGCCGACGCGGGTGTGGGGCACCGCCATCTTCCTGCGCGGCGAAAGCGACGGCGTGCCGCACGCGCTGCTGCACAACCTGTCGCACAACAAGGTGCTGCACGAGCGCGTGGTGTTCCTGACGGTGCATACGCTGGAAGAACCATGGGTGCCGCCGGCACGCCAGATCAAGGTGCAGCCGCTGGGCCACGACTGCTTCCAGCTCAATGTCTACTACGGCTTCAAGGACGAACCGGACATCCCGAAAGTGATGGCGATGTGCGCCGATCATGGCCTGCCGTTCGAGATGATGGAGACCTCATTCTTTATTGCGCGCCAGACCGTGATCTCGGCACCGCATGGCGGCATGGCGCCTTGGCGCGAGCATCTGTTTGTCGGCATGTCGCGCAATGCGCGCGGCGCGGCCGACTACTACCAGATCCCGACCAACCGCGTCATCGAACTGGGGACCCAGGTAGAAATCTGATACAAACAGGTACACTTTTGTGCAAACTCGAAGAGGCTTTCGCACTACACTGCTCCCTTTGCAAACCGCCCTGGGAACACAATGAAAGTCACTTCTTATACCCTGATCGCCGCCTTTTCCGCCATCCTTGCTCTTACCGCATGCGGTGGCGGCGGCGATTCGGCCGCAACGCCGAATCCGTCGACCTCGCAGCCAACGGCACTGACCAAGACCGACACCGTGATCGGCACCGGCGCCACGGCCGCGGTCGGCAACACGATCACCGTTCACTACAGCGGCTACCTGTACAACTCCAATGCGGCCGATTTCAAAGGCGCCAAGTTCGACGGCACCACCACGGCCAACGGCCCGGCCACGTTTGCGCTGGCCGCGGGCAGCCTGATTGAAGGTTGGGTCCAGGGCGTGCCGGGGATGAAGGTTGGCGGCAAGCGCACCATCATCTTCCCGGCCAGCCTCGGTTATGGCGCGGCCGGCAACGGCTCGATTCCGGGCAATTCCGGCCTGGTGTTCGATATCGAGCTGGTCGCCGTCAAGTAATCGTGATGGTGGGCCTGTCGCTGCACGAGAAGCCGTGCAGCGACCTGGAGCCCACCCTACCTGTTGCCGTTACGTAGGGTGGGCTCTGCGAGCCCACCATCACGCGACGTCGAGGGTTTGGAAGTAGAAGGTCGCCCCGCCCAGCTCGGCGGGCGCCGTGTAAGTCTCCACCGCTACCCGTTTGAATTGGACCGGCTGCTTGAATGCCGGTCCATCGACGACGAAGGTGTGGAACTCGCCGTTCTCGCCGCAGGCATCGACGCCCGGCGGCAAGTCGGCTAGGAAGGCCGCATCGAAATCGCGTCCGACGAAGTCCTGTGACAGGTAGTTCCCGTTCACGCACACCACCACGGCCTTGAAGCCGGCGGCGAGAAATTCGTCGACCAGCCTGAGCCGCTCCTCGTCCCACAGGGGCAGACGCGCTTCAAGTCCGGCCGCGCCGCATACCTTTTCTTCCCACTCGCGATGCGGCACCAGGTCGATGTCGCCGAAGATCGCCTGCTCGATGCCGCGCTCGCGTGCCTTGCTCAGCATGGCGATGAATTTGTCTTCGTAGGTCTTCCAGCTGGTGTCGTAAAACTCCAGCGGAATGCCGAGGCTGGCCGCCTGCGCCTTGAGCAGCTGCGGCGGCACGCCGTGCGAGCGCGACTTGGCGCCCGACTCGTCCATCGCCGTGATCAGCAGCGAAATGGTGGTGCCGCTGCTTTGGGCGCGCCAGAACGCCAGGCATGAATCCTTCCCTCCGCTCCAGGAAACGAGTGCAGTCATTGTCAAACTCCGTGTTGGGTGTCAGGCCAAGGGCTAACGCAGCATCTTGACGTGGATGATGCCGTCTTCGTCATACGGCTCGGACACCGTGACAAAGCCGAAGCTGCCGTAGAATTTTTCGAGGTAGCGCTGGGCACCGATCTTGATGCGGTGACCCGGGTACAGGGCTTCGGCGTGGGCGATGCCTTTGACCAGCAGCTCGCGGCCGATGCCGCTGCCGCGCGCAAAGCGGGCGTTGACGACGCGCCCGATCGACATCTCGTCGTAGTGCACGCCTGGCGCGAGCACGCGCAGGTAGGCAGCGAGCTTGCGCTTGCCGTCGACCATGCGCCAGCCCAGCAAATGATGGGCATCCTGGTCGAGGCCGTCCAGGTCGTTCCACAGGCACTGCTGTTCGAGGATGAATACGTCCATCCGCAGAGCCAGCACTTCATACAGTTGGGTGGCGCTGATGGCGCTGAAGGGCAGCCACTCCCATTCGGTTTGTTCGCTCATGCTGCTGTTTCAAATCCTTCGAGTACGTTGACGACATTGATGCCCAATTCGTCGACCGCATAGCCACCTTCGAAGACGAAGGCGGTCGGCAGGTCCAGGTGGGCGATGCGTTCGCCCACGCGCAGGAAGTCGGCGCTGTGCATCGAGAACTTCGACAGCGGGTCGCCGGCGAAGGTGTCGACGCCGAGCGAGACCACCAGGGCGTCGGCGCCGAACATGGCCAGCTTGAGGCAGGCGGTTTCGAGCGCGGCGAACCACTGCGGCGCGGTGGTCCCGGCCGGCAGGGGAATGTTCAGGTTGTAGCCGAGGCCGGCACCTTCGCCCTTTTCGTCGGCGTGGCCGAGGTAGAACGGATATTCGCTGCGCGGGTCGGCGTGGATCGAGACGAACAGCACGTCGTCGCGGCCATAGAAAATGCTCTGGGTGCCGTTGCCGTGGTGGTAGTCGATGTCCAGGATGGCGACGCGCCTGGCGCCATCGTCGAGCAGGTGCTGGGCGGCCAGTGCGGCGTTATTGAGGAAGCAGTAGCCGCCGAAGAAATCTGCGCCGGCGTGGTGGCCGGGCGGGCGCGTCAAGGCGAAGGTGCTGCGCTCACCGACGCGCAGGGCGTGGGCGGCATTGACGGCGCAGTCGGCGCCGGTCTTGGCGGCGATCCAGGTGCCGGCCGTCAGCGGGGTGCCGCTGTCCATCGAGTACAGGCCAAGGCGCGCGCAGAAATTATCGGGCTCGATGTCGCTGCGCAGCGTGCGGATCGGCCACACGGCAGGGAAGGCGTCCTTGTCGGCATTGGCGGGGTCGAGCGCCAGCCATTGGCTCCACGCATTGCGCAGGAAGGACAGGTAGCGCGGCGTATGCACCCTTTCGAGCGACACCAGCGGCACGCCTTGCGGCGTGACGATGCGGCCCAGGCCGCGGCGATCGAATTCGGCCACCACCATGTCGGCCCGTTCCGGCTTTTCGAAGCATGGCACTGTCTCGCCGCGGAAGATCTCGTAGCGGCCTTTGTGCTGTGCATGGTGTTCGTTATAAAAGGCCAGCATTGGGTCTCCGGGTGGGTTAGCAATGGTGGGCTCGCAGAGCCCACCCTACGGGTCGACCATCGTAGGGTGGGCTCTGCGAGCCCACCGGTGTTCTAGTCACAGCATAGAGTACTGCTATTGTAAGCCGCAACAAAATCATCGAAACTGCCGGTCGAATTGCGCTCGATCTGCTCCTGCTCGCGGATCGACACGCTGGCCAGCTCGGTGAACATGGCCTGCTCGGCCGTCATCAGGGGTTCGCCCTTGAAGTAGGCGGCGTGCAGCCGGCTCTGATGCAGGCCGAACGCGCCGAACGAGTTGCCGTGTTCGGCCATCGCGGCCAGCACGCGGCTCGACGGCGTCAGCGACGCATCCTTCAACTTGGCGCGTTGTACGGCGAGCGACGCGGCATGCACGCCGCTGTCGAAATCCTCGTCGAGCATGGCGGCGATCGGCGCAATGCGGTTCATCAGATCCTCGCCCCAGGCCTGCAGGCTGACTTCCTCGCCACGGCGGGTCAGGGTCAGGTCCGGGCGGCGGCCTTCCTTGACGGTGCGTGCGAAATTCTGCGCATGGATGCGGCTCTCCTCGGCATCGATGCGCGGGCTGTCGTCGAGCGCGCAGAACAGCAGGAAGGCGTCGAGGAAGCGGCCGGTCTCGAGCGAGATGCCGATCGGCTCGAACGGGTCGACGTCCATGCAGCGCACTTCGATGTACTGCACGCCGCGGCGGCACAGGGCCTGGATCGGCCGCTCGCCGGTGCGGATCACGCGCTTGGGGCGAATCGTCGAATAGTATTCGTTTTCGATCTGCAGCACATTGCTATTGAGCTGGATCCATTCGCCGTCCTTCTTGGTGCCATAGGTGTCGTACTGTGGATACGGGCGCTGTACCGCTTCCATCAGGGTCGTTACATAGCTTTCGAGGCAGTTCTCGTGCGGGGTCAGGCCGGACTGGGCGTCGTTCTGGTAACCGAGGTCGCTCATGCGCAGGCTGGTTGCGTAGGGCAGGTAGAGGGTGTCCGGGGACAGCGTCTCGAGCTTGTGCGCTCTGCCGCGCAGGAAGCCGGCCGACAGCGCCGGCGAGGCGCCGAACAGGTACATCAGCAGCCAGCTGTAGCGGCGGAAGTTGCGGATCAGGCCGAAGTAGCTCTCGGACTGGAAGCTGCAGGCGGTGCGCTGGTCGCCTTCGGCGTCGGCGATCACGCGCCACAGCTTTTCCGACAGCGAGTAGTTGTAGTGGATGCCGGCGATGCACTGCATCGCTTTGCCGTAGCGCAGGGCCAGGCCGCGGCGGTACACGTGCTTGAGCATGCCGATATGCGATTTGCCGTAATTGGCAATGGCGATCTCGGCGTCCGACGGCAGCTCGCACGGCATCGACTCGCTCCACAGCATTTCGGTGCCCAGCTTGGTGTAGGCGAAGCGGTGGATGGTGTCGAGGCGGTTCAGCGTCAGTGCGATGTCGTTTTCGGCCGGCGTGATGAATTCGAGCAGGGCTTCGGCGTAGTCAGTGGTGATCTGCGGGTGGGTCAGGCTTGACCCCAGCGCAGCCGGGTGGGCGCTGCGGGCAAGGTGGCCGTCGGGCTGCACGCGCAGGGTTTCGCGCTCGATGCCGCGCAGGCCCTGGCCGAGCAGGGGGCGGTGTTGGTCGTCTTGTAGCAGGGCCATGCGGCGGGTCAATTGGTTCGACACGGTGCTTCCTTTCTTGTACCCATTTGTCTCAGGGGCAGAGCGTAACCGAAATTGGAAAAGCGCGTCGGCAGGCGGCCACAACCGTGTTTCCGTCAGGACATTTTACCGCCGCTGACCCGTTCGATGCCGGCCAGGTCGCGCCAGCTTTGCACCTCGTTGTAGCGGTTTGAAGTAAGCAGATCGCGTACCTGCGCGGCCTGGTCGTAGCCGTGTTCCATCAGCAGCCAGCCGCCGCTGACCAGGCGGCCATGGGCGCCGGCGATGATGGTGCGCAGCGCCGCCAGTCCGTCGGCATGGTCGGTCAATGCGCCGGTCGGTTCGAAGCGCAGGTCGCCCTGTTCAAGGTGGAGATCGCCGGCCGCGATGTACGGCGGGTTCGACACCAGCAGGTCGAAGGTTTCGCCGTCGACAGCGCTGTACCAGTCGCTCTCGAGCAAGCGCACGGCAGCGCCGTTGGTGCGGGCGTTGTCGCGGGCGACGTCGAGCGCGGCGCTGCTGACGTCGAGCGCGGTGACGCTGGCGTCCTTGCGGCTGTGCGCGATGGCGACGGCGATGGCGCCGCTGCCGGTGCCCATGTCGAGCACGCGGCCTTGGGGCGGCAGGCGTTCGAGCGCCAGTTCGACCAGCAGCTCGGTGTCGGGGCGCGGGATCAGCACGGCGTCAGTGACGCGGAACGGCAGGCCGAAGAATTCGCGCTGGCCGACGATGTAGGCGATCGGTTCGCCGTGCTGGCGGCGCGCGACCAGTGCGTTCAGCCGGGCCGCTTCGTCGTCCGTCAACTGGCGCTCGGACTGGGTGATCAGGCCGACGCGGTTCAGTTTCATCGCGTGGCAAAGCAGGATGCGGTTTTCGAGCGGCGCCAAAGGCAGGCGCAGTTGCGCCTGCGCGACCGTGGTGCCGGGCTCGATGTTCATGCGCGGCGGCGCAGCAGGATGGCGGCCAGCATGACCGTCAGGATCACGAACCAGACGGCAGACCATTGCGGTACCGTCAGGCCGAGCACCAGGTCGGTCGCGTTCTCGCACAGGCCGTCGGCCTGGAACAGCCACGGCATCAGGGTGGCGCTCGGCACTTTATTGAGCAAGGTTTCGACCGGGTCGATACCGCACGAGAAGCCGGGGTGGGCCAGGATGTACAGGTGCTTGCCGACGGCGGCCAGGCCACCGATGGCGAACGCCAGCGCGACGCCGGCAGCAAAGCGGACCTTGTTGCGCCAGGCGCCGACCAGGCAACTGACGCCGACGGCGATGAACAGATAGCGCTGGATCACGCAGTAAGGGCAAGGCAGCATGTCCTTGACGTGCTGCAGGTAGAGGGCGACGCCGATCAGGCCGAAGCAGGCGGCAGCAAGGGCCAGGAGCAGGGTGCGGTTGTTTGGCATTTTTTGTTTTTCCAGGAATGGGAAAGCTATTTTCGCATAGTGCATCTTAGGGCGGGCTTAACGCGTGGGCACGTAGCCCTCGGCGGTCCCGCCCACCCTACGATATGCACAGTCCGTAGGGTGGGCGATTGACCGCTTAGGGCGGGCCTAACGCGTGGGCACGCAGTGCCCACCCTACGATATGCACAGTCCGCAGGGTGGGCGGGACCGCCGAGGGCTGCGTGCCCAC
>CBDDRJ010000122.1:0-5728 GCA_965233055.1 uncultured bacterium
ACTGACCAGGTTCACCATCCGGTGCTGGGCGAGTTCAAGCTCCGGGCGCAGATGCGCCGTGCCGAAAAAGTTGGCGATCTGGACGATGCCCTTCGAGAACTCCTCCTGGAGGCTTTGCAGTCGTCCCGGCGGGATGATGTCCTGCGCAACGCCGTAACGCAGCGCCTTGTCAAAAAACGGCCGATTGTCGAAAGTCGTGAGTGCGGTTGCCATACGTCCAGCCCTTAAATGGCGGACTCTTCTTCGTCGCCGGCCGCATCCACCGGGCCCAATGCCTCGGAAATCAAAGCCATCTCGGCCAACTCCAGCATTTTTTGCGCACGGTCACGCAGCGTGATCATCACTTCCTCGAACGCATCGGTCAGCTCGTAGCGAAGCACCCATGCGGTTTCCATCCAGTCGCCATCCGCGACTTCCGAGCGGGACAGCACGGGCCGTGAATCCTCGATAAAATTGCCAAAAGCCAGCCCATGATCGATCTCCTCGATTTTTTCCATAAGCCAGGTGGTGTGGATTTTGGGATCGGAGTCAGGACTGATTTGCGGCGCAAAACTGCCGCTGGTAGCGAAGCAAAACACTTCGTCGTAATGGTCGGCAAAGTAATCAGCCAGCGTTTCGCTGCCACCCTCGATGTCGGAGATGGCTTCGAGGTATTCGTGGGCGGCATGGTAATCGCGATGGATGACGGCATTCATCATGGCGCGCAGTCGCTCGCTCGTCCGGTCTCCGTATTTTTTTTCCAGGACGATCGAGCGGGCGAACTGCTCGGGCGTCACCAGCATGTTCACCACGGATTCCTTCGACGAATCAAATTCGCGCATGACCGCCAGCAGGTCCTTGGGCTGCAACTCATCAAGGATGCTGACCAGCGCGTGATCGCCTTGCTCATCGGCAATGGTCGCGAGTGCGTTCTCGGCGCCGACGATATCGCCGGCAAGAATCAGCTGTGAGGATTTCAAAACAACCGGGTGCATGCTGTGTCCTTCTTGATCAATCATTGTGCTGAGGGCGCGTTAGTGAATAAATTGGGCATACGTTGCAGCGTATTCGGGATGGATGCAAGGCGCGAGGTGCGGCGAATGGTTGTTCCATTCGCAAGCCTCGCAACGCCGCAGACGCCCGAATACGCTGCAACCCTCCGGGCTGGGGCCGCTTTGGCTGCATGCCGGTGTTGCATGCCGCTTGTTGTGAATGACACAACCGCGCGTCCTGCGCCTTGGCCTGCACCCAAAGTGACCCCAGCGTATGCCCAATTTATTCACTAACGAGCCCTTAACGATCCAGCGAATCGAAACCCTGTTCGGCGAGCCAGTCCGCACCTGCCTCATTCAAGTCATCCGATCCGTCTTCATCGCCTTCTTCACCTTCGGCGCCACCTTCTTTCTCGGCCTCTGGCTCAGGCATCGGCGCCGGCATCGAATCCTTGTTGCGCAGGAATTCCAGCGCAGCCGTGGCGACGAGAAAAGCGTCGCCGCCCTGAACCTTCAGCGACGATTCGATCAGCGGCTTGGCCCAGGCTGAAACCGCCAGCTCGTTTTCAAGCGCTGCCCAGGCGAGGAAACCGGCGTCCCCGGGCTCGCTCAGCACGACCCGCTGCATGGTTTCCGGCGACTTGAAGTCAAAGGCGCCGTAGAAAATGACCGACACCATTTCCGGGCTGAATTCGATCATCGGCAGGATGGCATCAATCTCCCGGCGCTTTTCGTTCAAGCGCTTTTGCAGAACGGACTTGCCTTCGGAATCCGTCACCAGGTCGTCGACCTCTTCGATGTAGTTTTTGATGAGATCCGAAAAATAACGCGATTTTTTCACTTAAGGGCTTCCTGGATGTATTTGCC
The DNA here is from genome assembly GCA_965233055.1 of uncultured bacterium. Classification (GTDB taxonomy): domain Bacteria; phylum Pseudomonadota; class Gammaproteobacteria; order Burkholderiales; family Burkholderiaceae_D; genus Telluria_A. The sequence goes on from CBDDRJ010000122.1 coordinate 1,839, forward strand.
CGACATGTCCCATGCGACAGGCAAGGGGTCTTCGATCAGGCTGCGTTGCCGGTAGTCGTCGTAAGCCTTGCGGCGCGCTGCGTCGGAAAGCACTTCATACGCTTCCTGGACTTCCCTGAAGCGCGTCGGTGCATCCGGAGACTGGTTTTTGTCAGGGTGGAACTGTGCGGCCTTTTTTCGGTAAGCGGCCTTGATTAAATCCGTTGCTGCACTGGGCGAGATGCCCAGTATTTGATAGTGATCATGCATAGAAATCCTTGAGCTTGGGCACCCGTTTCCTCCACGAATACGCGGACGGGTTTGCCGCACATTGACCGATCGCCTTGGCGAACAAGCGGGCAGTTTGCGGAGATGATCGCGGCAGGTGCTCGCTTGCCGGATCGCTCCCCGGGCTTCCGTTACGTCCCCGCGCCCTGACTCATCAACTGGCCGTGCTCGCGCGTGTCGTGGAACGCGACCTTGGGCCAGCGCTCCTGCGCCAGCTGTAAATTTACGCGCGTGTCCGCCAGATAGACCAGGTTGCCGTCGACGTCCTTGGCCAGCTTGAGCGTGTTGGCCTTGGTGAATTCGGCCAGATGCTGGGCGTCCGGGCAGGTGACCCAGCGCGCGGTGTAGATGCCGGCGTTCTCGAAGCTGGCGTCGACGCCGTACTCGGTCTTCAGGCGATGCGCGACGACCTCGAACTGCAATTGGCCGACAGCGCCGATCAGCAGCGTGTTGTCGGCGAATGGCTCGAACACCTGCACCGCGCCTTCCTCGCCCAGTTCCAGCAAACCCTTGTTCAGCTGCTTGGCGCGCAACGGGTCGCGCAGGCGCGGGCGGCTGAACAGCTCGGGGGCGAAGTAGGGAATGCCCTTGAACTGCAGCGCCTCGCCTTCGGTGAGGGTGTCGCCGATATGCAGCTGGCCGTGGTTGTGGATGCCGATGATGTCGCCCGCCACCGCGTCTTCCATGCGGGTGCGCTCGTTGGCCATGAAAACCACCGCGTTGGCGATTTTCATGTCCTTGCCGGTGCGGCGGTGGCGCACTTTCATGTTGGGGCTGTAGCGCCCCGAGCAGACGCGGAAGAAGGCGATGCGGTCGCGGTGCTGCGGGTCCATGTTGGCCTGGATCTTGAACACGAAGCCGGTGAACTTGGGCTCGGTGGGGTCGACCACGCGCTCGACCGCCTCGCGCGGCTGCGGCGGCGGCGCCCAGTCGGCCAGTGCGCGCAGCACTTCGCGCACGCCGAAGTTGTTGATCCCGGAGCCGAAAAACACCGGCGACTGCCTGCCTTGCAGGAACGCATCGAGATCGAAACTGTCGCCGGCGCCGCGCACCAGCTCGATTTCCGACAGTAGGGTGTCGGCTTCGAGCGGGAAGCGTTCCTTCAGGGCGGCCTCGCCCAGGCCCTGCAGCGATTCGAACTGCTGGCTGGCGTTTTCCTCGCCCGCCTTGAAGCGCAAAATTTCGTTGTTGAGTAGGTGGTACACGCCCTGAAAGCGCTTGCCCATGCCGATCGGCCAGGTCACCGGCGCGCAGTGGATTTTCAGGATCGACTCGATCTCGTCGAGCAGTTCCAGCGGCTCGCGCACCTCGCGGTCCATCTTGTTGATGAAGGTGATGATGGGCGTGTCGCGCAGGCGGCACACTTCCAGCAGCTTGATGGTCTGTTCCTCCACGCCCTTGGCGGCGTCGACCACCATGATGGCAGCGTCCACCGCGGTCAGCACGCGGTAGGTGTCTTCGGAGAAGTCCTTGTGGCCGGGGGTGTCGAGCAGGTTGAAGACGCAGTCGCCGTGGGAGAACTGCATCACCGAGCTCGCCACCGAAATGCCGCGCTCGCGCTCGACCTCCATCCAGTCGGAGGTGGCGTAGCGTCCGCTTTTGCGTGCCTTCACCGTGCCGGCCATCTGGATGGCGCCGCCGAACAGCAGCAGCTTTTCGGTCAGCGTGGTTTTACCCGCGTCGGGGTGCGAGATGATGGCGAAGGTGCGGCGCTTCTTGACGTCGCGCGCCAAGGCGGGGTCGCCGGTTTGCGCCGGCGCGGTCAGGGTGGATTCCATCGGGGAGGACGAGCGGATATAAAGCAGACCGCCATTTTAAGCTATTTCCGGCCACTTCCCATGGCGTCCGCCTGCGGGCCCCGCTGTTACGGGGCGAGCCCGGTCCTGCGCGCCTTTAACCCGCCAGACGTGCCCGGGATTGGGCACTTAATTGTTCAGCCGCCTTCTGCTTCTTCGGCGCGGTGCCCCCGAGTCGCCTCGCGAAGATGCGATGTCACATCAGAACATTGCATTTTTCTGATTTAGTGGACCGCATTCAATGAGGTTATATTGGCCGAGTCCCATAATAAGAAGCCATCATCAGCCTTGAAACGTCGCCGTCTCCTGCTGTCTGCTGCGGTCCTGATTGCGCTCGCCATTCTGGCCATCGTCGTCTGGCAATGGCGCGATGGCGGGCAGAACGAACGGCGGATCGTCACGGTTGGGCTATATGAAAACGCGCCCAAGGTCTATGCCGGCGTAAACGGCCGCCCGGCCGGATTCTTCGTCGAGTTGCTGGACGCAATCGCGCGCGACGAAGGCTGGAAGCTCAGTTATATCCCCTGCCAGTGGGCAGACTGTCTCGAACGCTTGGAGCGGGGGCAGCTGGACCTGATGCCGGATGTGGCCTTTTCGCGCGGGCGCGCCCAGCGTTACGACTTTCACCGTGTCTCGGTCGCCAGCAGCTGGTCGCAGGTCTATACCCGGCCGGGTCTGAAAGTACATTCGCTCGCCGATCTGGCGGGCAGTCGTATTGCCGTGCTGGAGGGCGGAATTCAGCAGGCTTCCTTCGCCCGGCTGATGGCCGGCAATCGCCATGTTTACCAGCCGGTGCCGGTGCAGTCCCTGGATCTGGGCTACGCGGCTGTGGTGGCGGGGAAGGCCGATGCCGTGGTGACCAACAGCTTTTTTGCCGCCCGCAACGGCAGCCAATACAAGCTGCAGGAAACGCCGATCGTCTTTCTGCCATCGAATCTTTATTTCGCCACCGGCCATGGCCGCAACGCCGATCTGCTGGCGCGCATCGACGAGCATCTGACGAACTGGCGGCGCGATTCCGCGTCGATCTACTTCGACGCCCTGCGCCGCACCATGGCCGCGCCGCCTGAGGTCCTGATGCCGCAGTGGGTGCTGTGGTCGCTGGGCTGGCTGGGGGCCGGCTTGCTGACCTTGTTGGGCATCAGCCTGCTGTTGCGCTGGCAGGTGGATCAGCGCACCCGTGACCTGGTGAAGACAACAAAAGCGCTGGAACACGAGCGCGCCAATCTGGAAGGCCTGGTCGCGGAACGCACCGGCGAACTGCAGGCGCTGTTCGATTCTGCCAGCGTGGGAATCGTGATGGTGAAGGAGCGGATCATCGTGTGCTGCAACCGGCGCATGGATGAAATCTTCGGCTACGTTCCGGGCGAGCAGGTTGGCCAGTCAACCCGCATGTGGTATGCCGACGACGACGCTTATGCCAGCGTCGGCGAGGAAATGTATGCGCAGATCACCCGCGGCGAAACGCATGTGCGTGAGCAGTGGCTGGTGCGCAAGGACGGCAGCGGCTTCTGGTCAAGAATGTCCATGCGCAGCATCGATGTGGCCAATCCGTCCAGAGGGGTGGTCGGCATCATCGAGGACATTACCGCCGAACGGGCCGCCCTGGAGGCCGTGCTGCAAGCCAAGGTGCTGGCCGAGGAAGCCACCCGCATGAAATCGGATTTTCTGGCCAACATGAGCCATGAAATCCGCACGCCGATGAACGCCGTTTTAGGCATGCTCTATCTGGCGCTCAAGAACGATCTAACGCCCGGCCTCCACAATCAGCTGACCAAGGCGCAGGGCGCAGCGCATTCGCTGCTCGGCATCATCAACGACATTCTC
>CBDDRJ010000123.1:0-25919 GCA_965233055.1 uncultured bacterium
TGACCGCGTGGGCACTGCGTGCCCACGCGGTCACGACGCCAGCAGGCAGGGCGATGCGTAGGGCGGGCACTGCGTGCCCACGCGGTCACGACGCCAGCAGGCAGGGCGATACGTAGGGTGGGCACTGCGTGCCCACGCGGTCACGACGCCAGCAAGCAGGGCGATACGTAGGGTGGGCACTGCGTGCCCACGCGGTATGGCGATCGTCGCGCCTGTGGTGAGACCCCCGCCCGCGCCGGAAATACCTTTTTAACAAGCACTGAAGTACCTATAATACCGAGCTTACCCAGCCACTTTCGTCCCCTCAATGTCATTTCGCAAAGAACCACCGTTCACCCATGGCGCTGTGCCCCGTTCTGCGCGCACTGCCATTGTCCTGGTCAACCTCGGCACGCCGGACGCGCCAACCTGGTTCGCGGTGCGCCGCTACCTGAAGCAATTCCTGTCCGACCCGCGCGTGGTGGAAATCCCGCGCCTGCTCTGGTGGTGCATCCTGAACCTGGTCATCCTGCCTTTCCGTTCGGGCAAATCGGCCAAGAAATACGATTCGATCTGGACCAATGAAGGTTCGCCGCTGAAGGTCAATACGCAAAAGCAGGCAGCGCTGATGCGCGCCACGCTCAAGGAGCGCGGCCACGACGGCCTGAAAGTGGTGATGGCCATGCGCTACGGCTCGCCGTCGCTGTCCGAGGTGCTCGACAAACTGAAGGCCGAACAGTGCGAGCGCGTCGCGATCCTGCCCGCCTTCCCGCAGTATTCCGGCGCCACCACCGGTTCGATCTTCGACGCCGTGTTCAGCCATTACAGCCAGGTGCGCAATATCCCCGAGTTGCGGCTGATCAAGAACTACCACGACAACGACCTGTATATCGATGCGCTGCACGATTCGGTGCTGGCCCACTGGGACGCGCATGGCCGCGGCGAACAGTTGGTGATGAGCTTCCACGGCATGCCGCAGCGCACCCTCGAACTGGGCGATCCTTACCACTGCGAGTGCCACAAGACGGCCCGCCTGCTGGCCGAGAAGCTGCGCCTGGCCAGGGACGAGTATGTGGTGACGTTCCAGTCGCGCTTTGGCAAGGCGGCCTGGCTGCAGCCTTACACCGAGCCGACCGTGCTGGCGCTGGCCGGGGCCGGCGTGCGCCGGCTGGACGTGATCTGCCCCGGCTTCACCTCCGATTGCCTCGAGACGCTGGAAGAAGTGGCGATGGAAATCCGCCAAGCCTTCATGGCGGCCGGCGGCACCGAGTTCAATTACATCGCCTGCCTGAACGATCAGCCATCATGGATCGCCGGACTGGCGGAAATTGCCGAGCAGCACGTAATCGGCTGGCCGACGATGATGACGCCGGCCCAGCGTGAACTGCACAAGAAGGAATGCGACGTGGGCCGCCTTCACGCCGTCGAGCGCGGCGCGTCCGTTTGACCGGAGGCAAGCCCGCAGGGGTTGCCCGGCCGCCATGTTAGAATGGCAGGCTCAGCCCCGCATAGCAGATCAGGGCAAGGGCCAGGATCGTGTAGGCGATCACGCTTGCGCTAATAAGTTGCAGTTTCATTAAGACACCTCGGAATTCCGTTATAGGAATCATGGTAATGCGCCATCCCCATGACGCATTTGACTGTGTCGTAACAGTTGTAACAATCCTTACAAATGCGCCTGCGCTGGCAGCCACCGTCCAATTCCCCTTGAAAACGAAGGATATTGCCCCATTTGGGATCGGTGTGGTAAGCAATACACGTCAAACTATTCGCTAAGTCATTGATTGTAGGAGTTTTTTCGATGCAAGACCAAGAAAACCAAGAAGTGCCGGCCACGCCAGAAATGCCCGCCGCGCCGGAAGCGGCGCCTGAAACCATCGCCACTTCGGCCGTCGCCGGCCCCAGCCTCGAAGAGCAGCTGAGCGCGACCGAAGCCAAGCTGGCCGAGATGCACGACGCCTTCATGCGCGCCAAGGCCGAAGGCGAAAACATCCGCCGCCGCGCCCAGGAAGATGTCACCAAGGCCCATAAATTCGCGATTGAAAGTTTTGCTGAGGCAATGGTGCCGGTCAAGGACAGCCTGGAAATGGCGCTCAAGGTCGAGACCCCGTCGATCGAGAACCTGAAGGAAGGGGTCGAAATGACCCTGAAGCAGCTCAACGCAGCGTTCGAAAAGAACCGGCTGGTCGAAGTGATGCCAGCCGTCGGCGACAAGCTCGACCCGATGAAGCACCAGGCAGTTGCCGTCGTGCCGGCCGAGCAGGAGGCCAACACCGTCGTCAACGTCCTGCAAAAAGGTTACATGATCGCCGACCGCCTGTTGCGCCCGGCCATCGTCACCGCAGCACAAGCGAAATAAAAAAGATAAACGCGGGCGCGGCGGGGCTCTTGAAACAGCGCAGTTCTTCCGCATATCAGAACCATCAGAATCACCAATCTAATAATTAAAGGAATACATCATGGGCAGAATCATCGGTATTGACTTGGGAACCACCAACTCGTGCGTCGCGATCATGGAAAATGGCCAGCCGAAGGTCATCGAGAACGCGGAAGGCGCGCGCACCACGCCATCGATCATCGCTTACCAGGAAGATGGCGAGATCCTCGTCGGCGCGCCGGCCAAGCGCCAGGCCGTCACCAACCCGAAGAACACGCTGTTCGCGGTCAAGCGCCTGATCGGCCGTAAGTTCGAAGAAAAAGAAGTGCAGAAGGACATCGCCCTGATGCCTTACCAGATCACCAAGGCCGACAATGGCGACGCCTGGATCGGCGTGCGCGACAAGAAACTGGCTCCGCCACAAATCTCCGCAGAAGTGCTGCGCAAGATGAAGAAGACGGCTGAAGATTACCTCGGCGAGGAAGTCACCGAAGCGGTCATTACCGTGCCTGCCTACTTCAATGACTCGCAGCGCCAGGCCACCAAGGACGCCGGCCGCATCGCCGGCCTGGACGTCAAGCGCATCATCAACGAGCCAACCGCGGCGGCACTCGCTTTCGGCCTGGACAAGACCGACAAGGGCGACCGCAAGATCGCCGTGTATGACCTCGGCGGCGGTACCTTCGACGTGTCGATCATCGAGATCGCCGACGTCGAAGGCGAAAAGCAGTTCGAAGTGCTGTCGACCAACGGCGACACCTTCCTCGGCGGCGAAGACTTCGACCAGCGCGTGATCGACTACATCATCGACGAATTCAAGAAGATCAACGGCCTCGACCTCAAAAAGGATCCGATCGCCCTGCAGCGCATCAAGGCTTCGGCCGAGCGCGCCAAGATCGAACTGTCGTCGTCGCAGCAAACCGAGATCAACGAGCCGTACATCGCGATGGCCAACGGCGCACCGGTTCACCTGAACCTGAAGATGACCCGCGCCAAGCTGGAATCGCTGGTGGAAGAGCTGATCATCGCCACCATCGAGCCATGCCGCATCGCGATCAAGGACGCCGGCGTCAAGGTGTCCGACATCGACGACATCATCCTGGTCGGCGGCATGACCCGCATGCCTAAGGTGCAGGAAAAGGTCAAGGAGTTCTTCGGCAAGGATCCGCGCAAGGACGTCAACCCGGACGAAGCAGTCGCCGTCGGCGCTGCGATCCAGGGCTCGGTGCTGTCGGGCGAGCGCAAGGACTTGCTGCTGCTCGACGTCACCCCTCTGTCGCTGGGTATCGAAACCCTGGGCGGCGTGATGACCAAGATGATCCACAAGAACACGACCATCCCGACCAAGTTCAGCCAGGTCTTCTCGACGGCCGACGACAACCAGCCTGCGGTGACCATCAAGGTCTACCAGGGCGAGCGCGAAATTGCTGCCGGCAACAAGGGCCTGGGCGAATTCAACCTCGAGGGCATTCCGCCGGCATCGCGCGGCACGCCGCAGATCGAAGTGACCTTCGACATCGACGCCAACGGCATCCTGCACGTCGGCGCCAAGGACAAGGCCACCGGCAAAGAGAACAAGATCACGATCAAGGCCAACTCCGGCCTGACCGAAGCGGAAATCCAGAAGATGGTCAAGGACGCCGAAGTCAACGCCGAAGAAGACAAGAAGGTCAAGGAACTGGCCGAATCGCGCAACCAGGCCGACGCGCTGGTCCACTCGACCCGCAAGTCGCTGACCGAATACGGCGACAAGCTCGAGTCGGGCGAGAAGGAAAAGATCGAAGCTGCGATCGCCGACCTGGAAGGTTCGCTGAAGGCGACCGACAAGGCCGAGATCGACGCCAAGGTCGCAGCGCTGTCGACCGCTTCGCAGAAGCTGGGCGAAAAGATGTACGCCGACATGCAGGCGCAACAGGCAGCTGGCGGCGCTGAAGGTGCAGGTGCCGGCGCGCAAGAGCAGTCGCAAGCCAAGCAGGACGACGTGGTCGACGCTGACTTCAAAGAAGTCAAAGACACCAAGTAATCAGCAACGTCCATTTGTGCACTGCGTGCCCAAATGGACCTGCAAACTGTAGGGTGGGCACTGCGTGCCCACGCGTGTAACCTGGCAGCGCCGCGGCGCTGCCTTCGTACATCTGCCAACATGCGCAGGCGTCACGCGTGGGCACGTGGTCGTCGCACGGATGTTAGTGCGGCGACATGCCCACCCTACGCTTTTTCGTCTAGTTAGAAGCAAGGTGCCAAATGGCAAAGCGTGATTTTTACGAGATCCTCGGGGTCGCAAAAAACTCGTCGGAAGACGAGATCAAGAAAGCGTATCGCAAGCTGGCGATGAAATACCATCCGGACCGCAATCCGGACAGCAAGGAATCGGAAGAGAAGTTCAAGGAGGTCAAAGAAGCCTACGAGATGCTGACCAATCCGGAAAAGCGCGAAGCGTATGACCGCTATGGTCACGCCGGCGTCGATCCGAACATGGGTGGCGGCGGTGGCGGCTTTGGCGGCGCAGGCGGCTTCGGCGACGCCTTCGGCGACATCTTCGGCGATATTTTCGGCGGTGGCCGCGGCCGCAGCCAGGGCCCGCAGGTCTACCGCGGCGCCGACTTGCGCTACAACCTCGAGATCACCCTCGAGCAGGCCGCGCATGGCTTCGACACCACGATCCGCGTGCCGAGCTGGGACAAGTGCGACACCTGCCACGGCAGCGGCGCCAAGCCGGGCACGTCGCCGACCACCTGCACCACCTGCGCCGGCCACGGCCAGGTGCGCATGCAGCAGGGTTTCTTCTCGATCCAGCAGACCTGCCCCAAGTGCCACGGCAACGGCAAGGTCATCACCGACCCGTGCGCGCCATGCGGCGGCCAGGGCCGGATCAAACGCAACAAGACGCTGGAAGTCAAGATCCCGGTCGGCATCGACAATGGCATGCGCATCCGTTCGTCCGGCAACGGCGAACCGGGCACCAATGGCGGCCCGCCGGGCGACCTGTACGTCGAGATCCACATCAAGCCGCACAATGTGTTCACCCGCGAAGGCGACGACCTGCATTGCGAGATGCCGATCTCCTTCGTCAAGGCGACGCTGGGCGGCGAGATCGAAGTACCTACGCTGTCGGGCAAGGTGTCGTTCACCATCCCTGAAGGCACCCAGTCGGCCAAGGTGTTCCGCTTGAAGGCCAAGGGCATCAAGGGTGTGCGTTCCGGCTTTGCGGGCGACCTGTTCTGCCATGTGGCAGTCGAGACGCCGGTCAAGCTGACCGACAAGCAGAAGGACTTGCTCAAGGAATTCGAGCGCCTGACGCTCGAAGGCGGTGCCAAGCACAATCCGCAAAGCAAGAGCTGGAAAGACAAGGTCAAAGACTTCTTTGAATAAGGCTGCCATGACGCACGGTATCGACAACATCGCCGATCTATTCGAGCGCAATCGCGAGTGGGCGGACGGGATGATCCGGGTCAATCCGGACTTCTTCAAGTCGCTGGCCGCCCAGCAATTGCCGGAGTATCTGTGGATCGGCTGTTCCGATAGCCGGGTGCCGGCCAACGAGCTGCTTGGCCTGGCGCCGGGCGAATTGTTCGTTCATCGCAATATCGCCAATGTGGTCGTGCATTCCGACCTGAACTGCCTGTCGGTGCTGCAGTTTGCGATCGACGTGCTGAAGGTCAAGCACGTGATCGTGTGCGGCCACTACGGCTGTTCCGGCGTGCACGCGGCGATGACCAACCAGCGCGTCGGCCTGGCCGACAACTGGCTGCGCCATGTGCAGGATGTGCAGCAAAAGCACGAACGTTATATGGGCGACGCGCTGATGACGGTGCGTGACCGTACCGACCGCCTGTGCGAGCTGAACGTGATCGAGCAGGTCGTCAATACGGCGCAGACAACCATCGTGCAGGATGCGTGGGAACGCGGCCAGGAACTGTCGGTGCATGGCTGGGTGTATGGCCTGCGCGACGGTTTGCTGCGCGACCTGAGCATCAGCGTCAGCGCGCCGGACCAGCTGGCGGGCAAGCTCGAAACGCGGCTTGCCGCCTACGATGGCGCGACGCCGTAAGGCTTATACGCCGCCCATGCAGATGTACTTCATGACGAGGTAATCGTCCATGCCGTACTTGGAACCTTCGCGCCCCAGGCCCGACTGCTTGACGCCGCCGAACGGCGCGATCTCGTTCGAGATCAGGCCGCTGTTGACGCCGACCATGCCGGTCTCCAGCCCCTCGGCCACGCGCCACACGCGCCCGATGTCGCGCGAATAGAAGTAGGCCGCCAGGCCGAACTCGGTGTCGTTGGCCAGGGCCAGCACTTCCTCCTCGGTCTTGAAGCGGAACAGCGGCGCCAGCGGGCCGAAGGTTTCTTCGCGCGCCACCAGCATCGTGGCAGTGGCATCGGCCACGATGGTCGGCTCGAAGAAGCCGTGGCCCAGCGCATGGCGCTTGCCGCCGGCCAGCAGGCGGCCGCCCTTGGCCAGCGCGTCGGCAATATGCTCCTCGACCTTGACGACAGCTTTCTGCTCGATCAGCGGTCCCTGCGTGACCCCCGCGTCCTGCCCGTCGCCCACCTTGAGCCTGGCCACCGCCGCCACCAGCTTGGCGGCAAACTGGTCGTACACGCCGTCCTGCACATACAGGCGGTTGGCGCACACGCAGGTCTGGCCCGCATTGCGGTACTTGGAGGCGATCGCACCCTCGACCGCCGCATCGAGGTCGGCGTCGTCGAACACGATGAACGGCGCATTGCCACCCAGTTCCAGCGACAGCTTCTTGATGGTCGGCGCGCACTGCTGCATCAGGATGCGGCCGACCTGGGTCGAGCCGGTAAAGGTCAGCTTGCGCACCACCGGGTTGCTGCACATTTCGCCGCCGATCGCCTTCGAGTCGCCGGTAAGCACCGAAAACACGCCGGCCGGCATGCCGGCCCGCTCCGCCAGCACCGCCAGTGCCAGCGCCGAAAACGGCGTCAGCTCGGCCGGCTTGACCACCATCGGGCAGCCGGCAGCCAGTGCCGGACCACATTTGCGGGTGATCATTGCAGAAGGGAAATTCCAAGGCGTGATGGCGGCGCACACGCCGATCGGCTCGCGCGTCACCAGCAGGCGGCGGTCGGCCCACGGCGAGGCGAGGGTATCGCCTTCGATCCGCTTGGCTTCTTCGGCAAACCATTCGATGAAGGACGCGGCATAGAGCACTTCGCCCCTGGCTTCGGCCAGCGGCTTGCCCTGTTCGGCCGTCATGATCAGGGCCAGGTCATCGGCATTGGCGAGCATCAGCTCGTTCCACTTGCGCAGGATGGCGCTGCGTTCCCTGGCCGTTTTCCTGCGCCACGCCGGCCAGGCGGCATTGGCGGCATCGATCGCCTGCTTAGTTTCCTGCGCGCCCATATGGGGCACGCTGCCGAGGGTTTCGCCATTGGCCGGGTTGGTGACGGCAATCGTGGTGCCATCGAGGGCATCGCGCCATTGGCCGTCGATAAAGCATTGCTGACGCAATAGGGAAGGATCGTTCAGTTTTAACATGGCGAAAGACTCTGTCTGCGTGCGTAAAGGAGACAGTGTAGCTCGATTTGCAACAAGGCGCGCCACGACCGGGCAAAGCAGGGGTGGACATTCAGCGCTCTTTGTTGCAGGATGAACTTACGTTCCTGACAGTGTTCTAGAATCGATCATGCGTCATCCAATTGTCCTGATTCCTGCCTGTGCCCGCCAAATCGGCGCCCACCTCAATCACACCGCTCAGTTCAAGTATGTCGATGCCGTGGTGCGCGGCGCTGCCTGCGTGCCCCTGATCCTGCCGGCACTGGGCGAGGCGACCGATATCGAAACCGTGCTCGAGGCCTGCGACGGCATCGTGCTGACCGGATCAACGTCGAACGTCCATCCCAGCCACTATGCGCAGGACGTGCTCGACCCGTCGCTGCCGCAGGACCCGCTGCGCGACGCCACCACGCTGCCGCTGATCCGCGCCGCCCTCAAGCGCGGCATTCCGCTGATCGCCGTGTGCCGCGGCTTCCAGGAGATGAACGTGGCCCTGGGCGGCAGCCTGCACCAGGCGGTGCAGCAGCAGCCCGGCCTGATGGACCACCGCGAGAACATGGCGGCGACGCTCGATGAACAGTACGGCCCGGCGCACCCGGTGGCGGTCACACCCGGCGGCAAACTGGCCGCCATCCTTGGCGGAGCGGGCCAGATCAGCGTCAATTCCCTGCATGGCCAGGGCATCCGCGAGCTGGCCAGGGGGCTGGCCATCGAAGCGACCGCGCCGGACGGCCTGATCGAAGCATTTTCCGTCATGGACTCGCCCGGCTTTGCGCTCGCCGTGCAGTGGCATCCTGAGTGGCAGGTCACGGGCAACGCGGATTCGATGAAAATATTCCGTGCCTTCGGCCAGGCGTGCCGCACGTATCAGGAAAAACAGCGACATTCGTGAACTGTAACAGTGAAATGAGGAGCGCCTGTCCCGTCAAAAAGCCGCATGCCCGCGTTACAAATGCTCGCGATAGTATGTACTATCGCTGCGCTTTGCGCCTGGCCCTGCAATTTTTTGACGCGTCCTTCGCTCCCCATTCCACCGTTGCAGTCCACCAAGGCGAACAACAATAGAAAGAGTCGTATGGCAATCCGAGAAAACTTCACTTACACCGATATGGACCTGTGGCTCAATGAAAAGCGAGTCACCGAGATCGAATGCCTGATTCCCGACCTGACCGGGGTCGCACGCGGCAAGATCCTCCCGCGCGGCAAATTCACGCAGGAGCGCGGCATGCGCATCCCGGAGGCGGTGCTGGGCATGACCGTGACCGGCAACTACCCGGTCGACGATGCGGCCTACGACCGTGCCATTTCCACCACCGACCGCGACATGGTGCTCAAGGCCGACCCGACCACCATCACCATGGTGCCATGGGCGGTCGACCCGACGGCGCAGGTGATCCACGACTGCTATTTCTCGGACGGCAAACTGGTCGACTTCGCGCCGCGCACCGTGCTGCGGCGCGTGCTCAAGATGTACACCGACAAAGGCTGGAAGCCTGTCGTCGCGCCGGAACTGGAGTTCTACCTGACAGCCAAGAACATCGACCCCGATCTGCCGCTGCGCGCGCCGATCGGCCGCAGCGGCCGGGCCGAAACCAGTCGCCAGGTCTACAGCATCGACGCCGTTAACGAGTTCGACCCGCTGTTCGAGGACATCTACGACTACTGCGACATGATGAACCTCGATGTCGACACCCTGATCCACGAGATCGGCGCCGGCCAAATGGAAATCAACTTCCTGCACGGCGACCCGCTGGGCCTGGCCGACAAGGTGTTCTTCTTCAAGCGCACGCTGCGCGAGGCGGCGCTCAAGCACGATATGTACGCCACCTTCATGGCCAAGCCGATGGCGGGCGAGCCAGGGTCGGCCATGCACGTGCACCAGAGCGTGATCGACACCAAGACCGGCCTGAACATCTTCTCCAACCCCGACGGTTCGGCCAGCACGCTGTTCAAGCACTATATCGGCGGGCTGCAGCGCTATATGCCGTCGGCCATGGCCATCGTCGCGCCGTACGTGAACTCCTACCGCCGCATCGTGCGCCAGTCCGCCGCGCCGATCAATATCCAGTGGGGCCTGGACAACCGCACCGTCGGCTTCCGCGTGCCGGAGTCCGGCGTGCAGGACCGGCGCGTCGAGAACCGCATCATCGGTGCCGATGCCAATCCCTACCTGGCGCTTGCAGTCACCCTCGCTTGTGGCTACCTTGGCATGACCGAGCAGATCGAACCGACCCCGATGATGGAAGGCAGCGCCTACGATATGCCCTACGAGCTGCCGCAGGGCCTGCCCGAGGCGCTGGCGCGGCTGCGTGCCGAAGACAAGCTGCGCGCCGTGCTCGGCGAACGCTTCATCGACGTCTACTCCGCCATCAAGGATCTCGAACACCAGGAATTCATGACCGTCATCAGCCCGTGGGAACGCGAACACTTGCTGCTGCACGTCTAAACCTTCGTTCGGAAACGCCATGAGCAAAATCGACACCCGTGCCATCCAGCAGCTCGATGCTGCGCACTACATGCATCCCTTCACCGACCACAAGGCCCTGGGCGAAAAGGGCGCGCGCGTGATGATGCGCGGCGAGGGCATCTACCTGTGGGACTCCGAGGGCCACAAAATCCTCGATGGCATGTCGGGCCTGTGGTGCGTCAATGTCGGCTACGGCCGCACCAGCATCTCGGATGCGGTCTACCAGCAGATGCAGACGCTGCCGTTCTATAACAGCTTCTTCAATACGACCAATGTCCCGGCGGTGCAGCTGGCAGCCAAGCTGACCAGCCTGGCGCCCGAAGGTTTCAACCACGTGTTCTTCACCGGCTCCGGGTCCGAAGGCAACGACACCAATCTGCGCATGGTGCGCCGCTACTGGGACCTGATGGGGTACACGGAGCGCCACACCATCATCAGCCGCCACAACGCCTACCATGGCAGCACGGTGGCAGGCGCTTCGCTGTCGGGCATGAGCGGCATGCACGCGCAGGGCGGCTTGCCGATTCCCGGTATTCATCATATCGGCCAGCCGAATTATTTCGAGTCCGGCCATGGCATGACGGAAGACGCCTTCGGCGTCAAGGCGGCCAGCTGGCTGGAGGACAAGATTCTCGAGCTTGGCCCGGACAAGGTCGCCGCCTTCATCGGCGAGCCGGTGCAGGGCGCCGGCGGCGTCGTGATCCCGCCGGCCACCTACTGGCCCGAGATCAACCGCATCTGCGCCAAGTACGACATCCTGCTGATCGCGGACGAAGTCATCTGCGGCTTTGGGCGCCTTGGCAGCTGGTTCGGTTCGAGCAGGCTTGGCATCAAGCCTGACCTGATCACGTTTGCCAAGGGCGTCACCTCCGGCTATGTGCCGCTCGGCGGCGTGCTGGTGGGCGACCGCGTGGCCAAGGTGCTGATCGAGAAGGGTGGCGATTTCAACCACGGCTTCACCTATTCGGGGCACCCGGTCGCGTGCGCGGCGGCGCTGGAAAACCTGCGCATCATCGAGCAAGAAAAGCTGGTTGAGCAAGTGGCCAATGACACCGGCCCTTACCTGGCGCAGCGCTTTGCCACGCTGGCTGATCATCCGCTGGTGGGCTACGTCAGCAGCTGCGGCTTTGTGGCGGGCCTCAACCTGGTGCGGCGCAAGGGCGCCACCATCCACGACTGCGAACTATTCGATGCCGACAAGGCCGTCGGCATGGTGTGCCGCGGCCATATGTTCGGCAATGGCATGATCATGCGCGCGGTGGGCGACCGCATGATCATCGCGCCACCACTGGTGATGACGCGCGCCCAGATCGACGAGATGGTCGACAAGATCCGCTATTGCCTGGACCTGACCCTGGCCGACCTGAACCAACGCGGTTGGGTATGAGCGTCATGGTGGGCACGCAGTGCCCACCCTACGGTTCGGCCGGCCGAGCTGCCTGGCGTAGGGTGGGCACTGCGTGCCCACCATCGACCTTATTGTTTTTTCTCTTTGCGGTTGGTCAGCACCTGCGGCAGCAGGGAGCCGGCGAACATGCCGATGAAGGCGGCGATCAGGCCGGCCAGCTGGCCCGGGAAGTACTCGGCCAGCGTGGTCAGTTGCGGGAAGAACAGCAGCCAGGTGGTGATGCCGCAGCCGACCGACAGGATGGCGCCTTGCGACGTTGCGCGCTTCCAGTACAGGCCCATCAGCAGCGGTACGAACGCTGCCACCAGCGTCACCTGGTAGGCCGACGACACCAGGTCGTAGATCGGCGTGCCCTTCATGACGATGGCGTAGGCCAGCACGATCGCGGCAAAAATCACGATCGAGCAGCGCATCGCGAACAGCTGCTGCTTGTCGCTCATGCCAGGGCGCAGGTTCTTGAGGATGTTCTCGACGAAGCTGGTCGACGGCGCCAGCAACGTGGCCGACGAGGTGCTCTTGATCGCCGACAGCAGCGCGCCGAAGAACAGGATCTGCATCACCAGCGGCATCTTGGTCAGCACAAAGGTGGGCAGCAGGCGCTGGTAGTCATTCTTGGCCAGGTCGAGCGCGCTCTGGCCCATGACGATGACGGCGCAAGCGACGATGAACATCGGCACGAAGGCGAACATGATGTAGCTGGCGCCGCCAATCATCGCGCCGGCGCGCGCGGTCGGCGCGCTCTTGGCCGACATCACGCGCTGGAACACGTCCTGCTGCGGGATCGAGCCGAACATCATCGTCACGGCGGCCGCGATAAAGGTCGCCATCTCGAAGAAGGTCGGGGCCGGGAAGAAGTTCCACAGGTCCTTTTGCCCGGCCATCGCCAATACCTGGCCGGTGCCGCCGGCCAGGTCGGCCGAGAAGTAGGCGATGACGGACAGGCCGATGACCAGCACGATCATCTGCACGAAGTCGGTGATGGCCACGGCCAGGAAGCCGCCCACCACCACATAGACCAGCACGGCCAGGGTGCCGACGATCATGCCCACGGTTTCCGACATGGCGCCATTGGTCAGCACCGAAAATACCAGGCCCAGCGCGGTGATCTGCGCGGCCACCCAGCCGAGGTAGGAAAGGATGATGGCGCTCGAGCAGAATACTTCGATGCCGCGGCCGTAGCGCTCGCGGTAGTAGTCGCCGATGGTGAGCAGGTTCAGCTTGTACATTTTGGCGGCGAAGAACATGCCGACCAGGATCAGGCACATGCCGGCGCCGAACGGGTCTTCGACCGTGGCCGACAGGCCGCCCTGCACGAACTTGGCGGGAATGCCCATCACCGTCTCGGCCCCGAACCAGGTCGCGAAGGTGGTGGTGACGACCATGATCAAAGGCAGGTTGCGCCCGGCCAGCGCAAAATCGCTGGTATTGTTGATCCGGGTGCCGGCCCATACGCCCAGTGCAAGCGTTCCCAGCAGGTACAGCACGACGAAGGTGATCAGGGTGGTGTTCATGGGGGCGCAGGCTCCGAAACCGGTAAAATTTGCTGATTATAGCGGCACCCTCAACGGACGAGGAGGTACAAATGGACCAAAACTGGCATGACCGTGCAAGAACGCTACAGATCGACGCGCGCGCCTATATCAACGGCCAGCGGCTTGACGCCGCCAATGGCCTGCGCTTCGACTGCATCTCGCCGATCGACGGGCGCAAGCTGGCCGAGGTGGCCCGCTGCGACGGACTCGATGTCGAGCTGGCCGTCGCCAGCGCCCGTGTCGCCTTCGAAGACCGCCGCTGGGCCGGCAAGGCGCCCGCACAGCGCAAGAAGGTGCTGCTCCGCTTCGCCGAGCTGGTGCTGGCCAACGAGGCTGAGCTGGCCCTGCTCGAGACGCTCGATATGGGCAAACCGATCCGCTACAGCCAGAGCGTGGACGTGCGTTCCTGTGCCAACTGCCTGCGCTGGTATGGCGAGGCGATCGACAAGGTCTACGACCAGATCGCCCCGACAGCAAGCGACAGCCTGGCCCTGATCACGCGCGAGCCGGTCGGTGTGGTGGCCGCCATCGTGCCGTGGAATTACCCTTTGATCATGGCAGCCTGGAAGATCGCGCCGGCCCTGGCCGCCGGCAATAGCGTCGTGCTCAAGCCGTCCGAGAAGTCGCCGCTGTCAAGCCTCAGGCTGGCCGAGATCGCCGTCGAAGCGGGCCTGCCGGCGGGCGTGTTCAATGTGGTGCCCGGCTTCGGGCTGGAGGCGGGGGCGGCGCTGGCGCGGCATATGGATGTCGACTGCATCGGCTTTACCGGCTCGACCAGTACCGGCAAGCAGATCGTGCAGATGGCGGGCCAGTCCAACCTGAAGCGCGCCTGGACTGAACTTGGCGGTAAGTCCGCCAATATCGTCTGTGCCGACTGCCCCGACCTCGACGCGGCGGTGGCGGCTTCGATTGGCGCCATCTACTTTAACCAGGGCGAGAGCTGCAATGCGCCGTCGCGCCTGTTTGTCGAAGCGTCGATCAAGGACCGCTTCATCGAGAAGGCGCTGGCCATGGTGCCCGGCTTCGCGCCGGGCGACCCGCTCGACGAGGCGACCGTGATGGGGGCGATCGTCGATGCGACCCAGCTCAAGACCGTGATGGGGTATATCCAGTCCGGCCAGGCCGAGGGCGCGCGGCTGCTCGCCGGCGGCGTGCAGGAACGCGTCGGCAGCGGCGGCTACTATGTGGCGCCGACGCTTTTCGATGGCGTCGACAGCGGCATGCGGATCGCACGCGAGGAGATTTTCGGGCCGGTGCTGTCGGTGCTGTCGTTCACCGACATCAATGAGGCGGTGCGGCAGGCCAACGCCTCGCCCTATGGCTTGCAGGCGGCGGTGTGGACGGCGGACCTGTCGCGCGCGATCCGCACGGCGCGCGCGCTGCGTGCCGGGACCGTGCACGTCAACCAGTACGATGGCGACGACATCACGGTGCCGTTCGGCGGCTACAAGCAGTCAGGCAACGGGCGCGACAAATCGCTGCATGCCTTAGACAAGTATACGGAACTGAAAACGACGTGGATTGCGGTGTAGGTCGAACGCGTGGGCACGCAGTGCCCACCCTACGTAGATGGGTGGGTTGCTTGCAACCCACGCGGTCATTGGAAAATCAGCACCCGTAGGGTGGGCATGTCGTTGCACCAACAACCGTGCAACGACCCCGTGCCCACGCGGATCAGGCGTTCGGCAGCGTGACAGTGATACGGGTATGCCCGTCGATCGACTGCATCGCCACGCTGCCGGCCTGCACTTCCGCCATCAGCTTGACCGAGTAGGTACCCAGCCCGGTGCCGCCATCCTTGTTCATGGTGGCGTACTTGTCGAAGAAGGTGGCATGCAGCTCTTGCGGCACTTCGCCTTCGTTGTCGACCACGACATGGGTGGCACCATAACCTGGGGCGACCTCGACCACGACGCGGCTGCCCTCGGGCGCCGCTTCCATCGCATTCTTGAGCAGGTTGCTGAACAGCGAATAGCACAGCATCTGCTCGCCCAGGCATTCGCCGTCGAAGCCGCTCGGGAAGCTGACGGTGACGTGTTTCCACGAGAATGCCATCTCCACCTGCAGCGCCACATTGTGCACCAGCGCGCCAAGGTCGAACAGCTGCAGGTTGGCCTGGTAGGTGCCGGTCTCCATCTTGTACAGGTCCAGCGTGCGGTTGACCATTTCGAGCGCGTTATTGGCCGCCATTTCGATCATCTGCGCGTTCTCGCGCTGGTTAGCCGACAGCTCGCTGGCCAGCAGCGCCTGGCTGCCCTGCAGAACCACCGACATCGGGCCCTTCAGGTCGTGCTGGGTCATGCGTTCGACGTCCTCGCGCAGGTGCGCGTTTTCGGTCAGCAGGGCGTTCTGTTTTTTCAGGTCGACGAAGGCGGTGGCCAGCGTCAGGTGGGTCGACAGGCGCGCTTTGAGGATGGTCGGGTCGACCGGCTTGGACACGTAGTCGACGGCGCCCAGCCGCAGGCCGGCGACGACATCGTCGGCGCCATCGCGCGCCGACAGGAAAATGACCGGAATGTGCTCGGTGGCCGGGTTGGCCTTGAGCTGGCGGCACACCTCGTAGCCGTCCATCACCGGCATCATGATGTCGAGCAGGATCAGGTCGATCTGGAACGACTGCGCGATCTCGAGCGCCTTTTTGCCGGTGATCGCGACCTTGAGCGCGTATTCGTCCTTCAGTGCGCCGGCCAGCACTTCGATATTGGTGGCAATGTCGTCGACGATCAGGATCGTGCATCTCTTGACGCGCTCGGCGATCGGCCGTTCCAGGCCAATCACCTTGCGCGGGTCGGCCGGGGTCGGGCGCGCCTCGGCCGCCGGGCGCGGCGCTGCCGCAGGCGCCGGCCTGGCCGGTGCTGCCTTGGCCGCGGCAGCCTTGGGTGGCGCTACCTTGGTCGCGGTCAGCTGGCCGGAACGCGCACCGCGCGCCAGCTGGTCGATGTCGCTCGGGTCGCCCATGGACGACGGCTTGTCGCCGACCGGGCCCAGCATGCCCATGAACTTGCTGGCGAAACTGTGCACCGTGAACGGCTTGACGAGGAAGGCCGATACGCCGGCCTGCATCGCCACCCGCACCGAATCCGGATTGGCTTCGGCGGTGACCATCATGAACGGGATGGACTTGAGCTTTTCCTCGCGCCGCATCCACTTGAGCAGGTCCAGGCCGTTCAGGATCGGCATGCCCCAGTCGCCGATGACGATGTCGATATGCTGCTTGCGCAGCAAGTCCTGGGCGGCCTTGCCATTCTCGGCCTGGTGCACATTGTCGAAGCCCAGCTCGGCCAGTACGCCGCGGATCGCGGTACGGATCAGCAGATAGTCGTCGACGATCAGGATTTCAGCGGATTTATCCATGTGGGCAGCAGGGTGATTAACAGGTGTCAGTGTAACCACTTTCTATTCAGTCAACCAAGATTTTATGCCAACCGGCTGGCGGCCGGTGTGGCGCCAAAGCTCAGAAGCAGTGCTCCGCAGCCGGGAAACTGCCGTCCTTGACCGCCGCCACATATGCTTCAATAGCGGCGTCGATCGACGTCTGGCCGTCCATGAAGTTCTTGACGAAGCGCGCCTTGCGGCCCGGGAACACGCCCAGCAGGTCGTGCATGACCAGCACCTGGCCGGCCGTATCCGGGCCGGCCCCGATGCCGATGGTCGGCATCGCCAGCTGCTCCGTCACTTCCTTGCCCAGCGCGGCGGGAATCGCCTCGAGCACCACCATTTGGGCGCCGCACACCTGCAGCAGCTGGGCGTCGGACTTGAGCTGGTCGGCGCTCTCGATGGTCTTGCCCTGCACCTTGTAGCCGCCCAGCTGGTGCACCGACTGCGGGGTCAGGCCCAGGTGGGCGCACACGGGCACGGCGCGGTCGGTCAGGAAGCGCACCGTCTCGGCCAGCCAGGCACCGCCTTCGAGCTTGACCATGTGGGCACCGGCCTGGATCAGCTGCACGGCGTTGGCGAAGGCGGTCTCCGGCGTTGCGTAGCTGCCGAACGGCATATCGGCCAGCACCATGGCCGACTTGGCGCCGCGCGCGACGGCGGCCGTGTGGTAGGCCACTTCGGCCACCGTCACCGGCAGCGTCGATGCGTGGCCGTTGCAGACCATGCCAAGCGAGTCGCCGATCAGCAGCACTTCGACGCCGCAGCGCTCCATCAGCGCGGCAAAGCTGGCGTCGTAGCAGGTCAGCATGCTGATTTTTTGGCCGGCCTGGCGCATCGCCGCCAGCGTCAGCACAGTGACCGCCTTGTTCTGGATCGGTTTCAGTGGGGCCGGGGCGTCGCCGCCGGCCATGTCCTTGCCCCGCAAATAACCGCTCATGACTATCCTTGGTAATTAGTTAGCTGCATTCTACCCGACTCGCACAGCGGTGCCGGCCATAGGAGAAAAATGCCCGAAGCAGTGATCGTGGCAGTTGGCATGCCCCTTTGAATACAAGTGTGAATTTGATTCACGACAATTCCTCTTGAATATAGTTCGCTGACAATCGGTACAGCATCTTCAAACAAGCACAGGAGGAAGAAATGGCACTCGACGTCTATCTGCAAATTGACGGAATCAAAGGCGAATCGACCGACGCCGCACACGAAGGCTGGATTGAACTAACGTCGGCGCAGTGGGGTGTGAAACAACCCAAAAGCGCGACAGCGTCAACAGGCGGCGGCCATACTGCTGAACGATGCGAGCACCGTAGTATTTCCATCACCAAGCTTGCCGATCTAGCCTCGCCGATCTTGATGCAGACATGTTCTTCCGGCCGAACCATTCCGAAAGCAAAACTCGAATTCATGCGGGCAGACGGAAATAATAAGCCCATCAAGTATTACGAAATTGAGCTGGAAAATGTCCTAATTGGCAACGTCGATCAGGCAATTCACGAGGGAGGCGACCTTCGGGATTCCATTGGTTTGAAGTTCTCGAGGGTCAAGTGGAAATATACGAGGCAAAAAATTGGCGGTGGCGTTAGCGGAAACACTGCCGGCGGTTGGGACCTCGCTTCCAACAAAAGCGTGTAGCCGGTGTCGGCCATGACGGGATTTCAACCAAAGGATAAGCGCGGCTATTTCATGCTGCCCCAGTCTCCAGACGACGCCGGCTACTATGTCTATGGCACGCCAAGTGAAGGTGCTGGGCAGTATGCACATCCAGCGTTGTTGTCTGTCCTACTTTTTGTCGAGCGAGAATGGCAGTTTGTCGATAATCGGAAGTTTGGCATTGGGAATATTAGTCTGGCAGGCGGTCCAAAATTTCCCAAACATGGTACTCATAAGAATGGTCTGCAGGTGGACGTTCGGGCGATTCGAACCGATGGAAAGCGAAAAGGAGTAGACCGCAGCGAAGAAAAAGAATACGACCAGGCGGCGACTGCGAAACTAATTGCTCTTTTTTTCTCTCATCCATCCGTAGTGACTATACTTTTCAATGACCCGAAAATTCCCGGTGTACGACCATGGGTCGACCATGATGACCACTTTCACGTTGCAATTCGTGCGGAGACGAAAAAATGAGGAAGCTACTACTCCTGATATTCGCAAGCACGTTGTTGTTGACCGCTTACGCCAATGAAAAGGCAGTCTGGCCGGCGCCGGCCAAAGCACTAAAAGGAGCAGAGTATACGATCTACTCCGGAAAATTGGGTGCAGAAGGGACGCCGACGAAGGACGATAGGAAACTTTCCATTGAAATTGGTGGACAGGCTGCGAAGGAAATTTTCGAATCAATCTATCCGGATGCCAAAGCCACTTGTAGTGCCGAAAAAGGAGAACGCCTGCGCCGCAAGCGAGATCTCTGGTGCTCATATAGGCCAGACGAGGGGTATAGATGCTTCCTGGGTTTTAACCTTAGGACGGGTGAGAGTATTCCTGGCGGAAGCTGTTGACTGAGTTCTTGGAGTCTGCGCGGCGAACAGATTTTGAGCGACCCAAGTTGAGTTGCCAGCGGCGCGACCGGTAAGGAACCCGGCGTCGCGCGCGTATGTCATCATGTCCCGTTCTCATGCTCGTTTGTGCCCGTACTGAACCTCTGCGCTTGTGGTCGGTCAAATAAACATTAACAAACACAGGGGCGAACATGAACGGCATACGTGATGCGATCAGCCCCGCCACCTTGGCGGCGCTACTGGCATTTACGCAAGCGCACCCGCTGGCGGGCACGCTAACGCACATTCTTGATGAGGCCGTTGCAGACTGGCTAGCGCGGCAGACCATCGACGGGCAAGCCGATACAGGTGCAGGTTATCGCTGGAAGTGCCTGTTTCTGCCATCCGGCACCGAGGTACGGATCGAATACTCCCGCGTGACCTATCACGCTAAAGTGATTGGTGACGACCTCATCTTTCGTGATAAGCCCGTCTCGCCACGCCAAATGCTGCTGCAACTGACCGGTCTGACCGGCAACGCATGGCACTGGCTGATGATACGCCGACCGGGCGAGCGCACTTTCGCGCGAGCCAGCGTATTGCGCGCCAAGTTGCAGCGCAGCTGCGCGCCAGCGAGTGCGCTGCCATATCCCCTGGCCATCGAACGACGCCTGGCCGACGCACTGGAGCGCCTGGAGCGGATCAGCGGGGAACGACGTCGAGCCATGCCTCGTCGATTGAACGACTTTTCCGAAATTGGTCCGAATTCAGAGTTCTGCCGCGCAGACTCCTAGCTTCAACCTGAAATTGAGATAATTAGTTGCGGAAGATGAAGTACACCGCGCCGACCAGGCACAGGCCGGCCCATACGTAGTCGAGTTTGAATGGCTCGTTCATGTAGAACATCGCGAATGGCACGAACACGGCCAGCGTGATCACTTCCTGCATGATCTTGAGCTGGGCCAGGCTGTACTGGCTGAAGCCGATGCGGTTGGCCGGCACCTGCAGCAGGTACTCGAACAGGGCAATGCCCCAGCTGATGAAGGCGGCTATCCACCACGGCTTGGCCGACAGGTTCTTCAGGTGCCCGTACCAGGCGATCGTCATGAAGACATTCGACAGCACCAAGAGGCCCGCACTCTGGACGATGATCGGAATCTGCATCTCAGCCTATCCTTGCAATGTCCTGGCTTGACACGGCATCGAGAAAATCGCGGGCCGGCCCCAGCCCGGGAATGCTGACGTCGGGCGCGATCTCCAGCAGCGGTACCAGCACGAAGGCACGCTCCTGCATGCGCGGATGCGGCACGTTCAATTGCGGCAGGTGGATCTGCTGCTGGCCATACAGCAGCAAGTCCAGGTCGAGCGTGCGCGGCGCGTTGCGGTAGGGCCGCTCGCGCCCGTGCGCCAGTTCGATTTGTTGCAGCAGCGCCAGCACAGCCGGCGCATCGAGTTGTGTGTCGATGCAGGCACAAGCATTGATATAGTCATCGCCGGACGAATCGACCGGCGCCGTGCGGTACAGGCTGGAGCTGGCCACCAGCGTGGTGGCCGCGGCCAGGCGCGCTATCGCGTCAAGCACATTGCCGCCGGCATCGCCCAGGTTGGCGCCGATACCGATATAGGCAATCATTCTTCGTGGGAGTTCTGCGGCGCGTCAAAGCCTCCGGCCGCGGCCTTGCTGCGGCTGCCCCGGCGCGGCGCGCGCTTGCGTTTCGGCCCCGGCGCGCTGACGGCGCTCGTCAGCAGGCGTTCGCGCTCGCTGATGTCGCCTTCGTAGAACGCGGTCCACCACTCGCCGATGTCCATGTCGATCTCGCCCGATTCGCAGCGCAGCAGCAGGAAGTCGTAGCCGGCGCGGAAACGCGGGTGCTCGAGCAGCTTGTACGGCGCCTTGCCCTGGCGGCGCTCAAAGCGCGGCTGCATCGACCAGATGTCGCGCATGTCCGATGCGATCTTGCGCTGTAGTGCCAGTTGCTCGGTCTGGGCGTCGAGCACGTCGTCGGCAGCCAGGTGCAGGGCCGGGATCGGCGATTCGCCGGCCGCCTTGTAGGCGGTCCATTTCTCCACCACCTGGTGCCACAGCAGCGAGGCGAACAGGAAGCCGGGCGAGACGCCCTTGCCGACGTTGATGCGCTTGTCGGTCGATTCGAGCGCCAGCGTCACGAACTTCATGCCGATCGGCTGCTCGAGCACGACGTCGAGCAGCGGCAGCAGGCCGTGGTGCAGGCCCTCCTGGCGCAGCTGCTGCAGGCAGGCCAGCGCGTGGCCGCTCATGAGCAGCTTGAGCATTTCGTCGAACACGCGGGCGGCCGGCACATTGTCGATCAGCGGTGCCATCACGGGAATCGGCGCGCGCGTGGTCGGCTCGATGCTGAACTTGAGCTTGGCCGCGAAGCGCACCACGCGCAGCATGCGCACCGGGTCTTCGCGGTAGCGCGCTTCCGGCTGACCGATGATGCGCAAGGTCTTGGCGCGGATGTCGCCGATGCCGCCGTGGTAGTCCAGCACTTCCTGGGTCTCGGGGTCGTAGTACATGGCGTTGATGGTGAAGTCGCGCCGCATCGCGTCTTCGTGCTGGGGGCCGAAGTTATTGTCGCGCAGGACGCGCCCATGTTCGTCTTTCGGCGAGTTGTCGGCGCCGGCACCGCGGAAGGTGGTCACTTCCAGCAGGTCCTGGCCGAACATCACGTGCACGATCTGGAAGCGCTTGCCGATGATGAAGGCGCGCCGGAACAGCCGCTTGACCTGCTCGGGCGTGGCGTTGGTGGCGATGTCGAAGTCCTTCGGCTTGACCCCCAGCAGCAGGTCGCGTACCGCGCCGCCCACCACGAAGGCCTTGTAGCCGGCTTCCTGCAGCGTCTGCGTGACGCGGATCGCGTTCGACGACAGCAGGCGCGGGTCGATGCCGTGCTCGTTCGGGCCAAGTACCACCGGCTCGGTGGTGTTGCGTGCGGTGTCTTTGACGCCGAGGATCTTGCGGATGAATTTTTTAATCATTGAATAAGTGAAGTAATGGCCAGCCCCGGGCGTTGGCATGCGTGGCCAGTAGCGTATTTGGGTTGGTGGCGACCGGGTGGGTGACGACTGACAGGAGGGGAATATCGTTGTGCGAATCGCTGTAGAAGTGGCTGCGCTCGAAACTGCTTAGCGTCTTGCCCTGCTTTGCCAGCCAAGCGTGGGTATGGGTGACCTTGCCGGCGCCCTGGGTCGGCGTTCCGACCAGCTTGCCGGTGATCTTGCCGCTGGCGTCGAGCTCGGGCTCGGCGGCGATCAGGTGCTCTACCCCGAGGCTTGCTGCGATCGGCGCGGTGACGTAGCGGTTGGTGGCGGTGATGATGGCGACCAGGTCGCCGGCGTCAAGGTGGCGCCGCAGCAGCGCCTTCGACTGCGGCAGGATGTTCGGTTCGACCACTTCGCGCATGAACTGGGCGTGCATGGCGTCGAGCCGCTCGCGTGGAAACTGGGCCAGGGTGCCGAGGGCAAATTCGAGGTAGGCCACCGGGTCCAGCACGCCGGCCTGGTACTGGGCGAAGAACTCGTCGTTGGCGCGCTTGAATTCGACCGGGTCGACGGCGCCAATGCGCACCAGGAACTGGCCCCATTCGTAGTCCGAATCGATCGGCAGCAGGGTGTGGTCGAGGTCGAACAGGGCGATGTCGCTCATTCCGGGGCCTGTACAGGTTCGCCCGCCTGCGCTTGTAGCAGCAGGTCGCGCAGCAGCGGCAGGGTGACCGGCCGCTGGGTTTCGAGGGAATATTGATCGAGTGCGTCGAGCATCGTCGATAGGGAGCGCATATCGCGCCTGAAATGGGACAGCAGATAGGGTAACACGGTCGCCGACAGGTTCAGCCCGCGGGCTTCGGCGGCATGGGTCAGGGCGGCGATCTTTTCCTCGTCCGACAGGCCGTGGATCTGGTACACCAGGCCCCAGCCCATGCGGGTGCGCAGGTCCTCGCGCACCGGCAGCACGGCCGGCGGGGTGGCGCCGGTCGAGACCATGTAGGCACCGTGCTCGCGGATCTGGTTGAACAGGGCAAAGGCGTCGATCTGGCGCTCGGGCGAGAGTTTTTCACAGTCGTCGAGCAGGTAGAGGCTGACGGCCGGGTCGAAATCGAACTGCCCGGCCGGGGCGTCGGCGCCGATATAGCGCGCGCCATCGCCTGCCGCCAGGGCCTGCAGCATATGGGTCTTGCCGGCCGCGCTCTCGCCCCACAGGTAAGCGAAGTGTTCGCGCGCCGTGCGCAGCGCGAACTGGTGCATCTGGTGCGCCAGTTCGCTGTTTTGTCCCACCTCGAAGGTATCGAAGCTGTGCGCCACGTCGGCGCCTAGGTCGAGCACCAGCTGTTTCATCGCGCTCGTTTCTTTGTATGTAAAATTGTGAATCGTCTAGCCATTATAGAAGCTGCTGCTCAGATAGTGGTGGCGCAGGTGGCGGAACGCGACCATCAGCACGGCCGACGCGGGCAGTGCCAGCAGCACGCCGACGAAGCCGAACAGCTGGCCGAAGGCGAGCAGGGCGAAGATCACGGCCAGCGGATTCAAGCCGATCCGCTCGCCCACCAGGCGCGGCGTCAGGTAAAAGCCTTCGATGACCTGGCCGAAACCATAGATGACCGCCACCGAAATCAGGCCCTGCCAGCCGCTGAACTGCAGCACGGCGGCGATCAGGGCCAGCACCAGGCCCAGGCCGAAGCCCAGGTAGGGGATGAATACCAGCAGACCGGTCAGGATACCGACCGGCAGCGCCACGTCGAAGCCGGCGATCGTCAAGCCGACCGAGTAGTACACGGCCAGCACCAGCATCACCAGCAGCTGGCCGCGCAGGTACTGGGCCAGCAGGTGGTTGACCTCGGCCGCCATGGCGACGGTGCGCGCCACCCAGCGACGCGGCACGGCGCCGCTGACGCGGTCGAGGATCTGGTGCCAGTCCAGCAGCAGGTAGAACAGCAGCACCGGCACCAGCACCACCATGGCCAGCCAGCCCAGCAGGGCGGCGCCGCCGACCCGCATCTTGGCGAAGGCCGTGCTCCACATTTCTTCGCTGCCGGTGGCAAATTGCTCGGTCAACAGCGTCTTGATGCTGGCACTGTCGAGCCGCACCTTGATGCCCAGTTCCTGCAGGCGGGGGGCGACGACTTCGTTGAACTTGTCAAGAAATAAAGGAATCTGCGCCTTCAGCAGCGGAATCTCCTGCTGCAGCACCGGCACCACGATCAGCACCAGCGCCGTGACGGACGACAGGAACAGCAGCATCACCAGCACCACGGCGAGCGGGCGCGGCAGCGTGAAGCGGCCCAGCGGCAGGTGGTCGATATAGTCGACCAGGCCATTCAAGGCGTAGGCGAGGATGGCGGCGGCGATAAACGGGGTCAGGATCGGGCCGAGGGCGACCAGCAGCAGCACAAAGCATAGCCAGACTGATAACCAAAATGCCGTTTGCTTCTGTTCCGACGTCAGGGAAAAGGGCATGAATATCTTTTTAAGTACGTTAAAGAAGCTTTGGACGGGCCATTTTGATAAAATAGCGGATTCACCGAAGGCGCCGCAAGCATTGCGCCACGGTCTACAGCCTTCTATTTTACCGCCTCCGCGCCCCATAACACCATGAGCCAACCTTCTAATGTTTCCCTCTCCTACCGCGACGCCGGTGTCGACATCGACGCTGGCGACGCCCTGGTCGAAGCGATCAAGCCGTTTGCCAAGCGCACCATGCGCGAAGGCGTCATGGGTGGCATCGGCGGCTTCGGCGCGCTGTTCGAGATCAGCAAAAAATACAAAGAGCCGGTGCTGGTGTCGGGCACGGACGGCGTCGGCACCAAGCTCAAGCTCGCGTTTGAACTGAACCGCCACGACACGGTCGGCATCGACCTGGTCGCCATGAGCGTCAATGACATCCTGGTGCAGGGTGCCGAGCCGCTGTTCTTCCTCGACTATTTCGCCTGCGGCAAGCTCGACGTGCCGACCGCGACCGCCGTGGTCAAGGGCATCGCCGAAGGCTGCGAGCAGGCCGGCTGCGCCCTGATCGGCGGCGAAACGGCCGAAATGCCGAGCATGTACCCGGCCGGCGAATACGACCTGGCCGGCTTTGCCGTCGGCGCAGTGGAGAAATCGAAGATCATCGACGGCAGCAAGATTGTCCCGGGCGACGTGGTGCTGGGCCTGGCCTCGTCGGGCGCGCATTCGAACGGCTATTCGCTGGTGCGCAAGATCATCGAAGTGGCCAAGCCTGACCTGGACGCCGACTTCCACGGCCGCAAGCTGGCCGACGTGCTGATGCAGCCGACCCGCATCTACGTCAAGCCGCTGCTGGCGCTGATGGAATCGATGGAAGTCAAGGGCATGGTGCACATCACCGGCGGCGGCCTGGTCGAGAACATCCCGCGCGTGCTGGCCGACCACCTGACGGCCGAACTGGACTCGACATCGTGGACCATGCCGCCGCTGTTCCAGTGGCTGCAGCAGCATGGCGGCGTGGCCGACGCCGAGATGCACCGCGTGTTCAACTGCGGTATCGGCATGGCCGTCATCGTCGGCGCCGATGTGGCCGACGCCGCGTTTGCGCAGCTGACTGCCGCCGGCGAAACCGTCGCGCGCATCGGCGTGATCCGTGCCCGCGCCGAAGGCGAGCACCAGACCATCGTCAAGTGAACAGTCCGGGTGGGTAGGCAAGCCTACCCACCCTACCCAAAACGGGCGGCCCCCTCAAGGCCGCCCGTTTTGCATTGTGCAGTCCCCGAAAAATTTCTTGGAATGTTACTCCGAATAGATTATCAT
>CBDDRJ010000124.1:0-38705 GCA_965233055.1 uncultured bacterium
AGCGGACGCGCCGGCAGCAGCAGCGGACGCGCCGGCAGCGCCGGCGGCCGCCGCCGAGGCCGCGGCGGCACCGGCGCCGGCCGGGACAGGCGCGCTCGGTGGCGCGATGGCCGGCGCCATCGGGGCAAAGATCGGCGCCGAGGTGGCGTCAAGCTCCGATAAGACGAGGCGCAGACGCAAATGAACATCGACCTGAAAGTACTAAGCCAGTCCGTGGCAGGCCAGTTCAAGGACCTGGCCGGACGCCCGCCAGGCCTGTGGCCGCTGGCGCCGCGCCTGCTGTGCGGGTTCGGCGTGATCGTCGCCGTGGTCGCCCTCGGCCATTTCGGCTACTGGAGCTCGCAGTTCGAGGACCAGGAGCGCGGCGCTCAGGATGAACAGCGGCTACGCGACGAATACACCACTAAGATCGCCCAGGCCATCAACCTGGAGGCGCTGCAGGCGCAGCGCAAGCAGGTCGACCAGTACGTCGAGCGGCTGCAGAAGCAGCTGCCGAGCAAGGCGGAAATGGCGGCGCTGCTGTCGGACATCACCCAGGCCGGCATCGGCCGCAGCCTGCAGTTCGACCTGTTCAAACCGGGCCAGGTGGTGGTCAAGGAGTACTACGCCGAGCTGCCGATCGAGGTCAAGGTCACCGGCAGCTACCACGACCTGGGCGCCTTCGCCGGCGACATGGCCAACCTGCCGCGCATCGTCACGCTCAATAATATGCAGGTGACGGTCAAGCCCGACGGCGCACTGCAGCTTGACGCCATCGCCAAGACCTTCCGCTACCTCGATCCGGACGAAGTGAACGCCCAACGCAAAGCGCAGGCCGACAAGGACAAGAAAAACAAGGCCAAGAAAGAGGGGGGCAAATGACGATCAAGCGCCTCATGCCTTGCTGCGTGCTGGCCGGCTTGCTGCTGTCCGGGTGCAGCGACAGCGACGTCAAGGAAGTCAAGGACTGGATGGCCAAGGTCAAGAGCGAAACCAAGGTGGCGGTGACGCCGCTGTCCGAGCCCAAGACCTTCGTGCCGTACGCCTATGCCGTCAAGGACACCATTGATCCGTTCAGCAACAACAAGCTGCTGACCGAGCTGGCGCGCGCGGCCAGCAATTCGTCCAGTAAATTCAAGCCCGACACCAACCGGCGCAAGGAGCTGCTCGAGGAATACCCGCTCGACACCATCAAGATGGTGGGCGTGATCCAGAAGGGCGGCGTCAACTATGCCGTGCTGCAGATCGACCGCGCGGTGCACCGGGTGGCGGCAGGCCAGCATATCGGGCCCAATTTCGGGCTCGTCACCAGCGTGACGGAAGCAGCAGTCAATATCAGGGAATCAGTCCAGGATGCGACCGGCGATTGGGTCGAGCGCATGTCCAAGCTGGAGCTGCAAGTGGCGCAGGGTAAGGAGACAAGAAAATGATCGCTAATACCAACCGTAGCATGGCCGGGCTGGCAGCCCGGGCCATGCGCTATTGCGTGCTGCTGGCGCTGGCCCTGGCGGGCAGCGCGGCGCTGGCGCAAGACAATGCCATCGAGGCGATCACGGCCAACCAGCAGGGTTCGAACGTCATCGTCAACATCCGCCTCAAGGAGGCCCCGGCCAAGGCGCCGCTCGGCTTTTCGATCACCAACCCGGCCCGCATCGCGCTCGACTTCGGCGCCACCAGCAATGCCACCGGCAAGAACACGCTCGATCTCAATATCGGCGACCTGCGCTCGATCAACCTGGTGCAGGCCGGCGAGCGTTCGCGCCTGGTGCTGAACCTGAAGCGGCCGCTGAACTACGCCACAGCGATCGACGGCAAGTCGATCATCGTCACCATCGAAGGCTCGGGCGGCGTGGCCCAGGCCGTCAATGCGTCGGGCCTGCCCGTGGCCGGCCCGGCGCCGGCCGGCGCGCCGGCGCGCCAGATGTTGCGCGACCTCGATTTCCGCCGCGGCGTGGGCGGCGAAGGCAAGGTCGTGATCGACCTGCCCAACAGCCAGGTGGCGGTCGATGTGCGCCAGGCCGGCGACAAGATCACGGTCGACTTCATGAACACGGGCCTGCCCGAAACGCTGCGCCGCCGCCTCGACGTGACCGACTTCGGCACCCCGGTGCAGCTGGTGACGACGGTGCCGCAGGGCGACAATGTGCGCATGGTGATCGAGGCCAAGGGCCTGTGGGAGCACACCGTCTACCAGAGCGACACCCAGCTGGTGCTCGACGTCAAGCCGATCCGCGAAGACCCCAATAAGCTGACCCAGGGCACGCTGGGCTACCGCGGCGAGCGCATCTCGTTCAATTTCCAGAACGTCGAAGTGCGCGCCGCGCTGCAGGCGATCGCCGATATCTCGGGCCTGAACATCATCACCAGCGACAGCGTGGCCGGCAACCTGACGCTGCGGCTGAAGGAAGTGCCGTGGGACCAGGCGCTCGACAATATCCTGCGCGCCAAGGGCCTCGACATGCGCAAGAACGGCAACGTGGTGTGGATCGCGCCGCGCGACGAGCTGCTGACCAAGGAAAAGCTCGAGCTCGAGCAGAAGGCCCAGATCGCCGAACTCGAGCCGCTGCGCTCGGAGGTGTTCCAGCTCAATTACCAGAAGGCCGAATCGTTCCGTACCGTGTTCGGCCTCGACGCCGGCGGCGACAAGAAGAGCGTGCTGTCCAAGCGCGGCAGCGCCGTCATCGACGCCCGCACCAACCAGGTGTTCGTCACCGACGTGGCGTCCAAGATCGAGGATATCCGCAAGCTGATCGGCAAGACCGACATCGCGTCCAAACAGGTGGTGATCGAGGCCCGCATCGTCGAGGCATCCGATACTTTCGGCCGCAATCTCGGCGCCAAGCTCAATTTCGCCGACCTGCGCGGCTTCCGCGGCGGCGATGCCGGCTACCAGATCGGCAATGGCAACCAGCGCATCGCCATCGGCGGCGGCCTGACCGGGGTCGGCCAGCTGACCGGACAGACGCCCGATGCCGGCGACGGCTGGACCAACCAGAACCTGGTCAACCTGCCCGCTGCCGGCATCAACGGCGTGGCCGCCGCCTCGATCGGCATCAGCCTGTTCTCGGCCGCCGCCAACCGCTTCCTGAACCTGGAACTGTCGGCGCTGGAAGCCGAAGGCAAGGGCAAGATCATTTCGAGCCCGCGCGTGATCACGGTCGACAAGGTCATGGCCCTGATCGAGCAGGGCGTCGAGCTGCCGTTCCAGACTGCCACCAGCAGCGGCGCCACCGCAATCACGTTCAAGAAGGCCAACCTGAAGCTGGAAGTGACGCCGCAGATCACGCCCGACGGCAATATCATGCTGGAAGTCGAAGTCAATAAGGATAGTGTCGGTCAGGAAACCCGGGCCGGTTTCGCGATCGACAACAAGCATGTGAAAAACCAGGTAATGGTGGAAAATGGCGGCACCGTGGTGCTGGGCGGGATTTACCAGACCTCCGACCGCAGCACCGAGTCCAAGGTGCCGCTGCTGGGTGATCTGCCTCTGGTCGGCCATTTGTTCAAGTCCACCACCCGCACCAACGACAAGACCGAGCTGCTGATTTTCATCACGCCGAAGATCGTGGCCGACCGCTTGTCGACCCGCTAGGCCAGCACCACACCAGTACAAAAGCAACAGGACGCAAACAATGAATACCAACCAAACGAATCTGCTACAACGCCTGCGCGGCGGCATCACCGTGCTGGCCTGCTCGATGCTGCTGGCCGCCTGCGGCGGCGGCGGCAACCCGGGCGCCGTCAGCGGCGGCAGCAACGCGACCAAGACGCCGACCGTCAGCGTGGCCATGTTCAACGCGGCCGGCGCCGCCAGCAGCGCGCTGTCGACCGGTGCCGACTTGACCGGCAAGGCCACCGTGCTCGACGCGGCCGGCAAGCCGCTGGCCAATGCCGTCGTCGCGTTTTCCACCAATACGGCGCTGGCTTCGATCACGCCGACCATCGGTACCGCACTGACCGACGCGTCCGGCGTGGCCAGCGTGGTGGTGCACGCCGCGTCCGCTTCGGTCAGCGGTGCCGGCACCCTGACCGCCAGCGTCGTCGTGGCCGGCGCCACCTTGACCGGCAGCGCCAATTATTCGGTGGCCGCCGCCACCCCGGTGGCGATGTCGCTGACCTTCGTCAATGCCAGCGGCGCCGTCTCCAACAGCGTCAGCAGCGCCTCGCCGCTGACCATCCGGGCCATCGTCAGCGACCGTGCCGGCGTGCCGATCAAGGATGCGTTGGTCAGCTTCGCCACCGACGGCGCCCTTGGCACGATCGCGCCGACCACCGGCACCAGCCTGACCGACAGCTCCGGTGTCGCGCTGGCGACGCTGCGTCCGGCCAGCCTGGCCGTCAACGGCGCCGGCAAGGTCACCGCCACCGTCACGATGGGCGGCTCCACCGTCACCAGCGAAGCCAACTACACGGTGCTGGTGGCGCCGGTGACGTCGGCCAGCGTGGCCGTGACCCTGCTCGATTCGAACGGCCTGCCAAGCAATTCGGTCAGCGCCGCCTCGCCGCTGACGGCGCGCGCCATGCTGACCGACAAGAACGGCCTGCCGATCGGCAATGCCCTGGTCAACTTCGCGACCGACAATACGCTGGCGGTGTTCTCGCCTTCGGTCGGCACCACGCTGTCGGACGCCAACGGCATCGCCACCATCACGCTGCGCCCGGCCAGCCTGGCCGCCTCCGGCGCCGGCCGCCTGACCGCCTCGACCACCGTCAGCGGCGACACGCTGGTGGGCGAAGCGAACTTCATGGTCGGCGCTACCGCGCTGTCGCTGTCGACGCTGCGCCTCGAACCGGCCTCGATCGCCGCCTACGGCTCGACCGTGGTGTCGATCGACGTGCTGGCCGGCGGCGTCAAGTACGCCGACCAGCAGATGAACGTGACCTTCAGCTCGGCCTGCGTGGCCGCCGGCAAGGCCACCTTCGCCGCCACCGTCGCCACCAGCAGCGGCACCGCCACTGCGGTGTTCCGCGACCAGGGCTGCGCCAACAACGACGTCATTTCGGCCTCGGTGTCGGGCGTGACCCAGCCGAAGACGGCCACCCTGACCATTGCCACCCCGGCCGCCTCGTCGATCCAGTTCATTTCCGCCACCCCGGTCGACAACTCGATCGTCATCAAGGGCCAGGGCGGCATCGGCCGCACCGAGACGGCGACCCTGAAATTCAAGGTGTTCGACATCTTCAACAACCCGCTGCCGGGCAAGACGGTGACGTTCTCGACCACCTCGTCGCTGGTGACGATCAACAAGGCGTCCGACAGCACCGACCAAAACGGCGAAGTGATCACCACCGTCAATTCCGGCTCGACCCCGACCACCTTCCGCATCAAGGCTTCGCTCGACCTCGGCCTGGTGTCGACGCTGTCCGATTCGATCGTCGTCACCACCGGCCAGCCGGTGGCGCGCGCCATGTCGATCAGCATCGACAAGCCCAATATCGAAGGCTGGATCTACGACAGCGGAACGGCGACGCCGGCCGCCAATATCACCGTGCTGCTGGCCGATGCCAGCGGCAACCCGGTGGCCGACGGCACCCCGATCACGTTCCAGAGCAATATGGGCGCGGTTGGCAGCTCGGCCAAGGGCGCCTGCAACACCGTCAACGGCGGCTGCACGGTCGCATTCCGGACCCAGGACCCGCGCAGCCATTCGGCCAATACGCCGGCTACCCCTTGCAACGCGGCCACCGGCGGCACCAACGACGCGACCCGAACCGGCGTGGCGACCGTCTGCGCCAATACGACCGACAACAGCAGCGTGCTGTCGAAGAAGATCGCGGTGTTCTTCAGCGGCAGCTTCGCCACCAATGTCTATATGAATGGCAGTACCACGGCGCTGACCGGTGCCGTCGTCGACCTGGGCAGCATTGCGTCGGCCCAGTCGCGCTCGTTCTCACTGCAGATCAACGACATCAACAATAACCCGATGCCGTCCGGCTCGACCGTGACCTTGACCAGCCTGTTCAATACGACGGCGATCGGCGTGGCGCCGGCCACGGTGGCCAATGTCTACCCGCACAATACCAGCGGGGCCGACGACCTGTCGGGCAATAATGTGTCGGGTAACCAAGGTTCGTACCACCTGGTGACGATCTCGAGCCCGCTGACCGTTTCCTGTACCGGAGCGGTCACCGGTACCTTCAATGTAACGGTGACGACGCCGCGCGGCAATGTGACCAGTTATCCGTTCACGGCCCTGATGACTTGCCCTTGATAGGCGTGGCCTGGCCCTGGCCGGGCCAGCGAGCGGTAACACTGGATCCCGATATGGTAGTTGGCAATATATTCCTGGTAGGCATGATGGGGGCGGGCAAGACCACCATCGGCCGCCTGCTGGCGCGCAAGCTGGGCCTGCAGTTCATCGACTCCGACCACGAGATCGAGGCCCGCACCGGCGCGTCGATTCCGTGGATATTCGAGATCGAAGGCGAGGCCAGCTTCCGCCGGCGCGAAACGGACGTGATCCGCGACCTTTGCGCGCGCCAGGGCATCGTGCTGGCCACCGGCGGCGGCGCCATCCTGGCGCCCGACAACCGGGCCTTACTGTCGGCCCACGGCACCGTGGTCTACCTGCGCGCCACCGTCAATTCGATCCTGGCGCGCACCGCGCACGACAAGAACCGGCCGCTGCTGCAGACGGCCGACCCGCGC
Organism: uncultured bacterium; assembly: GCA_965233055.1. Classification (GTDB taxonomy): domain Bacteria; phylum Pseudomonadota; class Gammaproteobacteria; order Burkholderiales; family Burkholderiaceae_D; genus Telluria_A. The sequence goes on from CBDDRJ010000124.1 coordinate 6,629, forward strand.
AGGAAGCTGGAGGAACTGACCGCGCTGCGCGAGCCCCTGTACCTGGAAATTGCGGACCTGGTCATCGACACCGGCCGACCTAACGTACAATCGATGGTCCAAACCATTTTGAACCAGCTGGAGCAGATGCAGGCCGAGTGCCCGCCGCCGGCGCAAACACGAAACATGATGCCTTCCCCCCTCTGCCTGCGCGTCGACCTCGGCGAACGCAGTTATCCGATCACGATCGGCCCCGGGCTGCTGGGCAGCCCCGACCTGCTGCTGCCCCATATCGGAGGGCGCAGGGTGGCGGTCGTCACCAACACGACGGTGGCGCCGCTCTACCTGTCCCAGCTGGCCGAGCCGCTGCGCCAGGCCGGCCTCGACGTGATCGAGATCGTGCTGCCTGACGGCGAGCAGCACAAGAACTGGGACAGCCTGATGCAGGTGTTCGACACGCTGCTGGCGCACCAGTGCGACCGCAGGACGACGCTGGTGGCGCTGGGCGGCGGCGTGATCGGCGACCTGACCGGTTATGCGGCCGCCAGCTATATGCGCGGCGTGCCGTTCATCCAGGTGCCGACCACACTGCTGTCGCAGGTCGACTCCTCGGTTGGCGGCAAGACCGGCATCAACCACCCGCTGGGCAAGAATATGATCGGCGCCTTCTACCAGCCGCGCGCGGTGCTGGCCGACACCGCCACGCTGGGCACGCTGCCGGCGCGCGAACTGTCGGCCGGGCTGGCCGAAGTGATCAAGCACGGCGCCATCATCGATTGCGAGTTCTTCGACTGGATCGAGAACAATATGGCGCAGCTGGTCGGGCGCGACCCGCAGGCGCTGTCGCACGCGATCCTGCGCTCGTGCCAGATCAAGGCCGACGTGGTGCGCCAGGACGAGCGCGAAGGGGGGCTGCGCGCCATCCTCAATTTCGGCCACACGTTCGGCCACGCGATCGAGGCGGGCCTGGGCTACGGCCAGTGGCTGCACGGCGAAGCGGTCGGCTGCGGTATGGTGATGGCGGCCGACCTGTCGCAGCGCATGGGCTTCATCGATGCCGCCGCTGTCGCCCGCATCCGCGCCGTGGTCGCCGCTGCCGGCCTGCCGACGGTCGCACCCGACCTCGGCCTTGAACGCTGGCTCGAGCTGATGGAAGTGGACAAGAAGAACGAAGGCGGCGCCATCAAGTTCATCCTCGTCAAACCGCTGGGCGTGCCGCATATCGGCAGCGTACCGCACGAGCTGCTGGTGGCCACGCTGGCCGCCGGCACCCACAAGTAGCACTCGAACCCCGCGCCAGCAATTGAAGTGCGACAGGCCTTCAGGCCGGGGTATTCTGTGCGCCCCGGCCTGAAGGCCGGTGTTTCAACCGGAGTCAGATTTTGATGAATCCAGAACAGTACCTCGCGCCCTATGCGGCGCGCTCGAACGATGGCCCCGGCCGCCGCCATCCGGAAGGCACCCATGCGTCGCGCAGCCAGTTCCAGCGCGACCGCGACCGCATCATCCACAGCTCGGCGTTCCGCCGCCTCGAATACAAGACCCAGGTGTTCCTCAACCACGAGGGCGACATGTTCCGCACCCGGCTGACCCACTCGATCGAGGTGGCACAGGTGGGCCGTTCGCTGGCGCGCAATCTGCGCCTGAACGAGGACCTGGTCGAAGCGATCTCGCTGGCGCACGACCTGGGCCATACGCCGTTCGGCCATGTGGGCCAGGACGTGCTCAACGAATGCATGAAGGACTTCGGCGGCTTCGAGCACAACCTGCAGAGCCTGCGCGTGGTCGACACGCTCGAAGAGCACTACGGCGCCTTCAATGGCCTGAACCTGATGTTCGAGACGCGCGAAGGCATCCTCAAGCACTGCTCGGTGTCGAATGCGCGCGAGCTGGGGCCGGTGGCGCAGCGCTTCATCGACCGCACCCAGCCGACGCTGGAGGCGCAGCTGACCAACCTGGCCGACGAAATCGCCTACAACAGCCACGACATCGACGACGGCCTGCGCTCGGGCCTGATCACCATTACTCAGCTCGAGCAGGTCGACTTCTTCGCCCGCCTGTGGCATGACGTGCAGGCGACCTATCCGGGCCTGTCGGGCCGGCGCGCGATCTACGAGACGCTGCGCCGCCTGATTACGGCGCTGGCCGACGACCTGATCGCCACCTCGGGCGCGCTGCTGGCCGACGCCAGGCCCAGGAATGTCGACGAAGTGCGCGCCAGCGCGCCCCTGATCCGCTTCTCCGACCCGATCCGCAAGGAAGCCACCGAACTGAAGCGCTTCCTGCGCGCCAACCTGTACAAGCACTACCTGGTCAACCGGATGCGGGTCAAGGCCAGCCGCATCATCCGCGAACTCTATGAAGCCTTCGTGGCCGACCCGGCGCTGCTGCCGCCTGACTACCAGTGCAAGGATGGCGACCCGGCGCGCCAGGTGCGCCAGATCGCCGACTATATCGCCGGCATGACGGACCGCTTCGCGATCCGCGAGCACCGCCGCATTTTCTCGCTCGACGAGCTGTAACGGCCAGGCTTGCCCGAACTGCTCCCCCTACGAGAACAGGGCGGGCTGGGCGAGCAGCTTCTTGACCGGCGCCGGCAAGGGCGCCGCTTCGATGTTCGCCAGATCCCACCACACGTAGGGCGCCGCCAGCGCGATGCGCGACGCCAGCGCGATACGAATCGGCGTGATGTGCAACTTGTAGTGCGTGAAGACGTGCACCAGCGGCAGCAGTGTCTCAAAACCCTCGATGCGGCCGAATGTGGCCGGTAGCGCCACGATTGCGCCATCGGGGCCGTGCGCGCCCATGGCCGCATGGCCATTCAGTTCGGGCAGCGACAGCAAACCGCCCCAGATGCCGCTATCGGGGCGCTGCTCGAGCAGCACCTGCTGGCGGTCGACCACGGCCAGCAAGGTCGCATGTTTTTCCGGCTTGTCTTTGTTCGGCTTCTTGACGGGCAGTTCGGCCGTTCGGCCGGTCGCCAGCGCCACGCAGCGCCGGTTCAGGGGACAGCGTTCGCAGGCCGGGCTTGAGCGCGTGCACAGCGTCGCGCCCAGGTCCATCAGGCCCTGCGTGTACGACTCGATGCCGCGCTCTGGCAGCAGCGCATCGGCGCGCCGCCACAGCGCATCCTCGACCGGTTTGGCGCCGGGGAACTGGTCGATGCCGAACACGCGCGCAAACACGCGCTTGACGTTGCCATCGAGGATGGCGGCACGGGTGCCGTAGGAAAAAGCGGCAATCGCCGCCGCCGTCGACCGGCCGATGCCGGGCAGCCCGGCCAGCAGGGCCGGGTCGGACGGGAACTGGCCGCCGTATTCGGCGACGACGCGGCGCGCGCACGCATGCAGGTTGCGCGCGCGCGTGTAGTAGCCAAGGCCGCTCCACAGTGCCATCACGTCCTCGCTTGGCGCCTGCGCCAGCGACTGCAGGGTAGGGAAGCGCTGCAGGAAGCGCGCGTAGTAGCCGAGCACCGCCGCGACCTGGGTCTGCTGCAGCATGATCTCGGACAGCCACACGCGGTAGGCATCGGTGGTGTTCTGCCACGGCAGCGCATGGCGGCCGTGCTGCCGTTGCCAGTCGATGACGGCCTGCGAGAAGGACGGGTCGGCCAGCTCGCTCACGCCGCCGCTTCCAGTGCCGCCAGTTCGGACTTCATCGCCACCACCACCTGCCCGGCGACGCTGGCCAGCTCGCTTCTGCGCTGCTCCAGTTCGGCGTGCGTGGCTTCGAACATCGTGATTTTCTGTTCCAGGCTGTCGGTCGCATCGTGGATCCGGCTGACCGAGGCCAGCCGGTGCTTGAGCTGCCCCTTGTGCTGGCGGATCTGCGATTCGAGCGGCGCCATGATGACCTTGAGCCAGACCTCGGCGTCGGCATTGGCGGGGCGCGCGCTCTTGCGCACGCGCGAGGCGATCGAATCGAAGAAGCGCTCCATCAGCACCACGCGGCGCGTGGTCAGCAGGGTTGCCGTGCCGAACTGCTTGGCATACACGGCTTCGATCACTTGCAGGTCGTGGTAGTAGCGGTCGAGCGAGAATGCCATCGGCATGCTCAGCGTGAGCGCATGCTCGGCCGAGAACTTGCGGTACATGCCTTCCATCATCGCGTTGATCTCGACGATCTTCGCTTCCGACAGCGCCAGCTTGTCGCGCAGCGCGCTGAAAAAAATCTTGACCGCGTCGTTCAGGCCGGTCGAGAAGCGGCTCTTTTCCATCGCCACCCGCACATGGTCGATTTCGCGCTGGACGATGTCGACGCCCAACGTCGTGTACAGCTCGGTCGACAGGCGCGCAAACACGGCGCGGGTACCGGCCAGCTTGACCAGGCTGGCGTCGAATTCCTTCTTCTCGATGTCGATACGGCGCATCATGTGCGCCACCACGCTCTGGTTCTTGCCGCGCAGGCTCTTGAGCTCCTGCAGCTGTTCGACGAGGTCGCGCAGGCGCGTCTGCACCATCGCCTGCTGGGCGCCGACCAGCAGCTGCAGGTCGTCCGACAGCTGCTTGCGGATGATGTCCTTCTTGGCCGGGATCAGTTCCGAGAACAGCGCCGCCTCGAGCGCCAGCAGGCGGCTCTTTTCCAGCAGGGCCTGGTCGCCATTGATCTTGGCCACCAGCCCTTTTTGCGCCGACACCGGGTAGACCTGGCGCGCCTCGAGCGCCAGCGTATGCGCGACGCTGACCTGCTGGCGCGCGATCTCGGCGTCGTTCTCGCTATCGCTCTTCAATTCGTCCCACATGCTGTCGATCTTGTTGAGCACGACGACGCGCCCGGCGCCGGGCCCGATGTGGGTGCGCCAGATCTCGATATCGCTCTTGGTCACGCCTGTTTCGGCGGCCAGGATGAACAGCACCGCATGCGCGTTCGGGATCAGGTTCAGCGTCAGTTCGGGTTCGGTGCCGATCGCGTTCAGGCCCGGCGTGTCGAGGATGACCAGGCCTTCCTTGAGCAGCGGGTGGGGGAAATTGATGATCGCGTGGCGCCACAGCGAAATCTCGACCAGGCCATCGGCGTCCTGCGTCGACGCGGCGTCCGGGTCGGCTTCGTCGTACAGGCCGTACTGCTGGGCTTCGGCGACCGGCACATGGCGCGTCTTCGACACTTCGCGGAAGGTGTCGTGCATTGCCGTGGCCGACGACAGGTCGAGCGGCAGCACGGTCCAGGCACCGGCGTCGTCGCGGTAGTCGCTGGTGGACTGGCGCCGGGCCCGCGTCTCGATCGGCAGCAGCCGGATCGACGGCGGGAAGGCCGGGTCGTACATCAGTTCGGTCGGGCACATCGTCGTGCGGCCGGCCGCCGACGGCAGGATGCGCTGGCCGTAATCGGCGAAGAAGATGGCGTTGATCAGTTCCGATTTGCCGCGCGAGAATTCGGCGACGAAGGCGACCGACAGCTTGTCGTCGGCCAGCCGCGCCAGCGCGCGCGCAATGCGCTGCTCGCTGGCGCCATCGGCCAGTTCATTGGCCAGCACAAAGGCCTGGTAGCGCTCGAGCGAGGCCACCACGGCCTGGCGCCACGCGCTGTAATGTTGGAAATCCTGCAGCATATTGTTGTTTTGTAAATGTATCAGGTTTGGCACTGCGCACAATAGAAGGTCGACCGCTGGCCCTGCACGATGCGGCGTACCGGATGGCCGCACTGCCTGCACGGCACGCCTTCACGATCATAGACGAAATATGTCTGTTGGAAATATCCAGATTGTCCATTGACGGCAATAAAGTCGCGCAGGGTGCTGCCGCCCTGCGCGATGGCAGCCGCCAGCACGTCGCGGATGGCCGTTGCCAGCCTGTCGTAGCGGGCGCGCGCGATGCGGGCGGCGCTGGTTTTCGGGTTGATTCCGGCCCGGAACAGGCTTTCGCAGGCGTAAATATTGCCGACGCCGACAACGAGGTCGCCCGCCAGCAGCACCTGCTTGATGGCGGCGCTGCGTTTCCTGGCGGCCTGGTGCAGCACGGCGCCGGTGAAGGCCTTGCTGAGCGGCTCGACGCCGAGGCCGCGCAGCAGCACATGACCGTCCAGTTCGCCATCATTGACGTCATGCCACAGCACGGCGCCGAAGCGGCGCGGGTCGGTCATGCGCACTGCCTGGCTCAGCTTGCCGTCGCCGAAGACGATGTCGATATGGTCATGCTTGTCGGCTGGCGTGCCAGGCGGCAGCACCCGCAGGTGGCCGGACATGCCGAGGTGGACGATCAGCGTGCCGTGCTCGAAGCCGATCAGCAGGTATTTGCCGCGCCGGCCCGTGTGCAGCACGCGGCGCCCGGCCAGCAGCTGGCCGAGTCCGGGCGGGAACGGCCAGCGCAGGCCGCTGCGGCGCGCCAATACGGACTCGACAACGCGGCCCTCGATATGCGGGGCGATGCCGAGCCGGGTCACTTCTACTTCTGGTAATTCAGGCATGGCAGGATCGGATGGGGCTGTGATAAAAGGCGTAAAATCAGACATCTGAGTCGATTCTGGATTGTGCCTTGAAGAACGTATTTGCCATTGTAACCCTGTCGGCGTGCATTGCCGCCGCCCTTGCGGCAGAACCGGGGCAGGACAAGTCCGTGGCCGAACCGGCAGCGGCCGCTGCCGCGCAGGACGATGGCGAACCGCTGCCCGGCGTGCCGCTGTCGTCCGACCTGCTCTACAGGCTGATGAAGGCCGAGCTCGAATTGCGCGCCGGCCAGTGGCAGGGCCCGTACGTGACGATGTTGGGCGCGGCGCAACAGACGCGCGACCCGCGCCTGGCCAAGCGCGCCGTCGACGTGGCGCTCGCCGCCAAGCGGCCGAAGGAAGCGCTGGCGGCCGTGCGCCTGTGGCGCGAGCTGGCGCCCCGTTCGGACGAGGCGGCCCAGTATTTCCTCGGCTTCGTCATCCTGTCCGACGACATCGCCGAGGCCGAACCGATCTTCGCGCGCCGCCTTGAGGACGCCGCCCCGGCGCGGCGCGGCATGACCATTTTCCAGATCCAGCAATTCCTGTCGCGCGCCAAGGACAAGGTCAAGGCCGACGCGATGCTGGCGCGCCTGCTGCAGCCCTACCAGGGCATGCTCGAAGTGCACCTGGTGCTGGCGCAAAATGCCTTCGCGCGCGGCAATGCCGAAACGGCGCTGAAGGAAGCGCGCGCCGCCATCGCGCAAAAGCCCGATTCCGAGCTGGCCATGCTGACGCTGGCCCAGGTCACCAGCGACCAGGCCGAAGTGGCCAGGCTGCTGACGGCCTTCCTCGACGTCCACCCCGGCGCGCGCGAAGTGCGGGCGGCGCGTGCCCGCGTGCTGGTGAACCAGAAGCAGTACGACCAGGCCCGCGGCGAATTCCTGACCCTGCTGGCTGGCCAGCCGGACAATCTCGGCACGCTGTACGCGCTGGGCATCATGTCGATGCAGCTCAATGATGCGCCCGGCGCCGAGAAATACTTCACGCGCTTCATGGCCGTGCTGGCCGAACATCCGAACGACGAGCGCGACCCCAGCAAGGTACTGATGATCCTGGCGCAGCTGGCCGAGGAGCGCCGCGACTACAAGGCGGCCCTGCAGTGGCTCGAACGGATCGAGCCGGCCGATTCGCGCAGCTACTTCTCGGCCCAGCTGAAGCGGGCCCAGCTGACGGGCAAGCAGGGCGACCTCGATGCCGCCCGCAAGCTGCTCGACGACATCAAGACGGACGAACCGCAGGACGACGCCCAGATCGTGCTGGCCCATGCGCAGATCCTGCGCGATGCCGACCAGATCGAAGCGGCCTATGCGGTCATGCAGGCGGGCGCCCGGCGCTTCCCCAACAACACCGACGTGCTGTACGACTTTGCCTTGCTGGCCGAAAAAACCGGGCGCTTCGATGCAATGGAAGTGGCGCTGCGCGGCGTCATCGCGCAGGCGCCCGACAGCCACCACGCCTACAATGCGCTCGGCTATTCGCTGGCCGAGCGCAATCTGCGCCTGCCTGAGGCGCTCGAGCTGATCGAACAAGCCAACAAGATGGCGCCAGACGATCCCTTCATCATGGATAGCCTCGGCTGGATCCATTACCGCCTCGGCAGACTCGATATCGCCGAGCAATGGCTGCGGCGCGCCCACACGCTGCGCGCCGACGCCGAGATCGCCGTCCACCTCGGCGAAGTGCTGTGGCAGCGGGGCCAGAAGGCCGAGGCGCAACAGCTGTGGCGCGAAGTGCGCAGCAAGGACCCGAAGAACGACGCGCTCAAAAGCACGCTGGCGCGGCTGAACCCCAACTTGTAGCAGCCTCTGGTCCGGCGTTTCGGCGATAATGCCGCTATTGCCTATTTTGCAGCCCCTACCGATGCCCCTGATCCGTCTGCTCGTCCTGTCCCTGCTGCTGGCCGCTTGCGCCAGCACCGGCACCACCACGGCGCCCGCCACGACGGCCTTTGCCACGGCCGACAAACCCGTTGCACCTTACCGCGACAGCGTGTCCGTGGCCGGCCGGCTGACGGCCAACTACCAGAAGGATGGCCAGCAGGAAAGCGTGACCGTCAAGTTCAACTGGCAGCAGGCCGCTGGCCGCACCGACATCGAGCTGGCCAATCCGTTCGGCCAGACCGTCGCAGTCATTGCTGTCACGCCAGGCGAGGCCAGCCTGACGCTGCCGGGCAAGCCGCCCCGCACTGCCGCCACCGTCGATGCGCTGGGCGAGCAGGCGCTGGGCTGGGCCTTGCCCGTGTCCGGTCTGCGCCAATGGCTGCAAGGCCATGCGACCAGAACGGACGGCAGCCCGTTCCTTGCCTCACCGCGCTTCAATAGCGTCGACACCCAGGATGGCTGGCGCTTGCGCTATGTCGAATGGAACGACGAAGCGGCAGCAGTTCCGGTGCCGCGCCGCATCGATGCCGAGCGCATCCACGCCTCTGGCGCCGTCGATGCGCTGGCGATCCGCATCGTCGTCGACAGCCGGGAGTAGGCATGGCGGCGAGCTTCCTGCACAACTGCCCGGCCCCGGCCAAGCTGAATCTGTTCCTGCACGTGACGGGCCGCCGCGCCGACGGCTACCACTTGCTGCAAACGGCCTTCCAGCTGATCGACTGGTGCGACCTGCTGCACTTCGACCTGCGCAGCGACGGCCGGATTTGCCGCACCACCAATGTTGCCGGCGTGCCGGAACAGCAGGACTTGATCGTGCGCGCGCTGCGCCTGCTGGCGCTTGACATCGAGCGGCGCAGCGGCAAGGCGCCGTGCGGCGTCGATGTCGCCATCGACAAGGTGTTGCCGATGGGCGCAGGACTCGGCGGCGGCTCGTCCGACGCCGCCACGGCATTGATGGCGATGAACGCGCTGTGGCAGGGCGGCCTTGGCCGCGACGAGTTGATGGCGCTGGGCTTGCCGCTGGGCGCCGACATCCCGTTCTTCATCTATGGCCAGACGGCATTTGCCGAAGGCGTCGGCGAGGCGCTGCACAGCGTTTCGGTGCCCGATTGCTGGTATATCGTGCTGCAACCGGGGGTCTCGATCGCCACCGCAGCAATTTTTTGCGCAGAAGATTTGACACGGGACACGAAACCCGTCAGAATAACGGACTTTTCCAGACACCTCGACAGTCAAGGCGATGTCGGCGGGTTCGGAAAAAATGATCTACAGGCTGTTGCCACCCGCCTGTTTCCAGCTGTAGCCGACGCAGTCGCATGGCTTGGGAAATTCGGGGAAGCCAGGATGACTGGTTCCGGCAGCTGTGTGTTTTGTGCACTTGGCAGCGAAAGCGAAGCCGATGCCGTGCTGGCCCAGGTGCCGGCGCAGTGGTCTGGCACTAAGGCGAGATCACTGGCACGCCACCCTTTGCAGGGCTTGCTGTAGATCGAAAAGCAGCAAAAAAATTTGGCTTGGCGGGGTGTTTGACGATAAAATGCGTCAGATGTAACGACAAGCAAGTCAGTTGCGTAGGGGAATCGCCAAGCTGGTTAAGGCACTGGATTTTGATTCCAGCATACCAAGGTTCGAATCCTTGTTCCCCTGCCATTCGTTTGGTCTGGTACTGTCGATGCGAAGTCAGCGTCCGGTACGGCAAGCCCGGCGATCTCGCCCGCGCGCGACGCCTTTCATGATTTCAATGATTTTTCTCTGGGACTCCCATGGCTTACGAAAACCTGATGGTTTTTACCGGCAACGCTAACCCTGCGCTGGCTGAAGGAGTCGCAAAAAACCTCGGCATTCCGCTTGGCAAAGCAGTCGTCTCGAAGTTCTCCGACGGCGAAGTGATGGTCGAGATTAACGAGAACGTGCGCGGCAAGGACGTGTTCGTGCTGCAATCGACGTGCGCACCGACCAACGACAGCCTGATGGAAATCATCCTGATGGTCGACGCCCTGAAGCGCGCTTCGGCCGGCCGCATCACCGCCGCCATCCCGTACTTTGGTTATGCGCGCCAGGATCGCCGCCCCCGTTCGGCGCGTGTCGCGATCTCGGCCAAGGTAGTGGCCAATATGCTGGAAAAGGCTGGCGTCGAGCGCGTCCTGATCATGGACTTGCACGCCGACCAGATCCAGGGCTTCTTCGATATCCCTGTTGACAATATTTACGCATCGCCAATCTTGCTCGGCGACTTGCAAAAGAAAAACTACGAAGACTTGCTGGTGGTGTCGCCGGACGTCGGCGGCGTGGTCCGTGCCCGTGCGCTGGCCAAGCGCCTCGGCTGCGACCTGGCCATCATCGACAAGCGCCGTCCGAAGGCGAACGTGTCGGAAGTGATGAACATCATCGGTGAAGTCGAAGGCCGCAACTGCGTGATCATGGATGATATGGTCGATACCGCCGGCACCTTGACCAAGGCCGCTGAAGTATTGAAGGAGCGTGGCGCCAAGAAAGTCGTCGCGTATTGCACCCACCCGGTACTGTCGGGCCCGGCGATTGACCGCATTTCGGCCTCGCCGCTGGACGAACTGGTGGTGACGGACACGATTCCGCTGTCGGAAGCGGGCCGCAACTGCTCGAAGATCCGTGTTGCAACGTGCGCGCCGCTGCTGGCCGAAACGTTCAAGCGCATCGTCAAGGGCGATTCGGTCATATCGCTGTTTATCGACTAAGAATTTAGTCGGGCGGGGATTCCCGCCCTTCTGTTTTTTTGTTGGACGGAATTCTCCGTCCATCTTTCGAAGCCCCTGGTCGCGGGGGCTTTTTGTTCGTGGGATGAAAATCCTGCATTTTTTGGAGTAGCACATGAAAGTTATCGCATTTAACCGCAATCTGCAGGGGTCCGGAGCGAGCCGCCGCCTGCGCAATGCTGGCCAAACCCCAGGTATCATCTACGGTGGCACCGAAGCCCCGGCACTGATCCAACTGGACGGCAACGCCCTGTACCACGCGCTGAAAAAAGAAGCGTTCCACTCGTCGATCCTCGACATGGAAATCGACGGCAAGAGCCAGCAAGTACTGCTGCGCGACTTCCAGATGCACGCATTCAAGCAACTGGTGCTGCACGCTGACTTCCAGCGCGTTGACGGCAACACCAAGCTGCACAAGAAAGTGGCACTGCACTTCATCAACGCCGACGTATCGCCAGCGGTCAAGCTGCACGGCGCATCGATCAGCCACGTGATGGCTGAGCTGGACGTTTCCTGCGTTGCAGGCGACCTGCCCGAATTCGTCACCGTTGACCTGGCCAATATCGACGTCGGCCACTCGATCCACGTGTCCGACCTGCCGCTGCCAAAAGGCGTGACCGCAGTTACCCACGGCAAGAACCAGACCGTTGCAATCGCCATGGTTCCAGCTGGCCACGTATCGGCTGAAGCTACTGCCGCTCCAGCTGCTGACGCTGCTCCTGCAGCCAAGCCAGCCGGCAAGAAGAAGTAATGTGATGCCGCAGTAATGCGGCTTTACAGCGAATAACCCGCGTGTGCATGCGGCGGCTCCGGCCGTCGCGGGCCACGCGGGTTTTTTCTTATAATGACGCTTTTACTGGATCGTCCACTCCATGCCCATCCGCCTGATCGTCGGCCTTGGTAACCCCGGCCCCGAATACGAACAAACCCGCCACAATGCCGGCTTCTGGCTGGTCGACCAGCTGGCCAACTCGCTGCCGGGCTGCCGCCTGCAGCGCGAGTCGCGCTTCAACGCGCTGGTGGCCAAGTGCGTCATCGCCGGGCAGGAAGTGTGGCTGCTCGAGCCGCTGACCTACATGAACCGATCCGGCCAGTCGGTCGGCGCGCTGGCGCGCTTCTACAAGGTCAATCCGGACGAAGTGCTGGTCGTGCACGACGAACTCGACCTGTTGCCAGGCACCGTCAAGATGAAGAAGGGCGGCTCGTCGGGCGGCCACAATGGCTTGAAGGACATCACCGCCGCGCTGGGCACGCAGGACTACTGGCGCCTGCGGCTGGGCATTGGCCATCCGCGCAACATCAACTCGCAGCAGGCGGTGGCCGACTTCGTGCTGCACCGCCCCCGCAAGGAAGAGCAAAGCCTGATCGATGAGACCATCGACAAGAGCCTGCGCATCCTGCCGCTGGTATGCGAAGGCAAGTTCGACATTGCCACGATGCAGCTGCATACGGCTTAGGGCTGGCCTGAGGGTACTAGCCGCGTTATTGCTTTCAAGTAGGGTGGGCACTCGTGCCCACGCGGAAGTCGGCTTGATGAGAATGTCCGCGTGGGTACGCAGTACCCACCCTACAAAATCATTCGCCTGCGTCCCTGATCGCTACGCCGCCTTGACGATGATCTGGCTCTTCAGGTCACGGATCATCTGGTCCAGCACGGGCTGCATGCGCTTGAACTCGGCCGGCGTGCACGTCATGCCGTGGTGCTTGAAGGCGATGCGGCGCTTGATCGCAACCGTGCTGCCGGTCCGCACATAGCTGGCCGAGTAGGTGAAGTTTTCGTCGCGCACAAGCAGCGGTTTGGGCAGGGTCAGGATGCTCACGCCGCGCGGGAACTCGAAGCGCGTATCGTCCTCGATATCAACTGCGGGACAGATGAAGTCTTGCTTGCGCTCCTTTTCCTGCACGAACGAGAACACCGTGTCGCCCAAGCCGCCCCAGAAATTGAACAGCGTGCCCAGGCCCGTCGGGCCCGGCAAGTTGACGAAGTTTTCGCTGGTGCCGCTCAGGGCCATCCGGTACTCGTCGCTGGTGCTGTCGAGCGCGCCCGGATCGAACACGCCGGCGCCCTTTTGCCCGAAACCCTGCAGCATGCGCTGCACGAACAGGTCGCGGTCCGACTGCTTGGTGTCGCGCACGGCTTGCCGGTACGGCTCGGCCACGGCGCCGCGCGTTTCGCGCGCAATCAGGAACTGGCTGCTGCCGTTGCTGTGCACCTTAAAGGTGGTCACCGTGCGGTGCCGTTCCGCCTGCGCCGACGGGGTGCGTGCGATGACGCCGGTCTTGGTCAGCAGCACAGGCTTGTCCAGTTCGTTCGGCGGCAGGTAGCCGGCGGTGATGGACTCGGCGGTGGAGTCGAGGTAGAGGTCGAGCTCGGGCACGTAGTTGATGACGTGGTTGAAGATGCCCAGCGTCGGCGTGCTCGGCAGACGGTAGGCGTTGCCGCCATTGATCAGGGCGGCCGTGCTGCGGATGCCGACGGCGTCGAGCAGCGCTTCGAGCAGGATCGCGTGGTCCTTGCAGTCGCCGTAGCGGTTTTCCAGCACCGTGGCGGCAGGGTGGGGCACGATGCCGCCCGGCCCGACATACACCGCCACATAGCGGATGTGGTGCCGCACCCATTCCGACAGGGCCAGCGCCTTGCTGCGCGGGTCCGCCAGCCCGCCGCTCACTCGCCGCGCCACGGCGTGGATGCGCTCGTCGGGCCGGGCCATGGCGCTGGCGCGCGATTCATAGGCGCGGGCAAAGCTGGCGTAATCGGAGAAGGTCGCCACGGCCAGCCGCTTGCCATAGTCGAGGTAGCTGACCGACTCCGCTTCGATGCGCTGATTGGCGCTGCCCACGTATTGCCATTGATAGCGCCTGCGGCCGGGTGGGCTGTCGATCGGCATTTGCTCGAAGCCGACCGCATCCGCGAACAAAGGCATCGATTCGGGCATGTCGTAGATCAGCTGGAACTGCTTGTTGGCGTAGAACTCGGACGACGACAGGTCCTCGAAGTGGCCCGGGAGCAGGGGCTTGATGCGCCTGATGACGTAATGGACGACCAGCTTGTCGCCGACTGCCACATCGGGAAATACCACCACTTTGACGCGCGTGTCCTGGAACATCGGCGCGTCGCTCGACGCCGATTCCTGCTGGTCGCGGATCTGGTCCGGCTGCACATTGACGCGGCGCCCGTCCGGCTTTTGCGTATAGCCTTCGACCGCCAACACTTCGTCGAGCGCGCGGTTGTAGCTGATGTAGTGCTGGCTGTGGACCTGCACGGCGCGCGCCAGCTTGATGTCCTTGACCTTGTCGATGGTCAGCGTATAGCTGCCATCGGGGTTGACGGCGAAGTGCTGGACGTATTTTTCGATCTCGAGCGACGGGTCGGTGCCGGTGTCGGCCGCCATCGTTGAGCCGGTCGACAACAGCAAGGTGCAGCACAGTAGCGCGGCGAAGCGTTTTTGCATGTGTGACTCCCGGAAAGTTTGTTGGCGTCGATTTTGCAGTCTACGCAGCCCGCGCGCAGCGCTTGTTGATGCGTGACAAGAGCCTGACGCCGGCGCTGGACGGCGCACGGCACAGCCCGGATAATTGGCACATGCATGCACTTTCCTTCTTTGCCGGCCCGCGGGCGCTGGCCCATGTGCGCGAGCATGGCTTGCGCGCGCAGGACATCGCCGTCATCCCGGCGGCAGCGGGCGGACCCAAAGGCCTGATCCTGCAGGCGCTCGACCAATGGCTGTTCGGCCACTGGCTGGCGCAGGCGCCGCGCGAACGCAGCGTGATCGGCGCGTCGATCGGCGCCTGGCGCATGGCCGCCGCTTGCCATGCCGATCCGGCCGTTGCCTTTGCCCGCCTCGGCGCCCTGTACTGCGGCCAGCGCTATACGGCCAAGCCGACGCCGCAGGAGATCGACGTCGTGTGCCAGCAATTGCTGCGCGATTTTGTCAGCGGCCACGAGGACGAAATCCTGCAGCATCCGCACAACCGCCTGCACATCCTCACCGTGCGCGGCAAAGGCTTGCTGCAGGCGCCGGGCCACCGCGCGGCGCAGATCGGCGGCTTTGTCGCCGCGTCCTTGCTCAATTTGGGCGGCCGCCACCATCTGGCCAGGTCGATGGAGCGGGTCGTCATCGGCGACGTGCGCGATGCGCCGCCGTGGCTGCGCGATCGCTTCGATGCCTTCACCACCCATTTCGCACCGCTCGGCAGGGACAACCTGGCGGCCGGCCTGCTGGCCTCGGGTACCTTGCCGCTGGTGATGGAGCCGGTGCGCGCCATTGCCAATGCACCGGCCGGCACCTACTGGGACGGCGGCATGATCGACTACCACCTGGCGCTGCCTTATTCGCGCATCGAAGGCGAGCTGGTGCTGTACCCCCACTTCAGCGAGCACATCGTGCCCGGCTGGCTGGACAAGACCCTGCCGTGGCGGCGCGCCGCGCGCGGCCCCAACCGCCACTGGCTCGACAACGTCATCATCGCCGCGCCATCAGATGAATTCCTGCAAACCCTGCCGCGTGGAAAATTGCCTGACAGGCAAGACTTCCCCCATTATGGGCTCGACCACGACGCCCGCATCCGCAACTGGAACCAGGCCATTGCCGAGGGCCAGCGCCTGCGCGATGAATTCGCCGCCTTCGCTGAACGGCCTGATATCGGTCGACTTCGGCCCATTTAATCGCCGAACTGCCGGTTTTTGCGGCAATTGGGCCCGTCCAAGAGTACAATGACGGGTTCCGGGCTGGCTGCGCACGCGCCATTGCCTGCATGCACAACGTCAATCGATCGAGAAAGCCTTTCCATGAGTCTCCAATGCGGCATCGTCGGCCTGCCTAACGTCGGCAAGTCCACCCTTTTCAATGCGCTCACCAAAGCCGGCATCCCGGCTGAGAACTATCCGTTTTGCACCATCGAGCCGAACGTCGGCGTCGTTGAAGTGCCGGATCCGCGCATGCAAGCGCTGGCCCAGATCGTCAAGCCTGAGCGCATGGTCAATGCCATCGTCGAATTCGTCGATATCGCCGGCCTGGTCGCCGGCGCGTCGAAAGGCGAGGGCCTGGGCAATCAGTTCCTGTCGCACATCCGCGAAACGGACGCCATCGTCAACGTGGTGCGCTGCTTCGAAGACGACAACGTGATCCACGTTGCCGGCAAGATCAGCCCGCTCGACGACATCGAAGTGATCCAGACCGAACTGGCGCTGGCCGACATGGCCGCCGTCGAGAAGGCGATCCACCGCGAAAACAAGAAAGCCCGTTCCGGCGACAAGGATGCTGCCAAGCTGGTCGCCGTGTGCGAACGCCTGATGCCGCACCTCGACAAGGGCCTGCCGGTGCGCACGCTGGGCCTGGACGCCGACGACATGGCGCTGATCAAGACGCTGTGCCTGATCACGGCCAAGCCGGCGATGTTCGTCGCCAACGTGTCCGACACGGGCTTCAAGGACAATCCGCTGCTCGACCAGCTGACCGCCTACGCCAAATCGCAGAATGCGCCGATCGTGGCCATCTGCGCCGCGATCGAATCGGAAATCGCCGACCTCGACGACGCCGACAAGGGCGCCTTCCTGGCCGATATGGGCATGGAAGAGCCGGGCCTCGACCGCCTGATCCGCGCGGCCTACAGCCTGCTCGGCCTGCAGACTTACTTCACGGCTGGCGTGAAGGAAGTGCGCGCCTGGACCATCCACGTCGGCGACACGGCGCCGCAGGCGGCCGGCGTGATCCATACCGACTTCGAGCGCGGTTTCATCCGCGCGCAAACCATTGCCTACGAAGACTTCATCGCGCTCAAGGGCGAGGCCGGGGCCAAGGAAGCGGGCAAGATGCGCGCCGAAGGCAAGGAATACGTCGTCAAGGATGGCGACGTGCTGAACTTCCTGTTCAACGTTTGATACTGCGAGCATGATGCTGAAGAAAATTGCTGCGGCCCTGATGCTGGCCGCGGTGACCGCTTCAGCGGTCGCCCATGACGATGCTCCTGAGCAGTGTTCGATGTGCGAGGAATGGAACCGCCCGCAGGCGCCGTTCCAAATCTACGGCAACACGTGGTATGTCGGCACGGCTGGCTTGTCGGCCGTGCTGGTCACCAGCCCGGACGGGCATATCCTGCTCGATGGCGCGCTGATCCAGTCGGCGCCGCTGATCGCCAAGAATATCGAGACGCTGGGGTTCCGCATCCAGGACGTCAAGCTGATTCTCAACTCGCACGCGCATAGCGACCATGCCGGCGGTATCGCCAGGCTGCAGCGCATGAGCGGTGCCAAGGTCGTTGCCAGTGCTTCTGGTGCCAAGGCCCTGCGCGACGGCCATGTCGCCAGCGACGACCCTCAGTACACGCCAACGAACAAGCTGCCGCGCGTTGCCGCCGTCGATGTGGTGGGCGATGGCGACACGGTCTTCATCGGCGCCTTGCGCCTGAAGGCGATTTACACACCGGGCCATACGCCTGGTGCGACGAGCTGGACCTGGCAATCGTGCGAGAACGGCCGCTGCCTCAGTGTCGTCTATGCCGACAGCCTGAACGCCTACTCGAATGACACCTTCCGCTTTACCGGCGATGCTACCCACCCGGACCTGAGTGCTTCGTTCAACGCCAGCATTGAAAAGGTGCGCAAGCTCGCTTGCGATGTTGTGGTTTCGGTTCATCCAGGTTTTACCGATACCTTCAAGAAAGCGGCAGCAAAGAGCGCCACGCACAATCCCTTCATTGATCCGAATGGTTGCCGCAGCTATGTCGTCGACGCCCAGAACCTACTGGACAAGCGCCTCAAGCAGGAAAAGAAACCTTAACGGTTGGGTGAGGCAGTGGCTGGCGGAGCTGGTACCGTTGTCACTGCCGGCGTTGCGGTCGGCGGCAATTGAATGACGATGGGTTGAAGCGCAGGATTTGCCACAGTCGTTCGTTGCACACCGTAGTTGAGAACAAAGGTCATCACTGTAATGCCTGTTGCGCCAAGCAATACTGTCATGCCTACCATCCACTTGATGACATCGGTGAAACCCTTGTGCATTTCGGCACGTATTTCACCAATCTCCTTTGCGAATTCAGCCTTTGTCACAGTCTGCTCCAAACGGGCTTCAATTCGCTCAAACCGTGCATCAACCTGGGCGAACCGTGCATCAACTTGGTCAAACCGCGCATCCATCTGGTCAAACCGTTTGCTTGACTCGGCAGCGAAATCTTCAAGTTTGACGACGCGATTCTCCATACCTTCATCATAGGGCGGTTGTCCGCCACCCGCAACCGGAGTGGAGCCGGATTCTGACGTAGATCGCTTGGGGGCCGGATGGGTGTGAACGTTCATAGTGTTGTCATATTGTTCTCATGAGCGCGGACTGCACTGATCTGCGTTAACCGTGCCGTGCTATATTCGCTGAACCTTTCGACGCACGTTCATGGAAGAGCCCACATGTTTCGACGACTCCTGTTTACCTGCCTGGCCCTGCTCGCTGCAAACGGTCATGCCGATGATGCCATCCGCCTCGAGGCGATCAAGGTGTCGCCCAAGGTCTACTATTTCCAGGGCCAGGCTGGCATGGCCAGTGCCGCCAACAAGGGCTTCATGTCAAACGCCGGCTTCGTTGTTACCAGGGACGGCGTCGTGGCTTTTGATGCGCTTGCCACGCCCGTGCTCGGGCAGGCCATGATCGATGCGATCGGCCGCGTCACCAAGCAGCCAATCCGGCGCGTCATCATCAGCCATTATCATGCCGACCACTTCTATGGCTTGCAGGCATTTAAGGCGGCAGGCGCTGAAGTGTGGGCGCATGAGAATGGCCGGATCGCGCTCAACTCCGATGCCTTGACGGAGCGGCTGGCGCAGCGCCGTGTCGCGCTGGCACCATGGGTCAATGCGCAGACGCGCCTGGTGCCGGCCGACCGCTGGCTCAATTTCGGCAAGGACAAGGAAATCCGCTTTGACATGGGCGGCGTGCGTTTCCGCCTGCTCGACGCGGCCGGTACCCATTCGGCAGAAGACTTGATGCTCGAAGTGGTGGATGACAAGGTATTGTTCGCTGGCGATCTGTTTGCGACCGGCCGCCTGCCTTTCGTCGGCGATGCTGACAGCAGGGCCTGGCTCAAGCAGTTGGACCACATGCAAGCCATCAAGCCAGCCGTCGTCGTGCCGGGACATGGCGCCGCTTCGTCCAATACGGCACAGGATATGCAATTGACGCGCGATTACCTGCTGTATTTACGCCTCAAGATGGGCGAGGCCGTGCAGGATCTGGCACCATTCGACGACGCCTATGCCAAGGTCGACTGGAGCCGCTTTGCCGGCTACACGGCATTTGATGCGGCAAACCGGCTCAATGCCTATGCAACGTATATCCTTATGGAAAAAGAAAGCTTGCAGAAACAATGATTGCCATTAAGATGAAGACCGGAGGTTCCCTATGAACACGTTACGTCGCTTACTTTCTGTCCTGTTCCTGGCTGCGCTGTACCTTGGCATGGCTGGCAGCGCCAGCGCCTCGGGGCGCGAGGAAAAGGTGGTTTATCACGTTAATGACAGCACCAGTGCGATGGGGGTCATGCGTAGCATTGGCAACCATCTCGATGCCAGCCCGAAGGCAAAGATCGTTGTTGTGACGCACGGCGCCGGCATCGATTTCTTGCTCGAAGGTGCCAAGGACAAGAACGGCAATCCTTATGAAATCCCCGTGCAGGGTTTGGCGGGACGGGGCGTGCAATTCCGTGTTTGCAATAACACGCTGGTCGGCCGCAAGCTCGACAAAAATGCGGTGGTGCCGGAAGCGACGATTGTGCCGTCGGGCGTGGCTGAAGTCTCGCGCCTGCAGGTGCAAGAAGGCTATGTCTACATCAAGCTGTAGCTTTTCCGCGTGGGTTCGGTGAATCCGAACCCTCCCTACATTCCGGGGTTGCCCTGGACGCCGATCAGGCGGGGCAGCTTGTTCTGGCGCGGCGTGATCGCTTTTTTCGATTTCAGCCAGCCGGCCACCAGGTCCCATACGGGTTCGCCACTGGCGCCTTCTGCCACCGGCGCCCAGCCCGCTACCTTGTAAGTCTTGCCTGCTTCGATAAGCTTGCCATGCAGGCGCATGTCGCTGATGCGCGCGCCCATCCTGGCCGCCGGATCGATCGCATAGCTCATGCCGCCGACGCGCACCATGTCGCCCCCTTGCTGGTAATACGGGTCGGGGTTGAACAGATTGTCGGCCACGTCTTCCAGCACGGTCTTGATGGTGGCGCCCGTCATATTGTTGACGATGCTGTGCGAGTAGGTCGTTGCCGTCTGGTCCATCAAGTGTTCCATCGTGATGGCGCTGTTCGGCAGCAATGACGTGCCCCAGCGGAAGCCCGGCGAGAATGCCATGTCCGCTCCCTTGACTTCCATCAACGCATCGATGATCAACTGGTCGAATGTGCCGTTGAAGTTGCCGCGACGGTACAAGGTGCCTTCGGTAATGGCCAGTTTCTCGCCCAGCCTGGCCTCGTACGGCGCGCGCACTTTACTGATATAGGCTGCCATCTCCTTGTCGGCGGGCAGGAAATTGGAAAATACGGGCAGCAGTTTGTAGTGGAAGCCTTGCACCCTGCCGTCGCGCACATCGAAGTCCAGCACGCCCAGAAATTTGCCATTGCTGCCCGCATTGGTAACGATGGTCTTGCCACCCGGATTGCTGACGATCGCCGGCACCGGCACGCCGTCATGCGTGTGGCCGCCGAGGATGGCGTCGATGCCGCGCACGCGCGAAGCCATCTTGAGGTCGACATCCATGCCATTGTGCGACAGCAGTACGACCACTTTGGCGCCCTTGGCGCGCGCGGCGTCCACCGTCTTTTGCATATTCTCTTCGGCGATGCCAAAGCTCCACTCCGGCACCAGGTGGCGCGGGTTGGCAATCGGCGTGTACGGGAAGGCCTGGCCGATGATGGCGACGGGAACGCCGTTCATTTCCTTCATCACATACGGCGCAAACACCGGATCGCCGAAGTCGGTGGTCTTGATGTTTTGCGCGACAAAATCGACCTTGCCCTTGAAGTCATTGTCGACGATTTCCCTGACCCGCTTGTCGCCCAGCGTCATTTCCCAGTGCGCCGTCATGACGTCGACGCCCAGCAGCAGGCTGGCGTCGACCATGTCCTGGCCACGCGTCCACAGCGCCGTGCCCGAGCCTTGCCAGGTGTCGCCACCGTCGAGCAGCAGGGCGCCCGGGCGCTCGGCGCGCAGCCGCTTGACCAGCGTGGCCAGGTGGGCAAAGCCGCCGACCTTGCCGTAGCTCAGCGCTGCTTTTTCAAAGTCGAGGTAAGTGAATGCGTGCGCTTCAAACGTGCCGGGCCTGAGGCCGGCCGCGCGCAGCAGGTGTTCGCCGACCAGGTGCGGCATCTTGCCCTGCGCCTGGCCGATGCCCAGATTGACGCTGGGCTCGCGAAAATACAGCGGCAGCAATTGCGCGTGGCAATCGGTAAAGTGCAGGAAGTGCACATTGCCACGCCGCGGCAGCTGGTACAGCTGGCCGGCCTGCGGCGCGGCCAGCGCCTGCGGGGCGCCCTGCAGCATGCCGCCGGCGGCGGCAACGCCCATCACCTGCATGAATTCCCGCCGGTTCAGCCCCATTATTTATTGACCGGCGATTGCGGGTCGAGCAGCAGCGCCATCAAGTCCTTGATCTGGGCTTCCGTCAATATGCCGTTGTGGCCGAAGCGCGGCATATTCGAGCAGGCCTTGTACGCCTGCGCGTTGTAGATCTTGCCCCAGGTGTACTTGATGGCTTCCGGCGTCTGGCCGCGCAGCTTGCCGAACTGGTACAAGGATGGCCCGATATTGCCGAAGGAAATCTCCGCCTTCGACATCTGGTGGCAGGCATAGCAATTGCCGCCGTTCGGCGCGCCCACCGCATCGGACGACTGCATGCCGCGACCGCTTTGCGCGATCTTCTCGCCTTCCTTCCAGTTGCCCAGGTAGCTGCCGTTGGCCGGGTAGACGATCGTTTTCAGTTGCGCCGCTTCGATCTGGTCCGAGATCATCTTGGGCGGGGACTGTGGATGCTCGCTGCACAGCTGTTGCGCCTCGTCCTGGTTGACCATACGCTCCATCGTGGCCGGGCCCTTGGACTTGAAGTCCTGCTTCATCATGTCGAGCGCCATCTTGCTGTAGTCGGGGTCGGCCGACAATGCCGCGCCGCTCGCTGCGAGCGCAAGGATACAGAATGTAAATTTCATTTGTGCCTCCTTATCGTTTCAGCGCCGGGCCGGCGTACACGCCGCCATCGGCGCTCTTGGCCAGGAACATCGTCACTGCAGTGATCACGTCCGATGCATACATCGGTTCCGGGAAACGCTGCTGGCGGAAGCAGTCGTACAGGCGGTGCTGCATGGTGCGGACCTCGCCCTGCGACACGCGGTAAGCCGGCCACGTCGTATAGGCGAACTGGGCGCTCTTCTTGTCCAGGATATTCGGCAAGTCCTGCAGGCGGATGCGCTGGCCATTCGTGCCATGGCAGGTTGCGCAGGCAAAGTCGTACGGGCCGGCACGGTAGAAGAAGATCTTCTTGCCGATCTCGTAGGTCTGGCGTTCTTCCGGATGGGTCAGCGCAATATTCATGCTGACGCCGCGCGAGGCAGCCGTCACGTAGGACACCAGCGCTTCGATGTCGGAGCGCCTGGCGGTCGAGCCGAACGGCGTCTTGGTCGCTTCTTCGCGGGACAGGCCCTGCAGGTTCATGCGGCAGTGGATCAGGCGCTGTTCCAGGTCCATCACCTTGCCGGCGTCCTTGAAGTAGCGCGGCAACTCGGCGTAGGCGCCCTTGATCACGCCGGGTCCCTTGCCGAGGTCGCATTTGTCGAGCGACGTATTGTTCGGCCCCAGCTTCTTGGCCCACAATTCCTCGCCCTTCATTTCCCACAGTTCGGCCGGATTGCCATCGACCAGCATCTGGCGGTATTTGGCAATTTCATCGCTGGCGCTGGTCGTCTGTGCCAGCACGGGTGCGGCCAGGCACAGGGCCAGCGCACCAAGTAATGCAGAGCTTCGAGTGTTCACTTCGTCTCCTGGAAAGGTGAATTTAAGCAATCGCTGCTTCGTCGGTACGGCTGTCGCCTTTGTTGTCGGTCCAGGTGACGCTGACCTTGTCGCCCTTGGCGCCGCCTTTGAACTTGAAGGACAGGAAGGGATCTTTCGACACCGACGGCCCGAAGTGGGCTTCCATCACGACCTTGTCCTTGCACCTGGCAATGACGGTCTTGATGTGGTGTGCAGGAATGAGGGCACCGGCCGCGTCCTTGCGCAGGCCCGTTTCCATATCGTGACGCATCAGGATCTTGACTTCGGCAAACTCGGTGCCGGCAACCGTATTGGCGCGAATGCGCATCGGATCAGCCATGATGTTTCCTTTTCTTTAGTAGTTAGCCGCCGCAGCCGCCGAGCGTGACCTTGATTTCCTTGCTTGCCGCCAGCCACTTGCCATCGGCCTTGGCCAGCACGAAGACATTCGACGTCGTGTTCATCTTGACGCGCGTGACGACATTCGCCTCGCTACCTGCCGGCAGGTAGAAGCCGGCCGACAGCATGCTCGGATTCTTCTCGACCAGGATTGCCATGTATTCGGTATTGGGCACCTTGCTGATGGCCGTGACCGGCACTACGGCGCCGTTCTCGGCGATGTCCGGGCCGGTGATGGCCACGTCCGGGCTGATGACGAACTTGTCGCCGCCCATCGCCTTGACCGCTTCTTCGATCGTCTTGGAGTCGAAGGCCTTGCCGTTCCAGTCGGCGGCAAAGACATCCGACGGCTTCAGTAGTCCGGCCGAGAACGCCAGGCCGAGGATGCTTGTCATGCGCAGTGTGTCGCGCCGTCCCTGATTCATCTTGTCTCCTTTTTGTTGAACATGATTACTGTCTGGCGCCGTCCAGCAGCCAGCCGACGATGGCCTTGAGGTCGGCGTCGCTGACCTCGGTTTGCGGCGGCATCGGGACCGCTCCCCATGCGCCGCTGCTGCCTTGTTTGATCCTGCCCAATATTACATCGGCAGCGCCCGCCTGATTCCTGTATTTGGCGGCGATGGCGGCAAATGCCGGGCCGACCAGTTTGTTGTCGATGCCATGGCAGGCGAGGCAAGTGTTGTCTCGCGCCAGTCTCAGGCCGGCTGCTGGCGCCGCCGCCTTCGCCACTGGCGCGGGCGCCACAGGCAAGGCGGCCTCCGGCCCGGAAGTGATGGCCGCTGCAGCTGCCCGCGGCAGCGAGGTATCGATGCCGCGCGTCTGACCGACGCTGCGGTGCTGCTGTGCCAGGTTGCCGTGGGCATTGCGCATCGCATCGGGCAGGGTCGAGCGGATCGCGGCATCGGCATCGCACTGGCGCATGCACGCCACGCTGACGACATCGGGCCTGGCCTTGACGTCCCACAGGCCATGCTTGCTGCTCATGCCGTTGCGGTTCGGCATGCGCTGCTGCACTTCGGCGATATTCTTGTCGCTCAGCGTAAAGTCCGCCGGCACGATGTCGCCCAGGTTCAGGATATAGGCGGTCACCGCATACACCTCGTCGTCGCTCAGCGACTTGGGCGCCGTCCATGGCATCGCACGCTTGATGTAGTCCCACAGCGTCGACACCGTGGCCAGTTTCATCAGCGTGGTGCGGTGCGGCTGCAGGCTGCCCGGCTTGAGCGCCGCCACATGGCCGCTCTTGATGTCGTCCGGCGTCGTGCCGCCGACGATCGGCGTGAACACTTCATTCGATTCGCCGAAGCTGCCGTGGCAGCTGGCGCATTTGCCATCCCACACCTGGGCGCCGGCAGCCACCGTGCCCGCGCCTTTCGGCAGTCCCTTGAAATCGGGCCGCACATCGGTGTCCCAGGCCGCGATCTCGGCCGGCGTGGCAAGCCGTCCCGGCAAGGAGGGCGGGGCTGCGATGGCCACCCGGCCGGCCAATGCCAGCACCGCCGCCAGTGCAAGGGCGCGCAAGGCGACGGCGGCGCGCGCAGGCTCAGTACACCTGAACATTGGACACCTCGCCGCTCGCTGCCACAGCCCACGACTGGATGGCATTGTTGTGGTAAATCGAACGGGTGCCGCGCACGGCGCGCAGCGCATTGATGTTCGGCTGCACATAGCCGGTCTGGTCGATGGCACGCGATTGCAGCACCGCCGGCGCGCCATTCCATACCCAGTCGATATTAAAGCGCGACAGGCACTTCGACAATTGCGGCCCTTCGAGCCGCGCCGTGCGCCAGTTGCGCCCGCCGTCGACCGACACGTCGACCCGCTTGATGCGTCCGCGGCCCGACCAGGCCAGGCCGGTAATATTGTAAAAGCCGTGCCCTTGCAGCATTTGCCCGCCGGACGGCGCGGTGATCACCGACTTGCATTCCTGGATCGAGGTGTACTGGCGGTAGGAGCCGTCCGGCATCATGTCGATGTAGTGCAGGGCTTCGTCCTTGGCGGCATACGGCTGGTCGCCGACTTCGATGCGGCGCAGCCACTTGACCCACGACACCCCTTGCACGCCGGGCACGACCAGCCGCAGCGGGTAGCCGTTTTCCGGGCGCAGCATTTCGCCGTTCATGCCCCAGGCCACGATGACGTCGTCCAGGGCGCGCTCGAGCGAAATGGTGCGGGTCATGCCGGAACCGTCGCTGCCTTCGGCCAGCACGCAGCGCGCCTTGTTGCGGTCGATGCCGCAGTCGTCGAGCAGCACCGACAGCGGCACGCCGGTGAATTCGCTGCAGCTGAGCATGCCATGGGTGTACTGCACGGTCGGCACCGCCACATTGCCCCATTCCATCGCCGTGTTGGCGCCGCATTCAATGAAGTGCATGCGCGACACCGACGGCATGCGCATCAAGTCATCCATCGTATACACCTTGGGCCGCGCGACCAGCCCGTTGATCATAAAGCGATGGGTGGCCGGGTCGATGTCATGCCAGCCCTGGTGGTGGCGTTCGAAATGCAGGCCGCTCGGCGTAATGATGCCGAACAAGCTTTGCAGCGGGGTAAACGCAACCGACGCCGCCGACACCCGCGTCAGGCCGGGTGCTTCGCGCCGCTGCAGGCTCGCTTCAAAGCGCGACGGCACGCCATACGGCGTGGCCGCCACCGGCTTGCCGAGCGTCTTCGCGTGTTCCGGCAAGCTCAGGATCAGGGGATCGCCGCCGGCCGGCGCGGTGTCCGCGGCGCCAGCGCTGGCCGCCATCGCGCCGGCGCTGGCCGCCAGCGCGCTGGCCGCCATCAAGGACTTGCGCAGGAAGCCGCGCCGTTCGGCATCGAGTCCGGACGCTTCGATATCGCTCGCGAGCTGGCGCGAAATGAAGTTCTCGGGTGCTTTCAGGAGGCGGCCCGATGGCGTAGCTTGTTTCGACATAATTGCTTTGCAAAATGTGAAGCCCAAGTGGAACAAAACTCGGCTGTATAGGCAAGCAATTTCTGTGCTGCGATGCAAGGCAAAGCAGAGGCTCGGGAATCGTCGTATTATTCGGACACTTTTCTTGACGCTTTCCCATCATGCCGACCATCACCGCTCTGACCGTTTACCCCATCAAATCCTGCGCCGGCATCTCGGTCGCCGAAGCGACGCTGACGCGCGCCGGGCTGGCCGTCGACGCCGTCTATGACCGCGAATGGATGGTGGTCGACCTGCACGGCCAGTTCCTGTCGCAGCGCGAGCATCCGCGCATGGCGCTGATTGTGCCGTGCCTGCGTGCCGACACGATGGAGCTGCGCGCGCCGGGCATGCTGCAGCTCGATATCCCGCTGGGTTTGCCAGACCCCGACACGGCAGCGTCGCTGCAGGTGCAGGTATGGGACGAGCAGGTGCTCGCCTACGATGGCGATGCCACCACGGCCCGATGGTTCTCGCAGGCGATCGGCGTGCCGTGCAAGCTGGTGCGCTTCCATGCCAACGCCAGGCGCCTGGCCAATGCCAAATGGACCGGCGGCGTCGAGGCGCCGACGATGTTCTCCGACGGCTACCCGGTGCTGCTGGTTGGGCAGGCGTCGCTCGACGACGTCAACGCCAGGCTGGTGGCCGGCGGCCGCGCGCCGATTCCGATGAATCGCTTCCGACCCAACATCGTGGTCGACGGCATCGACGCCTTCGAGGAAGACTATGCCGACAGCTTCGCCATCGGCGGCGCGGCGCTCAAGCCGGTCAAGCCTTGCCCGCGCTGCCCGATGCCTTCGGTCGACCAGGCCAGCGGCGTGGTCGGGCCGGACCCGCTCGATATCATGCAGTCTTACCGCCGCAAGCCGCAGCTGGACGACGCCGTCTGCTTCGGCATGAACTGCATCGTCACCGCAGGCGAGGGGCAGCGGCTGGCGGTCGGCCAGCAGGTCGACATGACGCTGGCTTTCGGCTAGTCCAGCTGGGCCATATAGCTGGCATAGTTGCCGCTGTCCCTGAGCTTCTTCAGGCCGCGGTTGAATAGCGCGATGTAGCGTGCATTGGCCGGGTTCTGCTTGCTCATGATCAGGTGGTAGCGCGTCACGATGTAGGGGCGCGGGTGGTGGGTGATCTGCGCCAACTGGGCCGGCGTGAAATGCTGCCTGAGCACATAGCGACCGCCATACAGGTCGCTGGGAAACAGCTGGAATCGCCCGGCCAGCAATTTGGTGAAGCCGATCTCGTCAGTGGCGGCGCGGTCGATCCGGATGCCCGGATGATTCTCGAACGCGTAGTTATAGCCGAAGGTGCCGCCGATGCGCAGCCGCACCAGGTCGTCATAGCGCTGCCAGTCGAAGGCAAAACTGCGCAAATGGAAGAACACGGTCTTGCCGACCAGCACCGTGTCGCTGAAATGGAAGTGGGCGGCGCGGTCGGAACCGGGCGGGCCGGGGCCCCACAGGATCGAGCCGTGCACTTCGCCGACCTGGGCTTCGCGGTAAGCCCGTTGCCATGGCCGGAACACATACCTGACCTGGATGCCTTCGAGCGCAAACGCTGCGCTGACGATGCGCGACCCGACGCCTTGGTGCGGCGCCTGCGCCGACAGGTAGGGAAGCCATTCCCCGTTGCTGAGCGTGATTTCCTCGGCGCGCGCCGCCATGGCGGCCGCCAGCAGGAGTGCGCCTGGCAAACAGTTCGCGCGGTTCATTGGTCGACCTCGATGCGATTGCTACGGTAAGCTATTGTTGCTTACAATTGCGGCGTCTGAAACGACAAATGTGCCGTTATACGTTTTCAATCGGCGAAAGATGGCGTAATGTTGTGGTTCTTGATAAACATATTGCTATTTAATCAATAGACCAGCTTGAGGCCGAGGATTCATGACTCTAACGCAGACCACTTCCGCAACCGAACTCCAGGCCAGCCTGGCCGAAGTGGTGGCTGAGAACGCGTCGCTGCGGGAGCGCATGGCCTACCTGATGGAGCAAGCCGAGCGCAATCACGACATCATGTGCCGCCACCAGGCGTTCGACCTCGAGATCGTCGGCGCCAGCACCTTCCCCGATCTGATCGGCACTATTTTCCGCACGCTGCCCGTGATCTCCGAGCTCGACAGCGTGACGCTGTCGCTGATCGATGAAGACGCGGACATCCATACCGTGATGCGCCAGCTGGGCGTCGACTTCGATGCGTTCCCGAACCTGGTGTTTGTCGACGGCGCGGCGCAGCTGGGCTTTGCCGAACCGCCGCTGCGGCCGCGGCCGGTCCTGGGGCCGTTCCACGGGCCGCGCCATGCGCCCAGCTTTCCGCACGGGCCGCACGGCCTGGCCAGCGTGGCGCTGGTGCCGCTGCTGCGCAACCGGCGCCTCATCGGCAGCCTGAACCTCGGTTCCTTCGATCTGTCCCGCTTTACCGAATCGATGGGCACCGACTTCATCGAGCACATGGCGTCGATCATCGCGATCTGCCTCGAAAACGTGATCAGTAACGAGATGCTCAAGTACATCGGGCTGACCGACTCGCTGACCGGCGTCTACAACCGCCGCTACATCGACCGCCGGCTGCTCGAAGAAATCGCGCGTGCGCGGCGCCAGGCTTACCGCATCTCGTGCATGTATATCGATATCGACCACTTCAAGAAGGTCAACGACACCATCGGGCACCAGGGCGGCGACGAAGTGCTGCGCGAAGTGGCGGCGCGCATCGGCGCCGAGCTGCGCCTGTCGGACGCATTGGGGCGGTTCGGCGGCGAGGAATTCGTCGTGCTGCTGATCGACGCGGAACAGGGCAGTGCCCTGATGGTTGCCGAGCGCATCCGCGCCAGCGTGGCCGGCACGCCGTTTGCGTTGTCGAATGGCGGCGAACTGGCCGTGACGGTGTCGATCGGGGTGTCGGTGCTCAATGATTACTCGCACGACAGCGCGATCGAGGCGGTGGCGCAGCAACTGGTCGCCGCTGCCGATGGCGCCTTGTACTACGCCAAGGAGCACGGCCGCAACCAGGTCCGTTCCGGCTGAGTGCCACGCGTGGGTTCGTAGAACCCACCCTACGTACTGCTGCAGATATCTACGTCACCGACACGAAGTCAAAGGGTGGGTGCGGCATCCAATCGCTCTACCCGGAGAATCATCCCCAGGCAGAGGAATAATCCAAGGGTGGGTTACTTGTTACGCACGCGGTATGCAACGGCAAGCATTTTGCTGCGACGGTATTAATTCCGTTGCAGCAGGCGTTCCTCGGCGCGGCTGACTGCCTCGGCGCCGCCACGCAACACCACCACATCACCTTGCGCCAATACGGTCTGCGCCGTCACATCGACCCGCCCCTTGCCGCGCCGGATCGTCGTGATCTCCGCGCCCACGTCCTGCAGTTCGAGGCTGTCGATCTGCTGCCCGACCACGCGTGCCCCGTCGGCCACCGTCACCGAATGCAGGCGCACATACATATGTTCCGGGTCGTCGGCCAGGTCGCTGGCGCCGTGGAAATATCCGCGCAAGGACGCATAGCGCTCGTCGCGCGCGCTTTGCACGCGGTGCACCACGCGCCGCAACGGCACGCCCAGCATCACCAGCGCGTGCGAGGCCAGCATCAGGCTGCCTTCGAGCGCCTCCGGTACCACTTCGGCGGCGCCGGCCTGCTTGAGCAGGTCGAGGTCGGTGTCGTCATGGCTGCGCACGATCACGGGCAGGCTCGGCGCCAGCTCGTGCACCAGGTGCAGCACCTTCAGGGCCGACGCCGTGCTGGCATAGGTGATGACGACGGCGCTGGCGCGGTAAATGCCGGCCGCAATCAGCGCTTCGCGCCGAGTCGCATCGCCGTACGAGACGCTGGCCCCGGCCGCCTGCGCTTCCTGCACCCGCTCGGGGTCGAGGTCGAGCGCCTGGTAGGGAATCTTTTCCTCGCTCAGCAGGGTGGCCAGGCTCTGGCCGCTGCGGCCGAAGCCGGCCACGATCACATGCTTGTGCGCGGCCATGGTGCGGGTGGCGATCTGGGTCAGCTGCAGCGACTGCATCATCCATTCGTTGGACGACACCTTCATGACGATCCGGTCCGACTTGGCGATCAGGAAGGGCGCGACCAGCATCGACAGCACCATCGAGGCCAGCACCAGCTGGATGATGAACGGGTCCATCAGCCGGGCGCCGGCGGCCAGGTTCAGCAGCACGAAGCCGAATTCGCCGGCCTGCGCCAGGGCAATGCCGGTGCGCATCGAGGTGCCGTCCGACGCGCCAAAGCCCTTGGCCAGCGCGGCGATCAGGGCAAACTTCAGCAGCACCGGGCCCGACAGCAGGATCAGCACCAGCCACCAGTGTTCGATGACCAGGCCGACATTGAGCAGCATGCCGACGGTGATGAAAAACAGCCCCAGCAGCACGTCGCGGAATGGCTTGATGTCTTCTTCCACCTGGTGCTTGTACGGCGTTTCGGAAATGAGCATGCCGGCCACGAAAGCCCCCAGCGCCATCGACAGGCCGGCCTTGTCGGTGATCCAGGCCGCGCCCAGCGTCACCAGCAGCAGGTTGAGCATGAACAATTCCTGCGAGCGGCGGCGCGCCACCACATTGAACCATTTGCGCATCAGCTTCTGGCCGAGGAACAGCAGCAGCACCAGCACGAACACCGCCTTGAAGCTGGCCCAGGCCAGGGTGTCGAGCAGTTGGCCCGGCGGCTGGCCCAGCGACGGGATCAGGATCAGCAGCGGCACCACGGCCAGGTCCTGGAACAGCAGGATGCCGATGATCTTGCGGCCGTGCGGGCTCTCCAGCTCCAGCCTCTCGGTCAGCATCTTGGACACGATGGCGGTCGACGACATCGCCAGCGCCCCGCCCAGCGCAAACGAGGCTTGCCAGCTGACCTGCAGGTGGGCCGGCAGCAGGGCCGCGATGGCCCAGCCGAACAGCATGGTGGCGGCGATCGTGCTGACCACCTGCGCCATGCCGAGCCCGAATACGATGCGCCGCATCGAACCGAGCTGGGGCAGCGAGAATTCGAGGCCGATCGAAAACATCAGGAACACCACGCCGAACTCGGCCAGCGTGTGGGTGGTGGCGCTATTGTCGGCCAGTCCCAGCGCGTGCGGGCCGATCAGGATGCCGACCGCCAGGTAGCCCAGCATCGGCGGCAGGTGCAGGGTGCGGAACGCGACCACCCCCAGCACGGCGGACAGCAGCAGCAGCAGGGTGAGTTCGAGCCCGGAAAACATTTATAAAATAGCCATGTCCATGAGGTGAATCGTACTTTCTTGCGTCTGGCAAGTTTTTTGCTTTCGCAATTCGTTTATACTTCACTCATGAGTGTAACCGATGAAAAAACAATGCTGAAAGCTTTTGACAACACCATCGTCGAACGTGCGATGCAGATGGCGCGCGAAACCCTTGAAATCGAAGGCGCCGCGATCGACGCCGTGCACGCCCGCCTGGCCACCGACGACAGCGTCGGCAAGGCCTGCGCCATGCTGCTCGCCTGCAGCGGGCGCGTGGTGGTGTCGGGCATCGGCAAGTCGGGCCATATCGCCCGCAAGATCGCCGCCACGCTGGCCTCGACCGGCACCCCGGCCATGTTCGTCCACCCGGCCGAGGCGGCCCACGGCGACCTCGGCATGATCACGGCCCAGGATGCCTTTATTGCAATTTCGTATTCGGGCGAGTCGTCCGAGCTGATGGCGATCCTGCCGATCGTCAAGCGCATGGGCGCGCCCCTGATTTCGATGACGGGCAAGCCGGGCTCGAGC
>CBDDRJ010000125.1:0-13240 GCA_965233055.1 uncultured bacterium
GAGATGATCAGCCAGCTGGCCAGCGCCGGCGTGCGCGTGCCAGGCGGTTTTGCGACCACCGCGCACGCCTTCCGCGATTTCCTCACGCATGCGCTGCCGGACGGCCCGCCGCTGGCCGAGCGCATCGCCGACCGTCTCGAGCATCTGAACATTGACGACGTCCGCGCGCTGGCCCAGGCCGGCGCCGAGATCCGCCAGTGGATCCTCGACACGCCATTCCAGGCCAAACTCGAGAACGAGATCCGCGCTTTCTACGACAGGCTGGTGGCCGATTCGACCACCGAAATGTCGTTTGCCGTGCGCTCGTCGGCCACCGCCGAAGACTTGCCGGACGCGTCCTTCGCGGGCCAGCAGGAAACCTTCCTCAACGTCGTCGGCATCGACAACGTGCTCGAGGCGATGAAGCACGTGTTCGCTTCGCTGTACAACGACCGCGCGATCTCCTACCGCGTGCACAAGGGCTTTACCCACGCCGAAGTGGCGCTGTCGGCCGGCGTGCAGCGCATGGTCCGCTCCGACCTGGGCGCCGCAGGCGTGATGTTCACCATCGATACCGAGTCCGGCTTCAAGGACGTGGTGTTCGTCACTTCCAGCTACGGCCTGGGCGAGACGGTGGTGCAGGGCGCCGTCAATCCGGACGAGTTCTATGTCCACAAGCCGATGCTCGAGATGGGCAAGTCGCCCGTGATCCGCCGCAATATCGGCTCCAAGCTGCTGAAGATGGAGTTCACCACCGAAGCCAAGGCTGGCCGCTCGGTCAAGACGGTCGACGTGCCGATCGAGATGCGCAACCGCTATTCGCTCAATGACGCCGAAGTGGTCGAGCTGGCCAAATACGCCGTCATCATCGAACGCCACTATGGCCGCCCGATGGACATCGAATGGGGCAAGGACGGCCGCGACGGCAAGCTGTACATCCTGCAGGCGCGTCCGGAGACGGTCAAGTCGCAGCACAAGGCGGGCGACGCCCAGCAGCGCTTCAAGCTCAAGGGCACCGGCACCGTGCTGGCCCGCGGCCGCGCCATCGGCCAGAAGATCGGCGCCGGCCCGGTACGCGTGATCCACGATCCGTCCGAGATGGAGCGCGTGCAGCCTGGCGACGTGCTGGTGGCCGACATGACCGACCCGAACTGGGAACCGGTGATGAAGCGCGCCTCGGCGATCGTCACCAACCGGGGCGGGCGCACCTGCCACGCGGCGAACATCGCGCGCGAACTGGGCGTGCCGGCCGTGGTCGGCTGCGGCGACGCCACCGAGATGCTCAAGGACGGCAACCTGGTGACGGTATCGTGCGCCGAGGGCGACGAAGGCCGCATCTACGACGGCCTGCACGAGACCGAAGTGTCGGAAGAAGTGCGCGGCGAACTGCCGCCGATCGCCACCAAGATCATGCTCAACGTCGGCAATCCGCAGCTGGCATTCGACTTCCAGTCGATCCCCAACGGCGGCGTCGGCCTGGCGCGCCTCGAGTTCATCATCAATAACAATATCGGCGTGCATCCGAAGGCCATCCTCGAGTACCCGAATATCGACGCCGACCTGAAAAAGGCAGTCGAATCGGTCGCCCGCGGCCACGCCTCACCCAAGGCCTTCTATATCGACAAGCTGGCCGAAGGCATCGCCACCATCGCCGCGGCGTTCTGGCCGAAACCGGTCATCGTGCGCCTGTCGGACTTCAAGTCCAACGAGTACAAGAAGCTGATCGGCGGTTCGCGCTACGAGCCGGACGAGGAAAACCCGATGCTCGGCTTCCGCGGCGCGGCGCGCTACCTGTCGCCGGACTTTGCCGAGTCGTTCGAGATGGAATGCCTGGCGATGAAGCGGGTGCGCAACGACATGGGCCTGACCAATGTCGAGATCATGGTGCCGTTCGTGCGCACGCTGGGCCAGGCCGAGAAGGTGGTCGGCTTGCTGGCCAGGAACGGCCTGAAGCGCGGCGAAAACGGCCTGCGCCTGATCATGATGTGCGAAGTGCCATCGAACGCCATCCTGGCCGAGCAGTTCCTCGAGCATTTCGACGGCTTCTCGATCGGTTCGAACGACCTGACCCAGCTGACGCTGGGCCTGGACCGCGATTCCGGCATGGCCCTGCTGGCAGCCGACTTCGACGAGCGCGATCCGGCCGTCAAGGAACTGCTGTCGATGGCAATCAAGGCCTGCCGCAAGCAGGGCAAGTACATCGGCATCTGCGGCCAGGGGCCGTCGGACCATCCGGATTTCGCGGCATGGCTGATGGGGCAAGGGATCGAATCGATGTCGCTGAACCCCGATTCGGTGATCGACACCTGGCAGAAACTGGCGGCTAGCAAATAACCTTGTTGAAATACTGCGAAAAAAGCAATCCCGTGGTTGACCTTTGGTCGAAATAGGCTAGACTGATGCCATCGTATTGTTAAACAATCAAACTATTAACAAGCCCCTTTTACAAGCAAACCCTCGTCGCCCTCCGGGCAGCGGGGGTTTTTGTATTTTCGTTTTGCGTTCTGGGAGAAGGAAGCATCATGGCTGACTGGATGAATTGGCTCGTCATGGCGGGCGCGCTCGTCATACTCGAAATGTTCACGGGTACGTTTTATCTGCTGATGATCGCCATCGGCCTGGCGGTCGGCGGCGCCGCCGCCTTGCTCGGCGCGAGCCTGCCGTTGCAGACGGTGGCCGCTGCGGTGGTCGGCGTGATCGCCACCTTCGTGCTGCGGCGCAGCCGGCTCGGCAACGCCACCGCCACCGAGGCTGCGCGCGACCCGAGCGTCAACATGGACATCGGGCAAAGCGTCGCTGTGCCGGCCTGGAGCGACGGGTCGGCGCGCGTGATGTACCGCGGCGCCCAATGGGACCTGGAACTGGCGCCGGGGGCGCGGCCGGAGGCCGGCAATTTCAAGATTATCGAAGTGCGCGGCAGCCACCTCGTCGTCAGCAATGCCTAAATCGATCTGACCACTTATAGGAAACAAGAATATGGAATTTAACTTCGGTAGCGTGGCACTGGTATTGTTCTTCCTGGCGATGGTGTTCGTCTTCAAGACCATCAACGTGGTGCCGCAGCAGCACGCCTGGGTCGTCGAACGGCTGGGCAAGTACCATGCGACGCTGGCCCCGGGTCTCAATATCGTCATCCCGTTTGTCGACCGCATCGCCTACAAGCACATCCTCAAGGAGATCCCGCTCGACGTGCCGCCGCAGGT
Organism: uncultured bacterium; assembly: GCA_965233055.1. Classification (GTDB taxonomy): domain Bacteria; phylum Pseudomonadota; class Gammaproteobacteria; order Burkholderiales; family Burkholderiaceae_D; genus Telluria_A. The sequence goes on from CBDDRJ010000125.1 coordinate 3,183, forward strand.
CTGCATTACCCGCGACAACACCCAGTTGCAGGTCGACGGCGTGCTGTACTTCCAGATCACCGATGCGATGCGCGCGTCCTACGGTTCGTCGAACTACCTGCAGGCGATTACCCAGCTGGCCCAAACGACGCTGCGCTCGGTGATCGGCAAGATGGAGCTCGACAAGACCTTCGAAGAGCGCGACCACATCAACACCACGATCGTCAACGCGATCGACGAATCGGCCGCGAACTGGGGCGTCAAGGTGCTGCGCTACGAGATCAAGGACTTGACGCCGCCGAAGGAAATCCTGCATGCGATGCAGGCGCAGATCACCGCTGAGCGCGAAAAGCGCGCGCTGATTGCCGCCTCCGAAGGCCGCAAGCAGGAACAGATCAATATCGCCACCGGCCAGCGCGAAGCGGAGATTGCCCGTTCCGAAGGTGAAAAAATTGCGTCGATCAACATTGCCGAAGGCCAGGCCAAGGCCGTGGTTGCGATGGCCGAGGCAAACGCAGAAGCCCTGCGCCAGATCGCTGCCGCAATCCGCGAGCCGGGAGGCTCCGACGCCGTCAACCTGAAGGTGGCGGAGCAGTATGTGCTGGCGTTCAGTGAACTGGCCAAGACCAATAACTCGATCATCGTGCCAGCCAATATGGGCGACATGAGTGGCCTGATCGCCAGTGCGATGCAGATCGTCAAAGCCCAGAAATGACCCGCACCATCATCATCACCGGCAGCTCCGACGGGATCGGAGCCGAGATGGCGCGCCAGCTGGCCGCCACCCATGGTGCCGGTGTGGCGCTGGTACTGGCGGCCCGCAACGAAGTCACACTACAGGCCACTGCCAAGCTGTGCACGGCGCTTGGTGCGCAGGTGCTGGTGGTGCCGACCGATGTATCGGTCCAGGAACAGTGCCGCGGCCTGATCAAGGCGACCGTGGCGCGCTTTGGCCGCATCGACGCCCTGATCAACAACGCAGGCCGCTCGGGCCACGCGCTGTTCGAGGACGTGCAGGACCTGGGCTGGTACGAAGAGATGATGCGGGTAAACCTGTGGGGCGCCGTCTGGTGTACCCACGCGGCCCTGCCTTATCTGAAGGCGAGCAATGGCAGTATCGTCGCCGTGTCTTCGCTGGCCGGGCTGGTGGGCGTGCCGGGGCGTACCGCCTACGGCGCGTCCAAGTTTGCGATGTCGGGCTTTTTTGAAGCCTTGCGTATCGAACTCAAGCCGGCCAGGGTCAGCGTCACAACGGCTTATCCTGGCGTCGTACTGACGCAGATTCGCCACCGGGGCTTCAGCGCCGACGGCAGCGCCTCGGGCAGCAGCACGCTCAAGGAAGAGGGCGCGATGACGGTGGAAACCTGCGCCTGCCTGATCATCGACGGCATGGAGCGGCGCAAGCGCGAAGTGGTCATGACGGCCAAGGGCAAGATCGGCCGTTTCCTCAAGCTGGTCGCGCCGGGCCTGATCGAGCGGATGGCGCTGGCGGCCGTCAAACAGGATGGCCGGCCCCAGTAGGCTCTACTATGCCGGCAACAAGTCTTCCGTCAGCGCCACCGTGGCGTGCCCGCTCCGTTCGAACGGGAAGGCCAGCTCGAACGTCGTATAGCTTCCCTCGCGCGAGCGGCATTTGATCGACCCGCCAAAGGCGTGCAGGACGCGGCGGCAGAATGCCAGGCCCATGCCGGTGCCGCCGCGCGCGTGGCGGGTCGAATAATAGGGATCAAAGATGTGCGGCAGCACGTGCGGTGCAATGCCGTTGCCATGGTCGGTGATTTCCAGGTAGTTGCAGCGCGCCCCCCCATAGTAGGAAATGTCGATGATGCAGTCGGTGTCGGGCCGCTGCGCCGCCGTGGCGTTCTTGAGCAGGTTGAACAGCACAAAACTCAGGAGGCTGGGGCAGCCGAAGAATCGGAAATCGGTCTGCACGCCATAGCGCAGCCGCGCGCGCGCACAGGAGTCGAACGGGTAGCGTCGCAGCGCTTCGCCGACGCATTGCGCGATTGACTGGCTGGCGAACTGACGGGTGTCGAGCAGGTCGGTGCGGGCCGAGGCGAGCAGCATGTCGGCGATGAAGTTGGAGCGGGTCAGTTCCGCGTCCATGGCGCGCGCCAGTTCCTTCAGGTAGTCCAACTGGCCCGGCCTGGCCATCGCCTGCACATGGCCATGGCGCAGGCCATGCTCGTAGCCGGCAATCAGTTCCGGCAGCCCTTTGGCCAGCACCCTGGTCTGGTTGCGCAAGGTCGCCAGCGGTGTGCGCAATTCATGGGCGATGCTGGCGGCGAGCATCAACGGATTGGCCAGCAGGTCATGGCGCGCCATGGCGCGCGCGATGATGCCCAGGCTGATCACGATGAACAGCACGCCGGGCGGATAGAACGGCAGGCCGTAGTTGCAGGCGTAATCGACCGCGGCCAGGGTGTAGATCAGCAGGCTGACCAGGCACAGCTTGAGCCGCCGCCGTTCGGTCGATACGGCTTGCTGGTGGCGCCGCCACAGCAGCCAGGCGGCGCGGCTGACCACCACCGCCGTCTGCGCCAGGTGCAGGCCGTGCAGGGGCCCCGCTTTCGGGTAGAAACCATAGAAATAGCGGTAGACGCCGGCCACCAGCAGCTCGCCGCCAAACAGCACGCCCGCCAGCAGCAGCGCACTGCCATAAGCCAGTATCAGCCAAGGGCGCTCACTGTGCTGGCGGGTCAGCGCAATGACAAAATGGTACAGCGTAGCCGGCACAAACAGGATCATCGCATAGCCGGCCTTGGCAATCGCGCCAGCCACCTGCGGGTCGTCGACCTGGAACAGGACCGCCCACGCAAACTGCCAGGCAAATGTCGTCAGGCAGACCAGCCCGAAGGCGATGCTGGCGCGGTTGATGCCACGCGAGGCCAGCACATAGGTGCCGTAACCGAGAAAAAGCAGCGATACCAGCGCGGGCAGGAACGAGTACATATTCAGGGTTCAGGTTCAATGAATAGCCGACACTATTGCGCAAATCCCTAAGCAAAGTAGGTGTTTCTCGAAAATGTTTGAGCTAGATCAGAGGGTTAGCACAATGTAGCCACTATTGATGAGGCGCTCGCCGCCGCGCGAGTGCCCCGCCGGCAAGCGGCGCGGGCCAACCGTTCAATGTGGAGTACACCATGCAAGTTCTGACACCCCAGCCAACCATTTCCCCTGACCTGGCCAGCCTGGCGCCGGCAAGCCGCACCTTCAGCCATGTGCTGACCATCTTCCTGAAGGATTCCAACGCCTATGGCAATACCTACTTTGCCCGCTACTTCGAATGGCAAGGCATTTGCCGCGAGCGCTGGTTCTACGAGTGCGTGGCGCCCGACCTGCTGCAGTCGAAGGGCGTGTTCATCACCAAGCATGCGCAGCAGGACTATATCCACGAAACCTTCCCGTTCCAGCAAATCGACTGCGAACTGAATGCCTATGCAGTGCGCAAGTGCTCATTCTGGCTGGAGTTCCGTTTCTATTCGGGCGGCGAGCTGATTTCGGTGGGCCGCCAGCAGATCGTGTTCGCCAATCACGACAAGGAAATCACCGCCTTGCCGGCGGGCGTGCTGGCCAAGATTCGCCAGTTTGAAAAGCAGTAAGGAGGGCTAGGAGCCTGCGGGCGTCTGCCGCGCAGGTTCCCAGGAGCCTGACGGCAAATGGCAGGCTCCTGGGAACCTGCCGGCAAATGGCAGGCTCCCGGTGCAGTGTGTGGATTGCAGGTAAAATTGCCGCAATTTCACAAAGGCAGAACCCAATGCATAGAATGTTGACCGTCGTGCTGGCATTCCTTGGCATGGTTGGAGCGCTGGCAATCGATACCTACCTGCCATCGATGCCGGCGATTGGCCAGAGCTTCGATGTCGGGCCGGTCGCGGTGCAGCAGACCCTGTCGCTGTTCCTGTTCACCTTCGCCTTCATGATGCTGTTCTACGGCACGCTGTCCGATTCCTTCGGCCGCCGCCCGGTGATCCTGATTGCGCTGGCCGTCTACACGCTGGCATCGCTCGGTGCCGCGTTTGCCCCGGATTTTGGCACCTTGCTGGTCTGCCGCGCCTTGCAGGGCCTGGCGGCCGGTGCCGGTTCCGTCATCGGCCAGGCGATCGTGCAGGACCGCTTCGAAGGCGCAGAGGCGCAGCGCATGCTGTCGAATATGATGATGGTGTTCGGCCTGGCGCCCGCCATCGCGCCGGTGCTGGGCGGCTATCTGCACGTCCATTTCGGCTGGCGCTCGACCTTCGTGTTCCTCGCCCTGTTCGGCAGCCTGATGATTGCGCTGGCCTACCGCGCCTTGCCCGAGAGTTTGCCGGTGGAGAAACGCCATGCTTTCCATCCAATCATCATTGCCCGCAACTATATCAAAGTGCTGGGCCAGCGCCAGTTCGTCCTGCTCGCGCTGGCGCTGGGTACGGTGTTTGGCGGCCTGTCGCTATACATCAGCGCGGCGGCGCACTTTGTGATGGGGATCCTGCACCTGCCGGAGACGGCCTTTGCCTGGATGTTCATTCCGATGATTGGCGGCATGACGCTCGGCTCTGCCATCGGCGGCAAGTATGCGGCCCGCATCGCGCCGGCGCGCATGATCTGGATCGGCTATGCATTGATGGGGGTGGCGGGCATCGGCGGCATTGCTTACGCGGCCAATTTCACGGCACAGGTGCCGTGGGCGGTGCTGCCGCTGGCGCTTTATACGTTCGGCCTGGCGTTTGCGATGCCGGCCTTGCAGGTCAAGGCGCTGGCGCTGTTCCCGCACAACCGGGGGCTGGCCTCGTCGATGCAGTCCTTCATCCAGATGATGACGTTTGCCCTGGTGTCGGGCCTGGTGGCGCCGCTGCTGTTCGACAGCGCCTTGTTGCTGGCGATCGGCCTGGCAGCGGGAATCGCCATCAGTTTCATCCTCTGGCGGCTGGCCTGCCTGTCTGACTAGCGGCGGTGCACCTTCATGGCGGCAGACACTTCGCGTTTGGTGTCGCGGTCCTTTTCGGTGGCGCGCTTGTCGTGCTGCTTCTTGCCCTTGGCCAGGCCGATTTCGCATTTGACGCGCCCGCCCTTGTAGTGGAGGTTGAGCGGCACCAGCGTGTAACCGGAACGCTCGACCTTGCCGATCAGCTTGTCGACCTCGGCGCGGTGCAGCAGCAGCTTGCGGGTGCGGATCGCCTCGGGGTGGCTGAAGGCGGACGTGGTCGCCAGCGCGCTGATGTGGGCGCCGAACAGGAATAGTTCATGGCCGCGCACGACCACATAGGCTTCCTTGATCTGCACGCGCGACGCGCGGATGGCTTTGACTTCCCAACCCTCGAGCACAATTCCCGCTTCGAAACGGTCCTCGATGAAGTAGTCGTGAAAGGCTTTTCTGTTATCAACAATGCTCATGGAATTGCAACAATACGCGGGTCGGTTAAACTACGGTCTGGCAGAACAATTCGACATCATAGCAAACGGTTGACCAATGGCAGTAGTTCACAAGACAGTATTTATCGCTTATAGCGCCCGGCAGATGTTCGAGCTGGTCGCCAATGTCGAAGATTATCCGAAATTCTTGCCATGGTGCGGGGGCGTCAAGGTGCTCGAGAAGCGCGAGGACAGGCTCGTTGCCAGCCTCGATATCCACTATCACGGCATCCGGCAGAGCTTCACCACCGCCAACGACAACACGCCGCCGACCCAGATGAAGATGACGCTGGTGGACGGTCCTTTCAAGTGCCTCGACGGCACCTGGCACTTCAAGCCGCTGCGGGAAGACGCCTGCAAGGTCGAATTCGACCTGCACTACGAGTTCTCGAACCGGGTGCTGGAAGGGCTGATCGGCCCGGTCTTCGGTGCCATCGCCAACAGTATGGTCGATTCGTTCTGCAAGCGGGCCGAGACGGTCTATGGATGATACGATCCGCGTGCAGCTGTGCTATGCGACGCCGGACAGCGAGCTGTTCGAACAGCTCGAAGTCAGCGTCGGCACCACCATCGGTCAAGCCATTGCCGGCAGCGGCCTGTTGCCGGAGATCGAACTGGAGCAGACGGCGGTCGGCATTTTCGGCAAAAAGAAGGAATTGTCCACCGTGCTGCGCGACGGCGACCGCATCGAAGTCTACCGGCCAATGCACCCCGATCCCGAGGAAACCAAGCGGCGCCGCGCCGCCAAGCGGGCGGCGCGCAAGGCCTGACTAAAGGATCGTGATTGGCAGGTCGCGCCCGCTATCGGCCTGATTGCCGGCGTAGTCGGCTGCGCTGATGCGGATGATATAGTCGCCGGCGGCCAGTTGGCCCGGCATCCATGCGCCTTCAACCGCATGGCCATCGCGCACCGAATTGGTCACCACATACAGGAAGCGCGTCACCGCGCTGCCATGGACCGTAATACCGCTATTGCCCGCATAGGCGACCTTGACACTGTCGGTGTCCGGCGGCAGGCGGTTGAACTCGATATTCATCTGCGCCTGCTCATGGCCGGGCACGGGTGTGCCGTCGGCGCGCAGCAGCTGGTAGCCAACTTTGTACAGGCCGAGGCGGCGACGGCTGGCATTGCCATCCATCTGATCGTAGGCGCCCACGACGATCGATACGCCGGGCGAGCTGCGCGGTACGACAATGCGTGCACTGCCTTTCTTGCCCCGTTTGCCCAGCAGTTTGCCGCCTTCATAAAGCTCGATGCTTTCGATGCGCGGCGCGATGGCGTCGTGCGAACCGGTGAAGGCCAGCGCGAGCGGGTTGCTTTCGAGCCCGCCTGGCGTGTGGGCCAGGTGGACATGGAACATGCGGTTGACCGTGCCCAGGGTGTCGCCAACGGCAAAGCGGGTGCCGCGCTTGATACGCACCCGGTTTGGTTTGCCGCGTTCATCGAACAGGATCAGGAAGCGCTCCGGGTCCACCGACACATCCTTGATCGTGCGGCCAACACGCATATGAATGTAGGCCATGGTGTCGACCACCATACCTTCGCCGATATCGCCGTACGCCCAGTTGGGAACAGGGCTGCTGACTTTCTCGGCGAGGACGGCCAGCACCGGCGTGCCCATATCGCCTTGCACATCGAGGCCATTGTGAAAGTGGTCGCGACTTTCACCTTTGTGGTTGCCGCGCACTTCGCCCATGGTGCCGACGATTTCATGCCAACTGTTTTGTGGTTGAAGCGGCCATGGGAACGGCTTGCCCGGTCTTGCCACGGCAGGGACAATGGCAGCCGGCGCCACGGCAGGCGCCGTGCCCGCATGGGCGGCCTGGATGAGGCTTGTTGCGCTGCTTTGTTCTATGGGCCTTGCGATTTTGCGCACGGCCGGTGCTGCCGAATCGGACACGACCAGGCTACCGTCGGCCACAATGGCGATGCCCGATGGCGTGTTCAGGCGCATCGCCGTGGCGTCGCCAATCCGGAACGTGATGCCGACGCCGGCCAGGCCGCGCACCTCGCCCGTTGGCGTCACCTGAAGGATGCGGCCATGGCGATCGTCGCCCACATAAACGACGCCATCGTGCGCAACCGTCAGGCTCAGCGGCCGGCGCAGCAGGGCTTCGCGGTTTTCCGGGGCGGCCGTGGCGAGCGTGCGGACCGCGCCGTTGCGCGCGACGATGCGGATAGCGCTATTGCGCGTGTCGGCCACATACAGCTCGCCATTGGGACCAAGCGCGATGGCGCAGGGCGTATCGAACAACGCCTGCGCGCCATCCTGGAAGCCGGGCGCGGCGCCGCCGGCCAGCGTGCGCACCATGCCGTCAGTGCCCAGCACGCGGATGCGGTCATTGTAAGTGTCCGCGACATAGATCGTGCCGGCCTTGTCGATGGCCACGCCGAGCGGGCCATTGAAGCGGGCCTGCAGCGCCGGACCGTCGGCGAAGCCGGCCTTGCCGCCGCCGGCAATGGTGCTGACCACGCCCTCGGGTGTCACTTTGCGGATCGCGTTATTGCCGGTGTCGGCGACGTACAGGTTGCCGTCCCGGTCGATCGCCATGCCGGACGGCGTGTGGAAGGCGGCGAGGGCGCCAGTACCGTCGGCAAAGCCTTCCTTGCCGCCAGCGAGGATAGTGGCAACGCCGTCCGGCGCGATCTTCTCGATGCGGTTGTGCTCGCCGCCATCGGCGACAAAGACATTGCCGCGGCGGTCAACGACGAGGCCGTAGGGATCGGCCAGGCCACTGCTGCCACCAGCGAGCGGCGCGACGGCTGCCGGCCAGCCGATCACGGTCGGTGCCGGCGCGCGCTTGAGGAAAGAGCTTGATGTGCCCGGCAGCGCGCTCGCCTGCGGGCGAAGCAGATAGGCGGCGCCAGCTGCCGCGACAAGCGAGATTGCCAACAGGGGAAGCAGGGTACGTTTTTGCACGCGTCAAATCTATTGATGTTCAGGGGAACCGAAGGATAGCCGAACGGCCCGCTCCCGTGTTATTTCGATGCACTGCATTCGGCCAGCACTCTATTGACCTTCTGGTATTCCTGGGCGCGCTGCTGATCGTCCATGATGCCGCGCTCGCCCTTGCTGTCGGTGATGCCGATGCGCACGCCCGCGTCGAGCGTCAGCTTCTGCTGGCGGGCCGCGGCGCAGTTGGCGGCATTGCCAGCCTTGATGCGTTCCTCTTCCTGGGCCTTGGCGGTCTTGTCCGCCTGTTCCGCTGCGCGCTTGCGGAAGTCGGCATCGCGTTCAGCCAGGCTTGGTGGCGGTTTCGGCAACGGCGGACCCGATACCGCCGCCGTCGCGGCGGGCGCGCCGCCGTTTGGCGCCGCATCGGGCACGATTTCGAATGCGGGTTTGACCGGGGTCGGCGACTTGAGGATCTTGTTGATCGGCGTATTTGGAGGCGGCGGACGGTCGGATAACTGCTTCAAGCCTTTCTCATCAATCCACATATATTGTGCTTGTGATAATCCGGCCCACAGCATCAGCGCGGCAGCTGCGGCCAGTGGGCTCCAGTTAAACGTTTTCATTGCATTATCCCCCAAATGGCATACCTTGATTATAGGCAATTCTAGGGCAGTGGCAGACGGCGCGCCGGAATTTCTGTATAATCTATTTTTGCGCCTATAGGAAAATGCTATGCGTCTACTCCAGAAAGCACTCACATTCGATGACGTGCTCCTCGTACCGGCTTACTCGAACATCCTGCCAGCCGATACCTCTCTCAAAACACGCCTGACCCGCAATATCAACCTGAATATCCCCTTGCTGTCGGCAGCAATGGATACCGTGACGGAAGCGCGGCTGGCCATCGCGATGGCCCAGGAAGGCGGCATCGGCATCATTCACAAAAACCTGTCCCCGAAGGACCAGGCCCGTGAAGTGGCGCGCGTCAAGCGTTTCGAAGCCGGTGTGCTGCGTGACCCGATCACGATCCCGCCGACCATGAAGATCCGCGACGTCGTCGCGCTGACCGAACAATACGGCATCAGCGGCTTCCCGGTGGTCGAAGGCAAAGTCGTCGTCGGCATCATCACCAACCGCGACTTGCGCTTTGAAGAGGAGCTGGACGCCGAAGCGCGCGCCAAGATGACCCCGCGCGAAAAACTGGTGTACGTCAAGGAAGGCGCCGACCCGCTGGAAGCGAAGCGCCTGATGAACAAGCACCGCCTCGAACGCGTGCTGGTGGTCAATGACGCATTCGAACTGCGCGGCCTGATCACCGTCAAGGACATGCAGAAGTCGACCGAACACCCGTTCGCCTCGAAGGACGCCCAGGGCAAGCTGCTCGTCGGTGCGGCGGTCGGCGTATCGGCGCGCGACGAAGAGCGTGTCGAGCTGCTGGTCGCCGCCGGCGTCGACGTGCTGGTGGTCGACACCGCGCACGGCCACTCGCAAGGCATCCTCGACCGCGTTAAGTGGATCAAGACCAAGTACCCGCAGGTGGACGTCATCGGCGGCAATATCGCCACCGCTGCCGCCGCGCTCGCGCTGGTCGACAGTGGCGCAGACGCCGTCAAGGTCGGCATCGGCCCCGGCTCGATCTGCACCACCCGCATGGTCGCCGGCGTCGGCGTGCCGCAGATCACCGCGGTCGCCAAGGTGTCCGACGCGATGGCGGGCAGCGGAGTCGGCGTCATCGCCGCCGGCGGGAACCGCTGTTCAGGCGACATTGCGAAGGCGGTCCCCCCCGTCGGC
>CBDDRJ010000126.1:0-21591 GCA_965233055.1 uncultured bacterium
GAAAAGTCCCACTTCGCCCCCATTTCTCGGACTGTAGCTACGGCTACAGTCCTCAAAAGTGGTGACGAACTGGGTTCTTTTCCCACCCGTTTGGTCTCGACTCCTTCTGCCGCGCAGGCTCCTAGCCACCCTACATCAACTATTTGGAATGGATCTTGATGACGGCGCGGGCGCCGGCGCGCGTGGCGGCAGGCGCCGGCTGCGTTTCCCGGGTTTCCTGCGACTCGCACGCCTTGCAACTGGAGCAGCCGCTGCCGCACGACGACTGCGTGCGCAGCCATGTCGCCAGGCCCGCCTGCGGCAGGCCGGCGCGCACCAGCAGGTGCACGGCCTGGCGGCGCCACGCAGCCGGCAGATAGCGCGCACAGGCCTGCGCAAAGGCGGCGGTGACAATCAGGGCGACGATCAGGTTGGCAAGCATCTCAGGCTCCCGCGAACTGCAGCGCGATACGGTAAGTGATGAATGAGGCGGCGTAGGCCAGCGCGAACATATAAGCGGCCATCAACAGCGGGTAGCGCATGCTGTTGGTTTCGCGCCTGACCACCGACAGCGTCGACAGGCACTGCGGCGCAAACACATACCAGGCCAGCAGCGACAGCGCCGTCGGCAGACTCCATGAATGGGCGATGATCGGCTCGAGCGAGGAAGCCAGTGCCTGGCCCGTCTGCGACAGCGCGTACACCGTGCCCAGCGCGCCGACCGCCACTTCGCGCGCGGCCATGCCGGGCACCAGCGCGATGCAGATCTGCCAGCCGAAGCCGATCGGCGCAAACACCACTTCGAGCGCGCGGCCCATCAGGCCCGCCAGGCTGTAGTAGATCGGCGGATGGGTCGCCCCCTCCGGCGCGCCGGGGAACGACGACAGGAACCACAGCAGCACCATCAGACTCAGGATGATGGTGCCTACCCGGGTCAGGAAGATCTTGGCGCGCTCCCACAGGCCGATCGCCAGGTTGTTCAGGTGCGGCAGGTGGTAGCTGGGCAGCTCCATCATCAAGGGCTGCCTGGCGCTGCCGCCCATGCTGCGCTTGAACACCCAGGCCACCGCCATCGCGCTGACGATGCCGGCGAAGTACAGCACGAACAGCACCAGGCCCTGCAGGCTCATGAAGCCGGCCACTTCGCGCTCGGGGATGAAGGCGGCGATGATCAGCGCATACACCGGCAGGCGCGCCGAGCACGTCATCAGCGGCGCGATCATGATCGTCACCAGCCGGTCGCGCGGGTTCTGGATGGTGCGCGCGGCCATGATGCCGGGGATCGCGCAGGCGAACGACGACAGTAGTGGAATGAAGGCGCGGCCCGACAGCCCGACCCCGCCCATCAGGCGGTCGAGCAGGAAGGCGGCGCGCGGCAGGTAGCCGCACTCCTCCAGCACCAGGATGAAGAAGAACAGGATCAGGATCTGCGGCAGGAACACCAGCACGCTGCCGACCCCGCCCAGGATGCCTTCGACCAGCAGCGAGCGCAGCAGGTTGTCGGGCAGGTTGGCGCCGATCGCGTGGCCGACGCCTTCGACCCCGGCCTTGATCAGGTCCATCGGCACCACGGCCCAGCTGAACACGGCCTGGAACACGAGGAACATCAGCACCGCCAGCAGCGCCGGCCCGACGACCGGGTGCAGCACCAGGTGGTCGATCTTTTCAGTCAAGTTGCCGCGGTCGTTGTCGTGGCTGGTGCAGCGGGCCAGGATGCGGCGCACTTCGGCCTGGGTCGCCTCGACCGGGACGGCGTCGATGGCCGACAGCGGCCGGACCTGGCGCGGCGCGGCGTGGTCCATCGCATCGAGCGCGGCCAGCAGGGCTTTTTCGCCGCCGCTCCGGACCGCCACCGTCTCGACCACCGGCATGCCCAGTTCCTGCGACAGTTGAACGGCATCGACGACGATGCCGCGCCTGGCGGCGACGTCGACCATATTCAGTGCCACCACCATCGGCATGCCGAGCCGTTTGACTTCCAGTACCAGGCGCAGGTTCAGGCGCAGATTGGTGGCGTTGACGACGCAGACGATGGCGTCGGGCGCCGCTTCGCCCTGGTGCAGGCCGGCGATGACGTCGCGCGTAATCGCCTCGTCCGGGGTGGTGGCCGACAGGCTGTAGGCGCCCGGCAGGTCGAGCAGGCGGAACACCTGGCCGCCGGGCGAGGTGAAGCTGCCTTCCTTGCGTTCGATGGTGACGCCGGCGTAGTTCGCCACTTTCTGGCGCGCGCCGGTCAGGCGGTTGAACAGCGCGGTCTTGCCGCAATTGGGATTGCCCAGCAGGGCGATCAGCGGCGCGCGCCCGGCGACGGGCAGCGCTTCGGTCACGGCGACCATCATCTACTCCGGCTTGATGCTGATCAGGGCAGCCTCGAAGCGGCGCAGCGCAAAGGTCGACTGCCCGACGCGCACGGCCAGCGGATCGCCGCCCGGCATGCCGCGCTTGAGCATGCGGATCTGTTCGCCCGGCACGAAGCCGAGCTCCATCAGGCGCCGCGACACGTCGACGGAAGTGCCGGTTTCATGCGCGGCGCACGGCGCCAGGTGCAGGACGGTGCCGGACTGGCCGACGGCCAGGCTATCGAGGGTGGTGGTGATCGGGGCTAAGGTCATGGCGGTTTCTTTAAGGCAAAGACGCTAAATGCGAATTATTGCTATTTACGATTCTAGCACCGGTTTAGCTTTAACGGATGGATCTGCCAATAATTTATGCACGGGGCCCGGATGCAGAATTCGCTTGCATTGGCGGTCGACTTCCGACAAAATACAAATCTTAATGATAATGATTCTCATTTTGGTGAATCAAACGGCAAACTTGCTCCGACTGCATTAATAGGGTGCACCATGATCGTCTGTGTCTGCAACAACATCTCTGACCGTGAAATCCGCCAGGCGGTCGACCTGGGCCTGTCCTCGATGGACGAACTGTCGCGCGACCTGGGCGTGGCCACCTGCTGCGGCCAATGCGCCGACTGCGCACTGCAAGTGCTGACCGCGCACCAGCAGCTGGTGACCGGCGCAACCGAGCTGCGGCGCGCCCCGCAAACGGCCTGAACACCATGACAAGCGCCACCTGGTCGACCTCGACGCAGGCAGCCGCGGGCGGCCTGGCCGCTCTGCTGCCTGCCAAATTTGCCCCGCTGGCCGCCATCGCACTGCTCCATGCGCTGGTGTTCTACGCGTTCTACAGCGGCATGCTGCACCAGGTCGCGCAGGCGGCCTTGCCGCATCAAGTATTGCTCACCTTGGTTCCCCCGCCGGCCGCGCCGCCGGCCGCGCTGCCGAAGATGGCGCCGCTGGCCGCTCCGGTGCTGCCGCAGGTCCAGCCGCTGCCGCCGGTCCCGGTCAGCGTGGAAAACACGATCACGCTGCCGCCGGCTGCTGCCCCGGCCGAGCGGATTTCAGCAGAGCCCGCCCCGGTCAGCGCGCCGGCCGCGCCGGCCGCGGTCAGCGCGCCGCGCCTGCTGACGTCGGGCGTCGAATATGTGCAGCCGCCGCAACTGGTTTATCCGGTCACCTCGAAGCGCCTGAACGAACAGGGCAAGGTCGTGCTGCGCGTGCTGGTCAATGAAAAGGGCCAGCCAAGCCAGATCTCCGTGCAGGTGTCGTCCGGCTTCGCGCGGCTGGACGAAGCGGGCCGCCAGGCCACGCTGCGCGCCGTGTTCAAGCCGCATATCGAAGATGGGCGTGCGATCGCCGTCTATGTCGACGTGCCGCTGAATTTCCAGCTGACCAGCTAAAGTTTCCGCCCGCCATCACCTTGATTCAGGCGTTGTGAAGTTTCCATCATTTGCTATGATGGGGTTTATTCCCACCCCTGTTGCGAAGGCATCCCCATGAAGGGCGACACCAATATCATCCGGCTGCTCAATGCGCAGCTGACCAACGAGCTGACCGCGATCAACCAGTATTTCCTGCATGCCCGCATGTACCGCCACTGGGGCCTGGAAAAACTGGGCAAGAAGGAATACGACGAGTCGATCGGCGAAATGAAGCATGCCGACAAGCTGATCGACCGCATCCTGATGCTCGAAGGCTTGCCGAACGTGCAGGCCATACACAAGATCATGATCGGCGAAGACACGCCGGAAATGCTCAACTGCGACCTCAAGCTCGAGCAGGCGGCCCAGCTGACGGTCAAGGAAGGCATCGCCGCTTGCGAGGCGGCCGGCGACTACGTGTCACGCGAGCTGTTCGTCGCGATCCTCGACGACACCGAAGAGCATATCGACTGGCTCGAGACCCAGATCGAACTGGTCAGCAAGATCGGCATCCAGAACTACCTGCAAAGCCAGATGTCGGGTGGGTAAATCGCGACCCACACGTGACATTGGCGTCACGTTGGCCGGCTGGCGTCGCGCTGGCACATCCGCGTGGGTAAGTTCCTTACCCACCCTACCCAGCTGCACCTGCCGGCGCAGGGTGGGTAACATCGTTACCCACGCGTGACAGCGGCGTCACGTTGGCCGGCTGGCGTCACGCCGGCGCATCCGCGTGGGCAAGTTCCTTGGCGACCCCACCCAGCCGCACCCGCAGCACGGCGACGGCGGCGCACAGCAGCAGCGCGCCGGCCAGTCGCACCACGTTTTCCGGATTGCCGTCCAGCCAGCGATGGTAGATCAGCGGCAAGGTGAAGATCTGGATGATCATCGGGATCACGATGAACATATTGAAGATCCCCATATAGACCCCGGTCCGCTCCGGCGGAATGCAGCCGGCCAGCATGATGTACGGGTTGCCCATGATGCTGGCCCATGCCAGGCCCACGCCCACCATCGGCAATAGCAGCAGCAGCGGTGAATGGATCAGCGGAATGGCCAACATGCCGGCCCCGGCCGCGCACAGGCAGACCGCGTGCATCAGTCGCGGCCCCAGCCGGCGCGTGAACGGCACCAGCGCGAAGGCGGCGATGAAGGCGACGAAATTATAGAACGCGCCGATCTGGCCGTTGAGCAGGCCGGCATCGCGGAAGCCCTGCGACAGCGGATCGGTGCTGCCGTACAGGGTCTTGGCCAATGACAGCGAAATGTACTGCCAGTAGCAGAACAGCGCGTACCACTGGAATAGCTTGACCCAGGCCAGCTGCTTCATGGTCAAAGGCATGTCGCGGATGGCGTCTTTGACGTCGGCCAGCGTGGTGCGCCAGCCGGGTGCCTTCCGGCGCATCGCGCGCAGCTGGGCCGCGTCGAGCGGCAGTTCCGGGCTGGTCGTCACGCTCCACAGCACCGACGCGATCGAGAACACGGCGCCGATCAGGAAGGCCACGATGACGATATGGGGAATATTGTTGCCGTTGACGGCGTCCTTGTTCATGCCCAGCACCACCAGCAGCGACGGCGTCAGGTAGGCCAGCGTCTGCCCCAGGCCGGTGAAGGCGCTCTGGGTCAGGTAGCCGAGCGAATGCTGCGAGGCGTCGAGCTTGTCGCTGACGAAGGCGCGGTACGGTTCCATCGTCACGTTGTTGGCGGCGTCGAGGATCCACAGCAGGCTGGCCGCCATCCACAGCGTGGGGCTGAACGGCATGCACAGCAGGCCGATCGAGCACAGGATGGCGCCGATCAGGAAGTACGGCGTGCGCCGGCCCCAGCGCGTGATGGTGCGGTCGCTCATGGCGCCGATCAGGGGCTGCACCACCAGGCCGGTAACCGGCCCGGCCAGCCACAGGTAAGGCAGGCTGGCCTCGTCGGCACCGAGGTATTTGTAGATCGGGCTCATGCTGCTCTGCTGCAGGCCGAAGCTGAACTGGATGCCGAAGAAGCCGACATTCATATTGACAATCTGCCAGAACGACAGCTGCGGTTTGTGGGTGGCCATCGCGGTCCTTCAGGTGGTGGCGGGCGAGCGCCAGGCGGCCCGCCACGAAGCATAGAAAGCGGGGTCGGGCGCGACGGCGCCCCGGATCGTGCACACTGCCGCGGCGAACCGGTTGGCCCGGCGAAGCGCGGTCTCGAGCGGCCAGCCGCGCATGCGGCCGAGCAGGAAAACGGATGAGAACGCATCGCCCGCGCCGACCGTGTCGGCCAGCCGGCCGGCAAGCGCCACGCCGGGGGCGCTGACCAAGGCGCCATCGGCGCCGACGTAGGCGGCGCCGCCGGCGCCAAGCGTGACCACCAGCGCCTGCAGCGCAAACACGCGCAGCAGGGCGGCGCAGCTGGCGCGCATCGCTGCGCTGTCCATGTCGACCCGGTCGGGCGGCGCCGGCGTGTACCAGGCCAGCAGTTGCAGCAGCTCGTCCTCGTTGACCTTGACGATGTCGGCCGCGTGCAGCGACTCGTAGACGCGGCGCTCGCTGACATGGCCCGCGCGCACGTTCAGGTCGAGGAAGCGGGTGGCACCGGTGGCGCGCAGCAGCGCCTGCAGCGTCGCGCGCGAAGTCTCGCCGCGCTGGGCCAGCGTGCCGAAATAGATGATGCCGGGTTCGCACGCGGCCAGCGCGGCGCATGCTTGCTCGCTGTCGATCGCATCGTAGGCCTGGTCAGGCAGCAGGATGAAGCGGTGGCTGTCGCCGTTGCGCTCGACGACGGCACGGCCGGTCGGCAGCAGCGGGGCGGCCTGCACCCCGCCCTGCGGCACGCCGAGCCGTGCGAGCTGCTCGCGCACCTGGGCGCCGCCCTTATCGATACCGATGCGCGTGATCAGCAGCGCCTGCGCGCCCAGTGCCGCCAGGTTGCAGGCGACATTGAGCGGCGCGCCGCCGACCACCTGCTCGGTGATGAAGTCGTCGATCAGCGCCTCGCCGAATACGGCGGTGGCTTGGCTTGGCTTGTCCATCAGCTTCCTTCCAGTTCGAGCCAGTGCATGGCCCACGGCGCCAGCGTCAGCGTCCCCGCCGCGCCATATTCCGCCAGGTCCAGTTCGATGGCGGCGGCCGAGAAATTACCAAGGTAGACGAAGCGGCTGCCGCGCGCCAGCGCCAGCAGGGCCGGCTGTTGCGCCGGCAGCACGGTGACCGGGACGCCGGCCGCCAGCGCGTCGATGCGCAAGCGCCGCTGCGCCAGCTCGCGCAGGCCGCCAAACAACTGGCCCGCGGCGCTGGCCCGGTCGTGGCGGCGGGCCAGCCGCTGCTGGTCGAACGGGGCGCGCTGCACCCAGCGCGTGTCGTGCGCGCGCTCGTCGTGGCGGGCGTAGGCGTGGTCGTTCTGCTGCGCCAGCTCGTCGCCCATATAGATCACCGGCAGGCCGCCGAACGCGAACGCCAGGCCGTACAGCAGCAGCAGGCGGCGCACCGCATGCTGCCTCTGCTCGTCGGTGGCAGCGGTCTCGATGCCGGCCAGCGCGGCCGCCATGCCGTTGCTGCTGGTGACGCCGTCGGCATCGTTGCACTGGAAGGCGACGCCGGCCGCAAAGCTGCCGGGGGCGCCGCCGTAAAAGTGCGCGACCCGTTCGAGTCGCGCGCGACTGCCCGCTTCCGGGCGCAGGATATTCCAGCCGATGTCATCGTGGCAGCGCACATAGGTCAGCCAGCTGGCGCCGGGCGGCAGCGCCGGCGTGGCGCCGGCAACAAGGCGCAGCATGGCCGTGTCCTGCTCGGCCAGCGCGGCCCAGCCGGCTGCCATCAGCGTGCTGTGGTAAGCCAGATGGCATTCCGGCGCCTCGCGCTTGCCCAGGTAGGCCGGCAGTTGGAAGGTCGGCACGATCGCCTCGGCCTTGAGCAGCACGCCGGGCGCGGCGATCTCGACGATGGCGCGCAGCGCCTGCAGCAGTTCGTGCACTTCCGGCTGGTTCATGCAGTCGGTGCCGGCGCGCTTCCACAGGAAGGCGGTGGAGTCGAGGCGGAACGCTTCGACGCCGCGGTTGGCCAGGCGCAGCAGCGCCTTGACCATCTCGCCGAACACGGCCGGGTTGGCATAGTTCAGGTCCCACTGGAATGGATAGAAGGTGGTCCAGACCCAGCCGCCCATCGCGTCGACCCGGGTGAAATTGCCCGGCGCCGCCTGGGCAAACACCTGGCCCAGCGCCTGCTCGTACTGGTCCGGCAGGACGCGGTCGGGGAACACGTGGAAATAGTCGCGGTAGCGCGGGTCGCCCGCCGCCGCGGCCTGCGCCCACGGGTGGTCGTCGGCCACGTGGTTGAGCACCAGGTCGCAGCACAGGCTGATGCCGGCCGCGCGCAAGGCGGCCGTCAGCGCATCGAGGTCGGCATTGTCGCCCAGCGCCGGATCGACCTCGTCGAAGCTCGACACGGCGAAACCGCCGTCGTTCTCGCCGCGGCGAGAGCGCAGGAAGGGCAGCAGGTGCAGGTAGGTCACACCCAGTTCGCGCAGGTAGGCGATGCGGCCTGCCACGCCGCGCAGGCTGCCGCCGAAGTTGGCCACATAGGCACTGTAGCCGAGCATGCCGGAATGGGTGAACCAGCCGGGCCTGCGTTCGCGGCTGGCGTCCTGCAGGTGCAGCGCCGGCGCGCGCGCCGCGATCAGCTGGCCAACCGATTCCATCAGGTCGCCCAGCCAGGCCTGGCAGCCGGGCGTGTCGCCGTACAGGCGGGCGAGGCGGCCGGCCAGAACAAAGCCGTGCCGCTCATAGCGTTCGGTCGCCGCCGCATGCAGGTGGGCGGGCATGGCGGACAGCATGCGGTGCAGTGGAGCGTAAGTCGACATCTGGGTCTCTGGTCAGGAATGGCAGGGGGCGGTCAGCAAAAAGCAGGTGCACGCTGGCGCCGCGGCGCGCACCCGGAAACCCCCGCGGCGGGGGCAAGGGATTAGAAGGTGTACTTCAGGCCCAGCTTGACGGTGCGGCCGTTGATCGAGCGCGAGCCCTGCCCGCCGCCGTACTCGGTGTAGCCGACCTGGTTGGTGAGGTTGTTGGCGCTCAGCGACACCGAGCTGTGCTCGTCGAGCTGGTAGGCGGCAAACAGGTTCATCGTGTAGAAGGCCGGCATGATGATCGTATTCTGGTCGTCGCCGAACGACTTGTCGGTGCCGATGATGCTGCCACCGAGCACCAGCGCGCCCGCCTTGTAGGATGGCGTGATCTGGTAAGTGGTCTTGGCCAGGCGGCGCGGCGCGTTGCCGACGATGGCCGCGTCCTTGGCCGAGGCGATGCTGGCGTCGGTATAGGTCAGGCCGGCATTGACGTTGAAGCTGCCCATGCGGTAGGCCGCCTCCAGCTCGACGCCCTTGGCCGAGTAGGTGTTCTGGCTGACGGTGCCGGTGGTGATCTCGACATTGCCTTCGGCCGTCCTGGCGTCGAACAGCGTGACGAATGCGCTCAGGCCGTCGCGCCGCCATTTGAACCCGACTTCGGTCTGCTTGACGGTGTAAATGTCGGTCGGCGCGCTGCCGTCATAGGCGACGCCGGTGCCGCGCTCGACCACGGCAAACGCGGCGCCGTCGCTGTAGCGGGCGAACGCGGCCAGGCCTGGCGCCAGCTTGTAATTGCCGCCGAGCGAGAACGAGGTGTAGCTCTTGCTGTAGTTGACCGGGGTGTCCGGCGTGGCCGGGTAGCTGCCCGGCACATAAGCGCTGCCGCCGGCCGCATTGCGCTGGCTGCCGGTCACTTTCTGGCTGTCGCGGCGCACGCCGCCGTCCAGGTTCAGGCCGCCGCTCTCGTAGGCCAGGCTGATGTAGGGCGAGCTCATGTCGTACTTGAGCGCGCGCGTCGCATGCCCCCACGACGAGGCGTCCGGCAGCAGGCCGCTGGCATCGGTGCGGGCGCCGCTGGCCGACACCCCGTTCAGCATGGCCGGCTGGTGGTCGACCGCCGTGATCAGGTAGTGTGGCAGGTTCTGGGTCACGCCGATCGTCTGCAGGCTGGTGTCCCAGCCGAACACCGTGGTCAGCTTGCCGCCGACGTCAATGGTCTTGCTCGCCTTGATGGCGTTGACCGTATTGCCGACGTCGTCGAAGGTGGCATCGAAGCCCGATGCTTCGATCACGTTGCCGGTGTAGGGCTTGCCCTTGTTCGGTCCGCTCGCATAGGTGGTGCCGGCGCTCGCCGCGAACGGCAGCGTGGCTGGATAGGCGACCAGGAAGCGGCCGCCCTTGCTGGAGCGGCGGAAATGCTCGTCGAGCGTCCAGCCATTGCCCAGCTTGAATGAAGCCTGCAGGCCGAGCGCGTTTTCCTTGACCGAGAGGCCTTCGTTCAGGTTGGCCTGGGTCAGCGTGTTGTCGACGCCGCGGCCGGTGATGCTGCTCCAGTACGGCGAATAGTAGCTGCCCTTGCGCACGTCGAAGCCGGGGAACGGCGCGATGGTGGCCGGATTGGCCTTGCTCGGATTGGCATGGCTGAGCACATGGGGCAGCGGCATCTCGAGCGGCGACTGGTCGTCCAGGTGCTTCAGGTGCAGCCGGATGAAGCTGCCGCCACCGAGTTCGTGGGTGATATTGGCCTTGAGCTGGCCGCCGTCTTCGATCGGCATGCCGCCGTGGCGCGAGCCTTCGCCGCTGCGGTAAAAGCCGCCGATGAAGAAGCGCGTGCTGTCCGACAACGGGGCGCCGTAGTCGAATTCATAGCGCGTCTGCTTGAAGCCGATTCCCTTGGAGAGGCTGACGCTGCCACCCTTTTCGTCGCCCGTCTTGGTGATGAAGTTGATGATGCCGCCCGGCGCATTGGAGCCGAGCACGGATGCCGAGCCGCCGCGCACCGCCTCGATGTGGCTGAGCGTGCCATCGACCTTGACGAACATGTCGGGCGTGATGAAGTTGTAGTCGCCGTTCTGGAACAGCGGCAGCCCGTCTTCGTGGAAGCCGACATAGCGCGAGCCGCCGGCCGAGATCGGCACGCCGCGCACGGTGACATTGGTATTGCCTTCGCCGGCCGACGCCTCCGCATGGACGCCCGGGATGGAGCGCAGCAGGTCGGCCGAACTGATCGGCGCCGACAGCTGGATCTGGTCGGGGTCGAGCGTGCTGACCGATACGCTGGACTTCATCTTGGTGGTCTTGACCGAGGTGCCGGTCACGATCACTTTTTCGAGGTTGAGGCTGTTGCCCGGCTCGGCCGCCTGCGTGGCCGGCGCGGCTGCCGCGGCATCGGCAGGCTTGACTTCCTGCGCTTGGGCGTTGCTGATCTGCAGCATTGCCAGGGACACGGCAGCGGCCATGCGGGTGAGTGTTGCGTTCATTTGCGTCTCCAGTAGGTGTGAGGATCGCCGCAATGGCTGCGCCGTCCATATTCTTTTGCCTGTTGTCGTTCAGGTCAATGCATTATTATCGAAAACAATTTTTATTGCAATCGATTGCAATCGTTCGTCATCGTGCAATGCAACATACGCTTTTCCGGCGAATGCATGGTTAATTGATAGGTGAAACGTGGCCAGTTTGCACCGCAATGCAGCATAAAAAATAAGCTGAAAATGGGTCTGATTTACAACAAATTGCAAACGTTTGCAGTTGACCGGCAACAGGCGCAGCCGGCGCTGCGCGGCGGCTTCAGGCGGCGCCGCTGCTGGCGCGGGTGACCAGGGTCGTGGGCAGCTGGCGCGAGGCCGCGCTGTGGCCGTCGATCAGTTGCAGCAGGGCCGCCACCAGGGCAGCGCCCGCCTCGTCGACCGGCTGGCGCACGGTGGTCAAAGGGGGATGGAAGGTCGAGGCCAGGCCGATGTCGTCGTAGCCGACCACGGCGACATCCTGCGGCACGCGCCTGCCCTGCTCGCGCAGGCAGTGGATGGCGTGCATGGCCAGCAGGTCGGACGAGGCGAACAGGGCGTCGTACTGGACGCCGGCGCGGCCAAGCGCTTCGACGGCGGCGCGCCCCGCTTCCGGCATGAACGGCGCCGGCACGCACAGGCGCGGGTCGACCTCGAGCGAGCGCGCCTGCAGCGCTTCGCAGTAGCCGCGGTAGCGCTGCGCCACCTCGGGCAGTGCGGTGTCGCCGAGGAAGGCGATGCGGAGCCGGCCCTGGTCCAGCAGGTGGCTGGTGGCCAGCCGGCCGCCGGCCACGTTGTCGCCGCCGATGGTGCAATAGAGCTGCTGCGGCAGCTGCGCGCCCCACACCACCAGCGGCACGTGGCGCGCCGCCAGCGCGTTGAGCTGGTCGTGGTGATGCCATTGCCCGATCAGGATCAGGCCGATGACGCGGCCATTGTCGAACGGCGCCGCGGCCGCATCGAGCTGGTCGGCGTCGACCCGCGACAGCAGCATGTCGAATCCCTGCAGCGTCAGCGCATCGGCCAGGCTGCCCAGCATCGACAGGAAGAACGGATCGGTCAGGTGCTGGCGGGTGGCGTGGTCGAACGGCACCACGACGCCGATCGTGCGGTTCTGCCGCAGGCGCAGGTTCTGGGCGCCGACGTTGATGGTGTACTTGAGCGAACGGGCCAGCTCCAGGATGCGCTTGCGGGTTTCCTCATTGACCAGCGGGCTGTGATTGAGCGCGCGCGACACGGTGGCCGTCGACACGCCCGCCAGGCGCGCGATGTCGGCCATCTGCAGGCGGCGCTGGGCGCTGCCGGAATCGGTGCGGGACGGCTTGGGCATGACAGGACGAAGGCAGCCTACTGCGGCTGCGTGTCCTTGAACGACGCGCGCTCCGACAGCTTGTCGAACAGCTTGGCCAGGTTCTTGTGGTCCTTGCGCCAGCCGATTTCCGGGAAGCGGAACTCGAGCCAGCCGAGCGCGCAGCCGACGGCGACGTCGGCTAGCGTGTAGTGGTTGCCATTGCAGAAAGGCTGCTCGCCCAGGTTGGCCGACATCACGGCCAGGCCCGCATGCACCTTGCTCGCCTGGCGCACCATCCACGCATCGCTTTGCTGTTCCGGCGGGCGCAGCGTGCGCTCGAGCCGCACCAGGATCGCGGCGTCGAGGATGCCGTCGGCCAGCGCTTCCCACACCTTGACGTCGGCGCGTTCGCGGCCATTCGGCGGCAGCAGCTTGCCGACCGGCGTCAGCGTATCGAGATACTCGACGATGACGCGCGAATCGTACATCGGGCTGCCATCTTCCATGACCAGGCAGGGCACCTTGCCCAGCGGATTGGACAGATGGATCTGGGTCTCTGCGGTCCACACATTTTCCAGCTCATACTGGTAGTCGAGCTTTTTTTCCGCCATGACGACACGCACCTTACGGACAAAGGGGCTGGCGAGGGAACCGATCAGTTTCATAAGCACTTTACGAGAGGGACGTGCCGCCAGTATAACATCGGCCACGCCGGGCCCGGGCGCGGCCGATGGCGCTGCGGCGCGGCGACAACAGGGACTTGAAGCACCGCCAGTGGTAAAATCATGCCTGCCGCCCGGCTGCCGTTGCGCTGCGGCAAAGATGTCCCGGATCCCAACTTAGAGCACTTCCCCATGACAAAGACCCCCTACTCCACCCTGTCGGCCCTGTCCCCCCTCGACGGCCGCTACGCTGGCAAGACCGACAAGCTGCGCCCGATCCTGTCCGAAGCGGGCTTCATGCACCACCGCGTCAAGGTCGAAATCGCGTGGCTGCAGGCGCTGTCGCTGGCCGGTTTTGCCGAGATCAAGCCGTTCTCCAGCGCCGCCAGCGCGGTGCTCGACAAGATGGCGCAGGATTTTTCCGAAAGCGACGCGGCCCGCATCAAGGAAATCGAAGCGGTCACCAACCATGACGTCAAGGCGGTCGAATACTGGCTCAAGGAGCAGGTGGCGGACGTGCCGGAACTGGTCGCTGCGACCGAGTTCATCCACTTTGCCTGCACCTCGGAAGACATCAACAACACTTCGCACGGCATGATGCTCAAGGCCGCGCGCGACGGCGTGATGGTGCCGGCCCTGCAGGCCATCATCGCCAAGCTGACCGCCATCGCGCACGCCAATGCCGACGTGCCAATGCTGTCGCGCACCCACGGCCAGACCGCCAGCCCGACCACGCTCGGCAAGGAAATGGCCAATGTCGTGGCCAGGCTTGCGCGCGCCGTCGAACGCATTGCCGCCGTCCAGGTACTGGGCAAGATGAATGGCGCGGTCGGCAACTACAACGCCCACCTGTCGGCCTACCCGGGCTTCGACTGGGCGGCGTTCTCGAAGAACGTCATCGAGCAGCGCCTCGGCCTGACCTTCAACCCGTACACGATCCAGATCGAGCCGCACGACTACATGGCCGAACTGTTCGACGCGATCGCGCGCGCCAACACCATCCTGCTCGACCTGAACCGCGACATCTGGAGCTATATCTCGCTCGGCTACTTCAAGCAGACGACCAAGGCCGGCGAAATCGGCTCGTCGACGATGCCGCACAAGGTCAACCCGATCGACTTCGAGAATTCCGAAGGCAACCTGGACCTGGCCAATGCCGTGCTGCGCCATATGGCCGAGAAGCTGCCGGTATCGCGCATGCAGCGCGATTTGACCGACTCGACCGTGCTGCGCAATATCGGCGTCGGCTTCGGCTATGCGCTGCTGGCCTACGACAGCTGCCTGCGCGGCCTGAACAAGCTGGAAGTGAACCAGGCCCGTCTCGCGCAAGACCTCGACGCCAACTGGGAAGTGCTGGCCGAACCGGTGCAAACGGTGATGCGCCGCTACGGCATCGCCAATCCTTACGAGCAGCTCAAGGAACTGACGCGCGGCAAGGGCATCTCGAAGGATGCCTTGCGCGAATTCATCCTGACGCTGGCCATTCCGCAGGATGCCAAGGACTTGCTGCTGGCGATGACGCCGGCCAACTACCTCGGCATCGCCGCCAAGCTGGCCAGCGAGATCTAAGCGGCAAAAGTCGCCGCGTGGGTTCCGCTGCGCGGCACCCACGCTACCGTCGGCCCGCAAGGGCCGTTTGCTTTTTCTAGCGCCACACCAGGCGCACGGCGATGGCGCGCGGGATGTCGCTGCGGGTCGCCACCGGCCCGTACTCGCCATGGCCGCCGTTGAGGTTGTGCAGCGCCAGCGACAGATTCAGATCCGGGCGCAGCTGCCAGCCCAGCCGCAGGTCCACCGCCGTGTAGGCCGGCACGGCCGGGCTGCCCAGCGCCGCCACGCGCCGCACGCCGGCATCGAGTTCGAGCGTTTTCGACAGCGCCAGCGACGAGCGCAGCTGCGCGCTATAGGCCGGGTCCTTGCCCGCGGTGGCGACACTGACCGTGTCGTTGCTGCCCGGTAGCAGCGTGAAGCGTTCATGCAGCGCCGACGCGCCGGCGCTCAGGCGCCACGCCTTGCTGGCCTGGTAGCTGCCCCACAACTCGAGCCCGCTGGAGCGGCCTTGCATCTTGCTGTCGAACAGCACAAAGGTGCGGCTCGGCGCGATTTCCTGGGTGCGCATATGGTCGTAGTCGTGGTGGAACACGGTGGCCGCATACGACAGATCGCTGCCGGCCTGGCCGCGCACGCCCAGTTCGGCCACGCGCGCCACTTCCGACACCACATTGTGGCCGCCCCGCAGCAGGAACGGCGGCCGGCCCGGGATGAAGGTGTCGCGGTCGAGCCGCGACGGCGCGCGCACCGTCCGGGTCAGGGCGCCCCACAGCAGATGGTTGTCGTCGAGCTTCCACGCCAGCCGCATGCTGGGCAGGAACTCGTTGCCGGTGTAGTCATTGCGCTCGATGCGCGCGCCCAGCGTCAGGCGCAGGTCGTCGCGCAGCAGCATTTCGTCCTGGGCGAACAGGCTGTTCCAGTGCTGCTGCACGCTGGCCGGCAGGAAGGCGACGAAGTTGCTGTTGGTCACGCGGTCGCGGCTGGCGCGCACATTGGCGCCCCACACCCAGCTGTGCTTGCCGCGCGGCGCGAGCCGGTGCTGCAGCTGCAGGTCGGCGATATTGAGCTGTTCGGCAAAGCTCGGCGGCACGGTGCGCAGGGTGCGGTCGACATAGGCCTGTACGCTGACGCTGGCGCCATCGGCCAGGGTGCGCTGCCAGCGCGCCGTGATGTGGCCGCCGCCGGTGCTGATATTGCCGAGCAGGGGGGCGACCCCCGTCACCGCGATCGCGCCCGGCGGCGGCTGCTCGTTGTCGCCGCGGTAGGCATTGCCCTCGACCATCCACTGGTCGCTGCCGACCTGCCAGTCGGCGCGGAACGCCAGGTTGCCGCGCTGCCAGGCATCCTTGACGGGCGCGCCGCTGGCCAGTTCGAGGTGGCGGCGCTCGAAGCGCTTGCCCGATATCCGGTAGCTGACCCCGCCGGCGCTGGTGCCGCCGTGGCGGAACGCGGCGTCATAGCCGCGCGAGCCGGCACCAAGCGCGGCCAGCTTGCCGCTGCTTTGCCCCGCATGGCGGGTGATGACGTTGATGACGCCGTTGACGGCATTGACGCCCCACAGCGTGGCGCCGGGGCCGCTGATGACTTCGATCCGCTCGATGTCTTCCAGCACGACATCCTGCACATCCCAGAATACGCCGGAAAACAGCGGCGAGTACACGGAGCGCCCGTCGATCAGCACCAGCAGCTTGTTCGGCGAGCTGTTGGCGCTGCCGTTCAGGCCGCGCGCGCTGACCGCGTAGCCGCTGGCCGACGACTGCGCCACCTGCAGGTTCGGCGCCAGCCGCAGCGCCTCGACGATACTGGCGGCGCCGGCGCGCGCGATGTCGTCCTGGGTGATGACGAACACCGACGCGGCCGCGTCGAGCAGGCGCTGCGGCCGCTTTGAGACCGACGTGATCTGGATGTTCGACAATTCCTCGATCGACAGGTCGGCCATCGACTGGGCCGACAGCGGGACGGCCGGCGCCGGCGCGGCGCACAGCAGCGCCAGCATGCCGATGCAGGCAGGGCGGCGAAACCGGACCAAGCTGTCAAAAATTTGCTTGGGCAACATTGAAACTCCACGGGGAAACAGCCGCGCTCGGCTTGGCCCTATTATTCATCAATTCGTCCGGAGGCGGCGTCCGATTTCGTGCCACCGGAGCGCCACATCGCGCCGCGGCCAGCACGCGCGCGCCATTTTTGGTATATTGGTTCGCATTCAAACTAAAGCCGACCCGGCCACCGGAGCCTGCCCGATGCCAAGCTATACCCGCACTGCCATCGCCTTCCACTGGCTGATCGCCCTGTTGATCGTCGGCGCCTTCACGATGGGGGTGATCATGTCCGATATGCCGGGCATTACGCCGACCAAGCTCAGATACTATTCGTGGCATAAATGGGCCGGCGTCACCATCCTTGGCCTGGCCGCCGCGCGCCTGCTGTGGCGCCTGGGCCACAAACCGCCCGCCTACCCGGTCACCATGCCGGCCTGGCAGGTCAGCGCCGCCAATCTGCTGCACGCCGCGCTATACGTGCTGATGTTCGCGATCCCGCTGTCGGGCTATTTCTATACGCTGTCGGCCGGCGTGCCGGTCGTCTATTTCGGCCTGGTCCAGCTGCCGGTGCTGATCGAGCCCAATGCCGAGCTCAAGCCCATCCTCAAGGGCCTGCACTATTGGCTCAATATGGGCCTGCTGGCCTGCGTCGCCGCCCACGTCGGGGCGGCGCTGAAGCACCTGCTGATCGACCGCGACGGCATCATGCAGCGCATGCTGCCCCTGCTGAAAGGAAAATAGAACAATGAAACGATTGACCCGCGCGAGCCTGCTCGCCACCGCATTGCTCGCCACGCTGGCCATCGCCGCGCCGCTCAAGACCGACCCGGCGCACAGCAGCGTCAAGGTCACCTTCAAGCAGATGGGCGTGCCGCTCGATGCGCCGTTCAAGAAGATCGCTGCCAATATCGACTACAGCCCGCAGGCGCCCGACGCGGCCCGGGCCACGGTCGAGATCGACGTCGCCTCGCTCGACGTCGGCGATGCCGAAATGAACCGTGAAGTGGCGAAGAAGGAATGGTTCAACGCGGCCCAGTTCCCGAAGGCGTCGTTCACGTCGTCCAGCATCAAGGCCGCCGGCGCCGGCAAGCTCAACGTCACCGGCAAGCTGTCGATCAAGGGCAGGAGCATCGATGTCAGCTTCCCTCTGGCGGTCAGGCAGGAAGGCACCAAGCACGTGTTCGACGGCCAGCTGCCGATCCGGCGGCTGGCATTCAATATTGGCGAAGGCGAATGGAAAGACACCGGCATGGTGGCCGATGAAGTCCTGATCAAGTTCCACGTCATAGCAGCGCAATAAGCCCGCACCATCCACCCACGGAGACTCTGAAAAATGAAATTGCAACTGATTATCGCCACGCTGCTGGCCGCCACTGCCACCACGGCCGCCGCGCAAACCTATAACATCGAGCCGAGCCATACCTACCCGAGCTTCGAGGCCGACCACATGGGCATCTCCATCCTGCGCGGCAAGTTCACCAAGACCGCCGGCACCATCGTGCTCGACCGGGCGGCCAAGACCGGCAAGGTCGACATCACGATCGACGCGTCGACCATCGACTTCGGCCACGCCAAGCTCAACGAGCACGTCAAGTCGCCGGACATGCTCGACGTCGCCAAGTTCCCGACCGCGACCTACAAGTCGACCGGCATCGGCTACAACGGCGACGTGCCGGCGGCCATCGACGGCGAACTGACGCTGCATGGCGTGACCCGGCCCGTCAAGCTGACGATCAATAAGTTCAAGTGCATCATCCATCCGCGCCTGAAGCGCGAAGTGTGCGGCGCCGACGCTTCCGCCGAATTCAAGCGCAGCGATTTCGGCATCAACTACGGCTTGCCGATGTTCTCGCCGGAAGTGAAGCTGGCGATCGAAGTGGAAGCGATCAAGGCCGAATAAGACCCGCCGCCGGTTCGCACATTTGCGCCCTGCCTGCCTCGTGCCGGAAGGGCGCTGTCATTTGTGACGCACGATTGACGCGAATTTAACTATCCGTCGTTGATAAATGCTGATTAAAAGTACAATAGCGTTAGCGCATACTGGCCTGCAATGAATGTCGATTTCAATGCATTGATACTGAACGAAGCGCCGGGTGGCATCGTCGTGACCACGCCGTCGGGCGTGGTCGTCCATTGGAATGCGGGCGCCACCCAGATCTTCGGCTATAGCGCGCAGGACGCCATCGGGCAAACGCTCGATGCGCTGATCGGCCTGCCCGGCGGGGCCGACCACGCGCCGGCGACCGAACCGCTGTCGCGCGCCGACGACGAAGGCTTCCGTCGCCGCCAGGACGGCTCGATGCTCTACATCGACAGCTCCAGCAAGGGCACCTACGATGCCGGCGGCAAGCTCGAATACATCGTGTCGGCGATCAAGGACGCCACCCAGCAAAAGACGCTGCGCGACGCCAAGCTGATCGAAGCCAAGTTCCGCGACCTGCTCGAATCGATGCCGGACGCGATCGTCATGGCCAACTCGACCGGCCGCATCGTGCTGGCCAATACCCAGGCCGAGCGCCTGTTCGGCTACGGCGGCGGCGAGTTGCACGGCCAGCTGATCGAGGTGCTGTTACCAAAGCGCCTGCGCGGTCCGCACGTGGGCCACCGCTCCAGTTATTTCGGCCAGCCCCGCACCCGCACGATGGGCGCCGGCCTCGAGCTGTACGGCGTGCGCAAGGACGACATCGAGTTCCCGGTCGAGATCAGCCTGTCGCCGATCCGCACCGACGAAGGCACGCTGGTCATGAGCGCGATCCGCGATATCACCGAGCGCAAGAAGGCCGAGCAGAAATTCCGCGGCCTGCTCGAGTCGGCGCCGGACGCGATCGTCATCGTCAACCGCCACGGCGAGATCGTGCTGGTCAATTCGCAGACCGAGAAGCTGTTCGGCTACCCGCGCCACGAGCTGCTGGGCAAGCGGATCGAGATCCTGATCCCGCAGCGTTTCAAAGCCCGGCATCCGGACTTCCGCGCCGGCTTCTTCCACCAGCCGCGCCCCCGTTCGATGGGGGCCGGCCTCGAACTGTACGGCTTGCGGCGCGACGGTACCGAGTTCCCGGTCGAGATTTCGCTGTCGCCGCTCGACACCGAGGACGGCGTGCTGGTGTCGTCGGCGATCCGCGACATCACCGAGCGCAAGCAGATCGAGCATGCGCTGCACGAGAAAAAGGTCGAGCTCGAGCGCGCCAACCTGGCCAAGGACCGCTTCCTGGCCAGCATGTCGCACGAACTGCGCACGCCGCTCAATGCGATTCTCGGCTTCGCCCAGTTGCTGGCCAACGAGAGCCTGCCATCGACTCCGCTGCAAAAGGCCGAATTCACGCGCTCGATCCTGACCGCCGGCCAGCACCTGCTGACCCTGATCAACGAGATCCTCGACCTGGCCAAGATCGAGTCGGGCACCATCACGCTGTCGATGGAGCAGGTCGCGCTGTCGGAGGTGCTGGACGAAATCCGCGCGATGATCGAACCGCTCGGCAACGAACGCAAGATCCACATGCTGTTCCCGCAGGCCGACGGCATGCATGTGATGGCCGACCGCATGCGCCTCAAGCAGATCGTGCTGAACCTGGTGTCGAATGCGATCAAGTACAACCGCGAGATGGGCGCGATGATCGTCGACTGCTCGCCGGCGGCGGGCGGGCGGGTGCGCATCACCGTGCAGGACACCGGCAGCGGCCTGCGCGAAGACCAGATCGGCGCGCTGTTCGAGCCGTTCAACCGGCTCGGCCAGGAAACGGGCAGCGAGGAAGGCACCGGCATCGGCCTGGTCGTCACCAAGCGCCTGGTCGAACTGATGAACGGGAAGATCGGCGTGACCAGCCAGCTCAATGTCGGCAGCATCTTCTGGATCGAGCTCGACGGCACCGCCGCGCCCGCCAGCGCCAGCGTCCAGGCGGCCGCGCCGGCGCCGCTGCCGCCGCTGCGCCAGCCGGGCAGCCGCAGCCTGCTGTATGTCGAGGACAATCCGGCCAACCTGCGCCTGGTGCAGGAGATCCTCGGCTTCCACACCGACCTGCGGCTGCTGGTGGCCACCGACGGCAGGCAGGGCGTGGCGCTGGCGCGCGCCGAGCTGCCGCAGGTGATCCTGATGGACATGAACCTGCCCGGCATCAGCGGCGCCGAAGCGCAGCGCATGCTGCGCGCCGACCCGGCCACCCGCCATATCCCGGTGATCGCCCTGACCGCCAACGCGATGCCGCACGACGTCAAGGCCGGCCTGGCAGCCGGCTTCTTCCGTTACATCACCAAGCCGATCGCCATCGACGAATTGATCGAAGCGGTCAGCAGCGCGCTGCAGCAGGCACCGGAGGCCTAGCATGGCCACCATCCTGATCGTCGACGACCATGTGCTCAACCGCCAGTTCCTGACGGCGCTGCTGGGCTTTTCCGGCCATACGGTGCGGGCCGCGGCCGACGGGCGCGAGGCGCTCGGCCTGGCCAGCGGCACCGACCTGATCATCACCGACATCCTGATGCCGCACATGAGCGGCTACGAATTCGTCAGCCGCCTGCGCGACGACGCCGCGCTGGCGCGCATCCCCGTCATCTTCTACACCGCCACCTACAGCTCGCGCGAAGCGCGCGCCATGGCCAGCCAGTGCGACGTGCGCTGGGTGCTGCCCAAGCCGTCGTCGCCGGAACGGATCAACGCCACCGTGGCCGAAGCGCTCGGCCTGCCCGCCGCACCCGGCGCTGCGCCCGCGGAGCACGAGCCGGACCGCGCGCTGGGCAGCCTGCCGGCGATCGACCGCCAGCTGGTGCGCTACCTCGAGCAGCTCGAAGTGAGCCGCCAGATGATCACCCAGATCGCCAGCGACGGCCCGAACTCGAGCGAACGCGAACGCATGATCGCCACCACCGCGCAGTTGTCGGCCTCGCTGGCGGATCTGCAATCGGTCAGCCTGCGCCTGACCGGCCTGATCGACATGGGCATCGACATGGCGCGCGAACGCGACCCGCAGCGCCTGCTCGACATCGCCTG
>CBDDRJ010000127.1:0-3844 GCA_965233055.1 uncultured bacterium
GTGAACAGCGCACCGCGCGGGATCTTCTGGTCGATGACCTGGCGGGCCGCCTCCAGGATCTGATCGGCGGTGGCCAGCATGTAGCGCCCCTGGCTGTCACGCACCAGCAGCGAGGAATCGAAAGCGAGAGAGAGTTGCGACATGATCGTGCTCCGGTTGCTCGGGCGGAATTGCCCGGAACCGGCGCCAGCACGGCGCAGCGCAAGCT
Organism: uncultured bacterium; assembly: GCA_965233055.1. Classification (GTDB taxonomy): domain Bacteria; phylum Pseudomonadota; class Gammaproteobacteria; order Burkholderiales; family Burkholderiaceae_D; genus Telluria_A. Next base: position 209 of record CBDDRJ010000127.1, read on the forward strand.
GTCACAGGGTCATGGACGGCCACGGCCGCAAGCGTGCAAGGCACGCGCAGCCCTTGACGGCGAGAACGCCGTGGTACGGTGATAGGGAACAGCAAGACCGCCCACCCCACCTCCAACGAAGGCACGGATGGGCAAGCGGAGCGCGCAGGCCCTCAAGGACCGGAGGCGTCAGCCGAGCAGAGCGAGGGAACGATGAAAGCCCGAATGAGGCGAGACTCGCGCAGCGAGGCTCGATGCGCAGCGCGACGGCGGCACGCCGGGACGCCGGGACGCCGGGACGCCGGGACGCACCGTTATCGCTTGCGAGTCTTGGGACGAATCGTTGCGTGAGATTCCAGCAGACGCCGCGTGTTCTCCAATTCCTTTTGCAGCAGTTCGGCATCCGGCAACACGGTTCGATAGTTTGCTGCCATGACCTTGCTGGGCAAACCTTCCAACGCATACCGCGCCAAAGCGTGACCCTTGTCCGCGCACAGGATCAGACCCACGGGCGGGTTCTCGTCGTGAAACGTCCAGTGCTCCTTCGCATAGTTGCAGTACAAGTGCATCTGGCCCACATCGGCATGCGTCAGGGCACCGAGCTTCAAGTCAATGATGACGAGGCAGCGCAGCCGCCGATGGAAGAACAGCAGATCGACCCGATACCAGGTCTGGTCGATGCGCAACCGCCGCTGTCGTCCAACAAATGTGAAGCCCTCACCGAGTTCGAGCAGGAAGTCTTGCAGCCGATGGATCAGGGCCTGTTCAAGATCGGACTCCGAATACTCGTCCTTGAGGTCCAGAAATTCCAGCACATACGGGTCTTTGATCGCGTCGTCGGGCGTGACGGCATCTTCCGGCTTCGGCACGGCGCCTTTGACCAGCATCGCCGTCTTGTTCTTCGACAGCGCCGTGCGTTCGTAGAACTGGCTGCCGATCTGCCGGTCGAGCTGGCGCACGCTCCAGCCACCGCGCAGGGCTTCGGCTTCATAGAACTGGCGGGCATGGTCGTCCTTGACTGACAGCAGCCGCACGTAGGCCGACCACGGCAGCGTGAAGGCGTGCGCCAGATCGGACAGGCTCAATTTCCCAGACACTGCCTGGGATTTCTCAGAAGCCACTTCGTTTCGCAATTTCCCAGACAGTGTCTGGGAAATCACCGAACGGGGATACGCGAGAAAGAAGCGCCGCATGTTCTCCAGGTTGTTGACACCGAAGCCCCGCCCGAACCGCCCAGTCAGGTCACTGGACAGCCGTTCGATCAACTGCTCGCCGTACCCCGCACGGCGCTTGCCCTGCTGCTCGGCTTCCACGATGCGGCGGCCAATTTCCCAATAGCTCGCCGTCATCAACGCATTGACGCTGCGTGCTGCCGCCTGGCGCGCGGCATCGAGCAATTCGACGATGCCGCTGTGGATGCCGGCATAGCCGGCTGGGACGGCGGCGCCTTTCGCGGTCGTCGTGGAAAGCGTTCCCTTGCTCATGCGACCACCTCCGCAGGGCGCTGCTCGCCGGTGATTGTCTTGCGACGATTCGCCACCAGTTCGGCCGCCTTGCGTATCGGATCGTCCTCGGTATGGACATAGCGCATGAACATCACCACGGTCTTGTGCGCCGTCAGCGCCATGCCGACCTTGACCGGGATACCCGAATTGGCAATGTCGGTCGCCGAGCGATGGCGGATGCCGTGCGTACCCACATGCGTCGCGCCCGCCGCCTTGAGCGCACGGCACCAGCCGCCGTAATACTCGCCCGTCGTCAGGTGCTGCCCCGGATGGCGTGGCGACGGCAGCACGTAGGGATTGCCTTTCTGCCTCGGCGCCGTCGAAAGCAGCCGGTAGGCTTCCTCACTCAAAGGCTTGGACATGCCACCTGTCTTGCTGTCAGGCCAGACCACCCTCCGGTTCTCCAGATCGACCCATTCCCATTGGAGCGTGACGATTTCGGAGCGGCGGCCGGCAAACTCGAATTGCAGACGGATCGCCAGAGGGATGACGTAGTTCTCCAACCCTTCGGTCTCGATCTTGTCGAGCTGCCGGAACAGCTTGCCCATGTCCTCGTCACTGATGAGGTGGGTGGACTTGCCTGCAGGGAACATCGGGACATGGCGGCAAGGATTCGTGCCGTCAGGCCGATAGCCCCACACCTCGGCCAAGTTGAACATCTTGCGCAGGATGCTGAACGCCTTGTTCGCCTCGGTCTGCTTGTACGAAAGTTTTTCCATCAATCCGGCAACGTCAGGCCGCTTCACGTCGTGAACCTTCTTGCGGCCCAGCAGCGGGATGTTGCAGCGATCGATGACGCCTTGATAGCCGACCTGGGTGCTGGCCTTGTTGCGCTTCTTGGAGTAGTCCTCCATGAATTTCTTGCACAACTCCGCAACAGTGGGTGCCTTGCGCGCCTCGGTCTTGGCGGCACCAGGATCGCCGCCTCGGCGAACCTCAGCCAGCCAGTTCTGCGCCAGCGAGCGGGCCTGTTCGACGGTCAGTTCTCCGTACATGCCCAGCGCCGGCTTGCGCCGTTCGCCGGCATTCGTCCGGTACTGGAGCATGAAGACCTTGCGACCGGCCGGTGTAACCTTGCACAGGAAGCCGGGAACAAGCGTGTCACGCAGCTCGATGGGCTGCGCCTGGGGTTTTGCCGCATCGACTGCGGACTTGGTGAGTTTGATCTTAGCCATGATGACTCCTCGGAAAGACGCGGTTTCCAGGAGCCTGTTAGGAGCCAAGCGGACGGAAGCCGGGTCAAGTTTCGGAAAGCACCGGCATATGATGAATTCGCCTAAGCTATTGATAAACCTGCTGTAGCGGGCTTAGGCGTAGTCCAGCGAAGTACGGTGCTGGAGTCATGGTGAAATAAAAAATTCCGCCTGTTTAGGCTTTCTTATTGACGAACATGTCGGGAATCGATGAATTGCATTAACAAGATGCATAAATATACATGCGTTTCTTAATGACTGATTTACAAAGAAGCATTGTTGGAGTAATTTGTTTGTCACCACGAGGCATTCATACAAGGGTCGGATTGAGTGGTCCGGCTTGATGCAACGATGGAGGTCAAGTGCGTAAAAATTCGAGGGGATTTAACTAAAAGAGCGCAGAACGCTGTGCAAGCCCGGGCCTGTCTGTCCTGGGCTTTTTTTCGTTATCGAACCTTTTTCAACGCCCAATCGCCCCCCTGCCCCGTCAGACGTTACGACATCAAGAATCAGAAAGGCTGTTTTGATGCCTGGACTGAACAGGAGACTCGTCAGAAATTCTTTTGCGAGAAGTCCATTAATTACAACGCAACAACTGGCCGGCCCCATTTCCCGGAATCGAGTGGTCTGAAGAAAACCTGCGGGTTATCACCGCTGGGAAAGCGGATTTTATTGGTATGTCACCGCGTGCATCGCCTGTTGCCTGATGGTCTACCTGATCATGCCAGACACGCGATACCACTTCCCCATGGCAGACAGTTGAATGCGTCCTTCGGCAGAAGGGGCGTGGGGAATCGCATTCAGGAAGCGAAAACTCAGTCACTTGGCGTCAAGGTGATCCTGCCGCCGGGTGCGAAACGTTTGGGGTCCCGGCGTTTTCAATCTCCAGCAGCAAGTCATGCGCCTGTGCTTGCCAGGGGCCAGAGCGCCCAGCCACTGCGCGGGCGATGCGCAAGGCT
>CBDDRJ010000128.1:0-4039 GCA_965233055.1 uncultured bacterium
CGTACAAGTTATGCCTGATGACCATAGCAAATCGGTCCCACCCCTTCCCATCCCGAACAGGACCGTGAAACGATTTTGCGCCGATGATAGTGCTGCAACCAGTGTGAAAGTAGGTTATCGTCAGGCTAGTTATAAGAGAAAGCCCCCGCAGAAATGTGGGGGCTTTTTTCGTTTGAAATCCCTTCAGCCAGAACGCGCCCCAGATCGCGCTCAGCGCGGAAGGGATTTTTTGCGTTTACAACACCGTTTGTTCTTACGATTCACAGGGCGTAAAAAAAGCACCTCAGCGAGGTGCCTTTCTGCCCCATCAAGGCATTTACTATTCAGTCGCAGTTGGCGTCGCTCATTTTGGCTGCTGCAATCTTTGACTGATGCACATCGGTATCGACTCTTACTGCTGCCACCAAATTGCGCGCCTGCTTTGCCGCTTCAGCACCGCCATAACATTGACGTTTTGCCGACGCCAGGCTGTTGGTATACAGGGAACTGTAGGCGACCTTCTTGCGAAACAGGTTGCCGTCGAGAAGACCTTGCCTCGACTGCTCGAGCAACGATCCAGCAGCAATTGCCAGCAAAGCGCGTCCGCGGGTCAATTTGCCATTCTCGATTTGCTCGGCCCAATAGCGCAAACCTCCTGCATTCGGCGGGCGGTTGAATATTTGCTGATAAATCGCGCTAATGAATGCATTCGCATCGCTGGGATACAGCGCGACCGACTCATCGCTCTTGCTGAAGTCATCGATCAGACTGCGCACATCGCTGTTATCGATATAGGCCAGATTGAGCTGATGCAATTCCAGTGGCGCGCCAAGCGCGGCCAGCTGACGTTGCAAACTTTGCATACCGTCCAGATCCGCCGGGCGCCCGAGGTAGGCGACGTAGATCTGTTGTGCCAGTACCGCGTAATCGGCCGGCTCGTGCATTTCCTGCATGCCGCCTTCACCATTGCGGTGTAATCGCTGCAAACCAAGGCGCAGCGTGCCGGTCATGGCGCCATCGTGGAACACGAACAGGATGTCGGTCTTGCCTGGATCACGCAGAGTGAATTCCTTGAGAACCTTCACCTGGTCGCGTTGGAGATCGCGGACGTTATTGACGGACACATGCTCAACTGTGCGGTAGTAGCGTGTGTACCAGCCGGCGACAAAGCGGCCAAATGAATCCGAGAAGATCATCAATCGCCGGTCCGGCGCGGCTGGGTTGTGGTAGCGCGAGGAGTCGTAAAAATACTCGGTGAATCCCTTGAACTCCGGGAAGCAATCGGATCCAAAACAGGCCTGAATCTGCGAGGCTGTGTAGTCCGGTTCGGTAATCTTGCTTTTCAGGTCGATGCCAGGAAACAAATGTTGGACGTCCGAACCTTGTTCCGTGGTGCGCGTAAGCAAACGCGGCGCAGTCGCTGGCATGGCAGGGAACAAGCGGCTCATGCTGCTCCGTGCCACATATTCAACGCCAGGACCGTTCCAGTGGAACCAATGTCTGGGGAATAGATCGACATCCTGATTGAGTGAGCGCATCTGCGCCAGCGGATAATGAATCACCGATTTCGCCTCGGGCTTGATGAAATCGCTTTGAAGCAATGTCGCTACCGGCGTGACATCGCTGCTACAGCGCGTGCTCAGCCACTTTGGCAGGTCCGAGCTATGCACGGTCGGCGCTGATGGCACGATCATCATTTTGGGTGAGAACCCCATTGATTCAAAACTGGCGAACAGGACATTCAGGTAGGCGCCAAACTCCTTCAGCGATTTCTGGTTGATATCGCAGACTTCAACAATGGCAGAATATGGTGCTGCTGCAGCAGCATGTGCGCTGACGAAGATGCGCTTGTTCAACCCTGAGGTGACGCGAACGCTCGGGAATTCTCCGAAGACCTCAAAGCGCAACATATTGTTCGCTTCGACCAATTCAGTGCGAAAGCCAAAGTGATCCTTCACCCATGCGTCAGTCTGGGCCGGCAGTGCGAGGAATTCGGACCAGGTCGTCGGGAAGATCGGCAAAGGCGCGAGTTTCCGGTTCTCGTTGATCTGGCGGCTACCGGTATATTGAGGCAGCACCGTCGGAACGGCCAGCAGCGCAATGGTGGCGCACTTCGCGCCATGTTGGGAAAGCCAATTGGAGAAGCGCGACATGGTCAGAAACGGAAATAGATGAAGGGATTATAGGTATTCGCCGCCAGGCTCAGTACGCACAGCGCGAAACCGAATGCCAGCGCGACTGGCTTGGCGTAGGTGAGCATCAAGCCTTTGCCGATTGATCTACTGTCGTCCTGTGTCGTGTTGGCCTTTATCGCGGGCAGCACCGCAAGCGCAAAGCCAACCGCCAGCGCGAGCAATGCCGAATTGCTGCCATACATTTGCCAGGGATGGGCAGGGCCATTGAGCGGATGCAGGCCAAACATGGCGCGCCAGTACTCCCACGCATGAGCCACGCTATCGGCGCGGAACAGCACCCACCCCAGCATCACTGCCAGCAAAGTATAGACATGCGCAATGAGGCGCGGCAAACGAGCAAGCAGCGCGCCCAATCCGAGGCGCTCGATGACCAGCAGGACACCATGCCACAGGCCCCACAGAATAAAGGTCCATGCCGCCCCATGCCACAGGCCGCACAGGACAAACACCAGGGCCAAATTGAAATAGGTGCGCGCGCCGGTGCCGCGATTGCCGCCGAGCGGAATATAGAGATAGTCGCGGAACCAGGTCGACAGGCTGATATGCCAGCGGCGCCAGAACTGGGTGACCGAATTGGCCGCATACGGGTTCTGAAAGTTTGGCGGGTAGGTAAAGCCAAGCATATGGCCAATGCCGATTGCCATATTCGAGTAGCCGGCAAAATCGTAGAAGATCTGAATCGAATAGCAGGCAATGCCAAGCCAGGCCGTGGCAATCGGCAGATTGCCTGGGACTACGGCGAAAATTTGGTCGGCGGTCAGCGCGACTGTGTTGGCAATCAAGACCTTCTGGGCCAGTCCGATAATGAACTGCTGCAAGCCGCGAAGGAAGCGGCTGTTGTCGATGGTGCGCGTTTCGATTTCGTCGGCGATCTGGCTGTAACGGACAATCGGGCCGGCGATCAGCTGCGGGAACATCGCCTTGTACATGGCGAAGCGCCAGAAGCTCGATTGCACGGCAATATCCCTGCGATACACATCGATCAGGTAGGAGATGCCCTGGAAGGTGAAGAACGAAATGCCCAATGGCAGCACGATCTCCGGCACCGCAATCGCGCCTTGCCAGGGTGTCGCGATGGCGTTCCAGGTGGAAGCAAAAAAGCCGGCATATTTATAGTAGGCCAGAGCCGCCAGATTCGCGCCGATGCCCAGCCACAGTAAGGTGCGGCGCGCATCTTGCGCGCGACCAATGGCGTAGCCAAAACCATAATTAAGCAAAGCCGAGAACATCAGCAGCGGCACAAAGCGCGGTTCACCCCAGGCATAGAAAATCAGGCTCCCAATCAACAGCGTCGAGTTTTTCCATGGGAGCAAGTAGTAGAGCGCCAGGAAACAGGGCAGAAAGTAGAACAGGAAGGTGACGGAACTAAAAAGCATATATATGTGTGATCGAGTCTCAATGCAGGCAGCAGTCTAGCATGCGAGCAACTATTCACTTGGGATTTCAGATAGCCCTTGTCAATTGCCCGCCAGCTTGCTATAGTTCTCCTCCCCGCAAATCGGTGGTTGTCTTGCAAGAGATGTAAAAAATAGGGGTTGACGGTTTTGATGAAGTGCCTCATAATCTCGCCTCTCTGCTGCTGAACACAACGCTTCAGGTAACAGCAAAGGCAAGTCGGGCGCAGCGCTCGGCGCGTGCCCGACAAGTTCTTTAAAAATTAACAGTCGATAAGTGTGGGCGTTTGATGAAGGTGCCAAAGACTTCGGTCTTTGAATACTTAAAACATTAAATGTTCACAAGAATGAAAAATAGGATGCTTCGCAAGAAGCAAACTGTCAGTATTTTGAGTGAGCGACCTGTCCGAAAGGACAGTGCTACGAAAGTAGCAAATAAACAGAGATTAAACTGAAGAGTTTGATCCTGGC
>CBDDRJ010000129.1:0-23421 GCA_965233055.1 uncultured bacterium
GTCCGCGTGCTGCACGCAGCGCAGGATTGGTGGGAACTACTTGCCCTCAATAATTGAATCGCTCCGCCAATCCGGGGCGAGCCGATACGGCAGCCCGCACCAGCATTCAGCACCAAGAAGCATCGCAACCCTCACTGGCGCGAGCCGAGCGGGTTTAATTCTTGCTGTTGTCAGTATTGTACTAAGGTACGATAGAAGCAGGATTTCAATAGGGCTAGTCTTGGAAGCTCAATCTCTCCAAGGAGCACTATCTTGAGTACGCTTCGCAATTTGTCGATCCAAAAGAAATTGCTCCTGAGCTTGGCGGCCTGCCTGCTGCTTTTTCTTGCAATTTCATCCACGTTGTCGATCTGGATGACCGGCAACGGCATACGCGCCCGTGTCATTGAGCACGAGTTGCCGGCCCAAGTCGCGGCAATTCGCAATGATGTCCTGCGTCAGATTGCCCAGCCGCTGGCAAGTTCTGTTGCAATTGCCAATAATACCTATCTGCACAGTTGGGAAACCGAAGGAATGCCGGACACTGCCTTGCCGCAATGGCAGGAATATGCCAAGCGGGTCAAGGAATCAAACAAGGCAGCCGCCGTGTTCTGGGTATCCGAAGCCAATGGCAAGTATTTCACCGAACAGGGCATGAACCGCACCGTCAGCAAGGACGCCGCGGGCGACCAGTGGTTCTATGGCTTCCTCGCCAGCGGCAAGCCCTATGTGATGGAACTGGATAAGGACGTCAACTCCAGTTCCGTCATGTTGTTCATTAATGTAAGGTTCCAGACGGCACAGGGACAGGCGGGGGTGGCAGGCCTGGGATTGTCAGTCGAGGCAATGGCCGACAAGATCCGCGCTTACAAGGTCGGCAATTCCGGTACCGTTTATCTGGCCCGTGCCAACGGCACGATCCTGATCCATCACGATGCAGCCCTGGCCGACGGCAAGCATTTCATCAAGGACCTGCCCGGCTACGGTGCCGACCTGGCCCAGAAACTGCTGGGCAAGGCGCCGTTTGCCAGCGCCAGCTACGACACGCCCGGCGGCCGGCAGATCGTCGCTTCTTCTTTTGTACCCGAACTGAATATGTATGTCATCGCGACCGTGCCGGAATCCGAAGTCCTGGGCGGAGTGGCGCGATCGGCCACGATCGCCGCACTGGCGGCCGGCATCATCGGCGGGGGCCTCGGCCTGCTGATCATCTTCTTCATCAGTCGCGCCATCGCCGCACCGGTGCGGCGCGCCGCCGACATGCTTGACGATATCGCCCACGGCAACGGTGACCTGAGCCGGCGCATGGTCGTCGAGAGCGAAGACGAAGTGGGCATGCTGGCTGACGCGTTCAACCGCTTTGTCGCTTCGCTCAACAAGACCATCAGTGAGGTGCGCAGCAGCACCGAAACGATTGCGACGGCATCGAGTGAAATCGCGTCGGGCAATATGGACTTGTCCAACCGCACCGAACAGCAGGCGTCGAACCTGGAGCAGACTGCAGCGGCGATGGAAGAACTCACCTCGACCGTCAAACAGAACGCCGAAAACGCGAGCCAGGCCAATCAACTGGTGGCGTCAGCGTCGGGCTTTGCCATCAAGGGCGGCGAGGTGGTCGGCCAGGTCGTGTCCACGATGGGCTCGATCACCGACAGTTCTCGCAAGATCGTCGACATCATTGGCGTGATCGACGGCATCGCGTTCCAGACCAATATTCTGGCGCTCAATGCCGCGGTCGAGGCGGCACGCGCCGGTGAACAAGGCCGCGGCTTCGCCGTGGTCGCCTCCGAGGTCCGCAATCTGGCGCAACGTTCTGCGGCGGCCGCCAAGGAAATCAAGGCATTGATCGACGATTCAGTGAGCAAGGTCGATGCGGGCAGCAAACTAGTCGACAGCGCCGGACAGACGATGGGGCAAATCGTTTCGTCGGTGCAGCAAGTGGCCGACCTGATGAGTGAGATTGCCGCGGCCAGCCGTGAACAGAGCCAGGGCATCAGTCAGGTGAACAACTCGATTACCGAGATGGACGATGCCACCCAGCAGAACGCGGCGCTGGTGGAGCAGGCGGCGGCGGCCGCCGGTTCGCTCCAGGAACAGGCGGCCAAGCTGGCCAGCGTGGTCAGTGTGTTCAAACTCGACGAAGCACTGCGCGCGCCGTCACCACGCCGCCAGGTGCCGGCGAAGCGTCTTTCCGCATCGACCGAATAGCAGCGTGCGGGTCGTGGCGGCAAGGGAACAGGCATGACCAGACTTCTTCTCACTTTGTGTTTGATGGGTATCTTGAACGCGAGTGCGGCGAGCTATACCGTTGGTGTCGAGAATATCGATTACTATCCGCATTATGCCGTCAGGAACGGTCAGTATGTCGGCTATGCCCGCGATGTGCTGGACAGGTTTTCTGCTGTCAGCGGCCATCAGTTCAAGTATGTGATCCTGCCGGTAAAGCGGCTCAGCATTGCCTTCTTGAATGACCATTCGATTGATTTCAAGTTTCCGGACAACCGCCACTGGGTGCCGGAACTGCGTGCGAACCAGCGCGTGTTCTACAGTAACAGGGTCATCGACGCCGTCGAAGGCACCATGGTGCTTCCTCAACGAAAAGGGCAGGATCGGTCGAGCATCAGGATCCTGGGCACAATACTTGGCTTCACCCCCGTGCCCTACCTGGAAGAGATCCAGCGCGGCACCATCCGGGTGAGCGAAAACAACGACTTTGTCGGGCTGATGCAACAGACTCTTTTGGGGCGGGTCGATGCCGCCTATATCAATATCGAAGTTGGCGAGGAAATCCTCGCAACAAGGCTCAACCGCCCCGGTGCGCTGGTGTTCGACCCGAAACTGCCCAACAAGAGCAGCGGCTTTTCGCTGTCATCGCTGGAGCATGCCGACATCATCTTGCAATTCAATCAGTTTCTCGCGGATGAGATTTCTTTGCAGACCCAGTTATGCAAGAAGTACAAGATGAAGTGCGTCGACGAGGCATCGGCAGCCGCAAGGAGGGCTGGCCACGATTAGGGGACGCGTGCCGACGCTACCGGCCGGATTGCCGGGCGCATCAATATTCGTTGTACTTGCGCGCATCGCCGCGCACTTTGTCGGCCGGATATTTGGCACGGTTGAGCTCCATCTTTTCGACCACGGCATCGAACAAGTCCACTTCCATTTTGTCCGCCAGCCGCACCAGGTAGACCAGCACGTCGGCCATCTCATGCCGCACGGCGGTGCGCTTGGCCTCGCTCAGTTCGTCGGCGCCACCCGACCCCAGCCACTGGAACGGTTCCAGCAGTTCGGCCGCCTCGACGCACAGGGCGCTGGCCAGGTTGCGCGGCGTGTGGAACTGGTCCCAGTCGCGTTCTGCGGCGAATTGCCGCGCGATGTCGCGCAGGGCGGTCAGGTCGCGTGCGGTGCTCTGTGTCATCTGGGTTCCTTTGACGGATGGGGAGGCAGCGCGATACTATCAGAAACCATTTTCTGGAGTGAAAAAGATGCGTCTTGCCCTGCCCCGCCCTGTGCTCTTGCTTGCTGTGCTGTGTGCGCTGGCGGCGCCGGGCGGCCCGGCGACGGCCGGGTGCAGCAAGACGCTGTCGGTTTCGTCGAGCGATTATCCGCCGTATGTCTACCGCGACCAGGCCGGCAACTGGACCGGGCTGGACGTCCAGCTGATGCAGGCGATCTTCAAGGAGGCCGGCTGCGACTACCGCTTCGCCCCGCTGGTCGCGCCCAGCAAGATGGTCGACATGGTCAGCATCGGCAAGACCGACGTGCTGCTGGCCGCGTCAAGCACGCCGGAGCGGCGCAAGGCCAATCATTTCGGCATCGCCTACCGGCAGGAAGCGGTCGCCTTCTTTGCGCTGGCCAGCAATTTCGGCCGCTACCGCGACATCCATAGTTTCCCGGCCATGCTGGCACTCAATACGCCGCTGCTGCTGCCCAATGCCGGCTGGTTCGGCGACGACTATGCGCGCGCCCTGCCCGCGCTGCGCACCAGCAGCCGGCTGATCGAATTCACCTACTTCGACCAGGGCATCCGCATGCTGGCCGCCGGCCGCGCCCCGTTCATCATGAGCGATATGGCAGCCATCACCCACGCAGCACGGATCCGCGGCATCGCGGTCGAGCCTTTGCCGTTTACCGTCAACCAAGCGCCGGTCCACATGATGTTCAGCAAGCTGAGCGTGGACCTGCGGGACATCGCCACCCTCGATGCCGCCATCCTGCGCCTCGAGCAGAAAGGCAGGTTGCAGGCGATCCGGCTTGCCTACGGCTTGCGCTAGCTAGAATGTTTCCTTGCCGTAGGCCATTTTCATGACGATGCGCTTGGTGACGTCGAGCACGAACTGGCGTTCGTAACCTGCCGCCAGCAAGGTATTCTGGAAGGCGTCGGCCAGCTTGGCCTTCTTCAATGCATTGAGCTTCTTTGTCGCTTGGAACTGCTCGATTTGCCGGTCGATGCCCTCCAGCACCTTGGCCTGGCGCGCCAGATTCTTCTCGGTTTTCTGGAAATTGGTCAGCGGAATCTCGGCGATGAAGCGCTGCGCCGCGCTGGTGCCGAGCGCCTTGGCTTCGGTCATGTCAAACCAGTTAAAAAACATTGTTCTTCTTCCTATTCGTATCAGCCAAACCATCTGGCGAAAAATCCTTTTGGCGCAGCGGGCTGCGGTCCGCGCGCACAATCGCGCACGCAGGCGGCCCACTGTTGGTCCGCCATGCGCAGCGGCGGCGCGGCGGCGGCCGCCAGCGGCGCCAGCGCTTGCCCGACCGCGGCGACAACGCTGTCCCAGTCGCCGGCGGCCGGCTGGCTGAAGATCCGCATGCTCGGATACCACGGCGTGTCGTGGCGCCCGCGCAGCCAGCGCCACTCGCCCTCGAAGCGCGACATCATCCAGACCGGCTTGCCCAGCGCGCCGGCCAGGTGGGCCACGGCGGTGTCGACCGTCAGCACCAGGTCGAGTTGTTCGATCAGGGCCGCCGTGTCGAGCAGATCGTCGCAATGATACGCCCAATCGAGGATGCGCCAGCCAAGCTCGGCCAGCTGGTCGGCGGCTTCGCCGCGCTGCAGGCTGATCCAGCTGACGCCGTCGATCGCCATCAACGGCGCCAGCTGGCGCAGTGCCATGCTGCGCAGGGCGTCGCGCCCCATGGCCTTGTCGCCGGCCCATGCCAGGCCAACCTTCAGGCCAGTCGTGCCGGCCAGGCTGCCGGCCCATTTGCGCTGCCGCCCGGCCGGCACCGGCAGGTAGGGCACCTGCCGCGGGATGGTGGCGGGCCGGGTGCCGAAGCCATAGGGCAGGCTCATCGACGGGCAGTAGCAGTCGACGTCGTCCGGCAGCGCGGCGCCGGTATCCTCCAGCACCTGGTCGGCCAGCGTGGCCATGGTGGCCGCCAGTTGCGGGGCGCACAGCGCGCTGATGCGTGCCGCGCCGCGCGCGCGCAGCAAGGGGAAGTAGCGCAGCATCATCAGATTGTCGCCCAGGCCCTGTTCGCACCAGATCACGATATGCCGGCCATGCAAGTCGCCGCCGCTCCAGCGCGGCACCGCCTTCACGCAGTCCGGCACCTTGACCCCGCCATTCCAGCGCAGCCCGGGCGGGGCGTTGACGTCGTGCCGCAGCCGATGTTCGTACAGGGCGAAGCCGTCGAAGTCGCCTTCGACCAGCATGTTCTTGGACAGATTGAACCTGGCGCCCAGCAGGTCGGGGCGCAGCGCGTCGGCCTGTTCGAAACAGCGGCGCGACGCCTCCATCTGCCACAGGTCGCGGTAGGCCAGGCCCAGGTCGTTGTACTCGGCGGGGGTGCCGCCGCCGCGCGCGCACACCTGTTCGAGCAAGGCGATGGCCTGCTCGAGGCGCCCGTCCGCCAGCATGGCGGCGGCCTGGCGGCGCAGCGCGTCAAGCTCGGCGGCGGCCGGCGCGGGTCGATGGGTGGCGGCGGACATGGCTGGCGTCATCCGGTGCTCAGCCAAACCAGCGGGCGAAGAATCCCTTCCTGGCCGGCCGCAGCGGTCCGGCCGCGCAGTCGCGCACGCAGGCGGCCCACTGTTCGGCCGACAGCGGCGCGGCCGGTCCGGCACTGGCGGCCAGCAGCGCCAGCGCGGCGCCGACCTGGGCCAGCACGCTGTCCCAGTCGTTCAGCGCCGGCTGCTGGAAGATGCGCATCGTCGGGTACCACGGCGTATCGCTGCGCCCGACGATCCAGCGCCACTCCCCTTCGAAGCGCGACATCAGCCAGACCGGCTTGCCCAGCGCGCCGGCCAGGTGGGCCACCGAGGTGTCGACCGAGATGACCAGGTCGAGCTGTTCGATCAGCGCCGCCGTATCCATCAAGTCTTCGCAATGGTAGGCCCAGTCGAGAATGCGCCAGTCGACGTCGGCCAGGTCCTCGGCGGCCTGGCCCTTTTGCAGGCTGATCCAGTGCACGCCGTCGACCGCCATCAGCGGCGCCAGCTGGGGCAATATGAGGCTGCGCAATTCGTCGCGCCGGAACGACTTGCCGCCAGCCCACACCAACCCCACCTTCAGGCCCGGCAGCCGCGCCAGGCGGCCGGCCCAGGCGGCGCGCGCGGCGGCCGGCGGCTGCAGGTAGGGCACGCGGTCGGGGATGGTGTCGGGCCGGGTGCCCAGGTGGAACGGCAGGCTCATCGACGGGCAATAGAAATCGAACGGATACGCGGCGATGTCGTCCGGGTCGACCAGCACGTGGTCGGCCACCGTCGCCATGGTCTGCGCCAGCGCCGGAATGCACAGGGCGGTGAGGCGGGCGGCGCCGCGTTCGCGCAGCAGCGCGAAATAACGCAGCATCATCAGGTTGTCGCCCATGCCTTGTTCGGCCCACACCACCAGGTGCTTGCCGCGCAGCTCGCCGCCGTCCCAGCGCGGCTTGTCCCACAGGCTGTACAGGATGGGCACGCCGCCATCGCGTACCGGCTGGTCCGGCCCGACCTTCTTCAGACGGTATTCATACTGGGCGAATCCTTCGAAATTCCCCTCCTGCAACATTGTCATGCCGAGGTTGGTGTGGGCGCCGGCGAAGTCGGGCAGCAAGGCGACGGCCTGGGCGAAATTATCGCGCGCCTGCGCGTTGCGGCACAGGTGGCGCTGGGCCACCCCGAGGTTGTTATAGGCCGGCGCGAAGCGCGGGTCGCGCTTGACGCACTGCTCGAAGCAGGCGGCGGCCTCGGCGGCTTTGCCACCGTCGAGCAGCAGCGTGCCCAGTTCATAGTAGGAACCGGCGTAGTCCGGGCTGGCGCGGATCAGGCGCCGGTAGATTTGCTCGGCCCCCTTCACATCGCGCTGCCTGGCCAGGGCGACGCCCAGTTCGAGCCAGGCCTGGTTATAGCCGGGGTCGGTGCGCGCGAGCCGTACGACGGCCTTGCCGGCTTCCTCGAGCCGGCCGGCGGCAATATCGTCGAGGATGCTGGCGGCAGTCGCACTGCTGCGTTTTGTTGCTTGGCGGCTCATTCGTGGAATCCGGAAAATCGAACGGGCAATATAGCCCCTCACCCGCTGCCCGGCAAGCCCCATCGGCAGCGGCCGCAGGCGCCGGCGGCGCCAATTGCCTGAATGGCACAATTCGGCGATACTTGACCGACGCGCATCGCCGCCATATTCGCGGGCCGGCCGGTGCCAACCCTTTCATCCGATCGCGGAGGACCATGACGGCAGCACATCGACGCCAGCGCGCCAGCTGCGCCGGCGCACTGGCAGTGCTGCTGGCCGGGGCCGGCTGGCTGGCGCCGGCCGCCGCCGCCCCCGACGAGCTCGACTTGCTGGCGCAGGAAAACCAGGTCTATTCGGCGGCGCGCTATGTGCAGACGATCGCCGAGACGCCGGCCAATGTGGCCGTCATCGGCCGCGACGACATCGCCCGCTTCGGCTACCGCACGGTGCAGCAGGCGCTGCAGTCGTTGCCCGGCTTCTATAACGCGGCCAGCCAGTGGCCGGCGCTGGGCCTGTCGGGCGTCGCGGTGCCGGGCGACTTCGGCTCGCGCCTGCTCTACCTGGTCAACGGCATGCCGATCTACGAGCCCACCTATGGCGGCTTCTTCCTCGAGCTGCTCGACATCGACAGCATCGAGCGAATCGAAGTGGTCAAGGGCGCCGGCTCGGCGCTGTACGGCAGCGGCGCCGTGATGGGGCTGGTGAACCTGATCACCCGCGCCGGTCACGAGCGCCAGGCCGGCAGCACCGCCGTCAGCCTGGCCAGCCAGCGCGACGCCAGGCTGTACTGGTCGCAGCAGCGCCAGGACGGGGCGGCGGCCAGCTTCCTGTCGGCCAGCGTCGCGCGCGGCGCCGGGCGCGACCTGTATCTGCCGGAACTGGACAATGCCGGGTTCGATGCGGCGCGCCACCACGGCCGCTCGGACGGCAACGACGGCCACCGCGCGGCCCGCCTGTTCGGGCGCGTCACGCGCGGCCAGGCCTGGCTGCAGGCGCTGCTGGTGGCCGGCCGCAAGCGCGATCCGCTGGCCAGCTACGACTCGGTGCTGGGCGGCCGCCTGCAGCTGCGCGAAGCGCTGGCCGCGCTCGAAGCGGGCGCCAACCGGACGCTGGCCGACGGCGCCCGCCTGACGCTGCGCGGCTACCTGTTCAACACCTTTGAAAAGGGTGACTACCCGTATGCATTCTCGGGCGCGCGCGGCGCCCCGGCCGACTACATCAATGTGTCGGACCTGGCCAGCCGCCAGCTCGGGCTCGAACTGCGCTACGACCGCTTCCTGGCCAACGGCCACCACCTGCTGGCCGGCACCGAGTTCAAGCGGATCGGCTACCGCCACACGGTCGGCGACCAGCCCGGCCTGCTGCGCGCCAGCGTGGCCAGCGTCGACACCGACGCCCACTACACCCAGTGGGCCGTGTTCGCGCAGGACGAACTGCGCCTCGGCGCCGGCAAGCTGTTCCTTGGCGCGCGGATCGACAGCTACCGCGGCTTTTCCGCCGGCGCCGGCACGCGGGTGTCGCCGCGCATCGCCTATGTGCAGGAGCTGGGCAGCGCCGCCACCGCCAAGCTGATCTACGGCGAAGCCTACCGCGCCCCCACCATCTACGAATCGCGCTACCAGGACGGCCTGCCGGCCGCGTCGACCATCTGGGCCAACGGCGAGCTGCGGCCCGAAGTGTCGCGCACGCTCGAAGCCTTGCTGCTGGGGCGCGCCGGCAGCGGCCTGCAGTGGCGCCTGTCGGCCTTCGCCAAGCAGCTGCGCGATACGCCGGTGCAGGTGGTGGTGCCGCACTACCAGGGCCAGGACTGCATGCTGGGTCCGGACGGCTGCATCCAGTACCGCAATGCGGGCCAGGTCCAGAACGTGGCCGGCCTCGAGGCCGACCTGCAGCTGCGCCGGCTGGACACGGGCGCGCTGTACGCGTCGCTGGTGCTGCAGCATGGCTGGGACCAGGGCGGTGAGCTGGCCAGCTCGCCGCGCCGCCTGTTCAAGGCCGGCATCAGCCGCGACCTGCCGTGGCCCGGCACCGACCTGGCGTGCGAGGCCCACTATACGAGCAGCGTGCTGGGCCCCGGCGGCGACGGCGGGCGCGACCGGGTGCCGGCGTTCGCCACCGTCAATGCGGTGCTGAACCTGGCGCAGCTCGGCGGCGGCTGGCGCGCCGCGCTGCGGGTCGACAACCTGACCGGCCGTGCCAATGCCACGGTCGCCTCGCGCGAACTGCAGCCGCTCAAGCGGGTGCCGGCCGAAGGGCGCCGCGTGGCGCTCCACCTGCAGCGCGATTTCTGATGGCGCCAGCGATCCGCTTCCTGCTAATGGCGTGGCTGGCCTGCCTGCCGGCCGCCGCGCGCGCCGACCTGATCGTGCTCGCCTCCGACGACAAGGGGGCGGTGGCGGTGGCCACCCGCGCGCTGCAGGCCGCCTACGGCGGGCGCATCGAGCTCCACAGCCTGGGCGGCAGCCGCGCGCGCGAGGCCGAGATTGTGCAGGCGGTGCGGGCCTCCGTCGTTCCGCAGGTGGTGGCGGTCGGCCTGCTGGCAGCGCAGGTGGCACGCCAGCGCTTCAGCGGCAAGCAGGTGGTGTTTTGCCAGGTCCTCAATGTGGAGGAATTCAAGCTGGTGGCGCCGTGGATGAAGGGGGTCAGCGGCATCCCGTCGCTGGCGCGCCAGTTCGGCGCGTGGAAGCAGCTCGACCCCGGCCTGCGCCGCATCGGCGTGGTCACCGGCCCCAATGCGCGCTATATGGTGGAACAGGCCGAACTGGCCGCCAGGGCGCTCGGGCTCGAGGTCGACCATGTGCAGGTGGCGAGCGACCGCGCGGTGCTGCCGGCGCTGCAGGAGCTGCGCGAGCGGCGCATCCAGGGCCTGTGGCTGGCGCCCGACAGCGCGATCCTGTCGCAGCGCACGATCCAGGATGTGATGGCCTACAGCGTGCGCAACAATATCGAGGTGCTGGCGTTCTCGCCGGCCCTGCTGAAGGAAGGCGCGCTGCTCAGCGCCACCGCCGACCTCGACGACATCGCCCAGCTGGTGCTCGAGCGCCTGCGGCGCGCCGGCCCCAGCGCCCAGCAACTGGCCGGCGAAGCCCTGAGCCCGCTGCCGGGCGCGCGCATCAGCATCAGCGCGCAGGCGGCCGCGCGCTTCGGGCTGGCGATACCGCCCAAGCTGAAGGAGCAGGCCAATGTCCAGTAGCGCCGCCGGCCGTCCCAGCCTGATCCGGCGCGTGGCCGCCAGCCTGTGGCTGTCGATGGCCGTGCTCTACCTGCTGACGCTGGCCGCGATGTTCGCCGGCGGCAACTACCTGATCGAGCGTAACCTCGACCAGCAGGCGCGCCAGCTGCTGCCGGTGTTCGACGACCTGTCGGTACAGCTGCTGCTGTCGCCCGGTTCGGGCGCGCCCGGACGCATCGACAGCTACGCCGCGCGCATCGCCGACATCGGCCTGGTGCGGGTATACGACAGCAAGACGCTGCAGGTGCTGGCCGAATACCGCAAGCCCGGCGCGCCGCCGTTCGCCCCGCTCGCGAGCGCCCGCGCCAGCGCACTGGCCGCGGCCGGCACGCCGTCGACCCACGTCGAGCGCCTGCTGGGGATCGGCCAGTCGATCCAGGCGTTCGCCCCGGTCAAGCGGGTGGTGGCATCAATCGACCTGCTCGATTTCGGCAACGGCGACCCGCACGAAACGAGCGAGACGATCGGCTTCGTCGAGATCGGCATGGATTTCGCGCCGTCGCGCGCCAGCGTCTACGTCGGCGCGCTGCTGACGCTGGGCCTGCTGTCGGCGGCGCTGCTGGCCGGCCTGGCCGCCTTCGTCATCCATATGCGGCGCGCGCTGCGCCCGCTGACCGACCTCGAGGAGCCGCTGGCCCGCATCGCCGAGGGCGACTTCAGCGCCAGCGTCGGCACCGGCCCGGCCGACCGCGAAGTGGCCACCATCCGCGACGCGGTGCACACCACCATAGTCGCACTGCGTGAGCGCGAGGCCGAGCGCAACGAGGCGGTGCGCGCCAAGCTGCTGGCCGACGAGGCGAACCTGGCCAAGGGCACCTTCCTGGCCAATATGAGCCACGAGATCCGCACCCCGATGAACGGCGTGATCGGCATGCTCGAACTGCTGCTCGATACCCGGCTCGAGCCGTCGCAGCGCCAGTTCGCCAGCGTGGCCCACTCCAGCGCCGAGAGCCTGCTGGCCCTGATCAACGATATCCTCGACTTTTCCAAGATCGAGGCGGGCAAGCTGGACCTGGAGGCGATTCCGTTCGACCTGCTGCACGAAGTCGAGGCGATCACCAACGGCCAGGCCTTTGCGGCCCAGGCCAAGGGACTCGAACTGGTGGTGCACTACCCGCCGCGGCTGCCGCACATGCTGGTGGGCGACCCGGCCCGCATCGGCCAGGTGCTGTCCAACCTGATCAGCAACGCGATCAAGTTCACCGCCAGCGGCCATGTGCTGGTCGACGTCGACGTCAGCGCGACGGCGGCCCAGCAATGCTGCCTGCGCGTCAACGTGACCGACACCGGCATCGGCCTGGCGGCGGACAAGCTCGACTCCATCTTCGAGGGCTTCACCCAGGCCGATGCCAGCACCACCCGCAAGTACGGCGGCACCGGCCTGGGCCTGACCATCTGCAAGCAGCTGGTCGACATGATGGGGGGGCGCATCGGCGCCAGCGGCGAGCTGGGGGTCGGCAGCACGTTCTGGTTCGAACTGGACCTGGCGCTGGTGCCAGCCTTCCACGCCGCGCACGAGGCCGATCCGCTGGCCGGCCTGCGCCTGATCCTGATGGATAGCCACGATGCCCAGCGCGCCGTGCTGCAGGAGCAGTTCGAGCAGCACGGCATCGAGGCCGACTGCGTCGCCAGCGCTGGCGCCGGGCTGGCCGCGATGAGCGCGGCGACGGCCAGCGGCCGGCCGTATGCGATCGCCCTGATCGACCACCAGTTGCCCGACATCGATGGCGAAACGCTCGCCACCATCATCAAGAACGACCCGCTGCATGCCGCCACCCAGCTGGTGCTGGTTTCCGCGCTGTCGCATGTGGTCGACGCCAAGCGCTATGCGCAGGCCGGCTTTTGCGCCTTCGTCAGCAAGCCGGTGTCGCAGCAGGTGCTGGCCGATATGCTGCGCACGCTGCGCGCGGCGCAGGCCGGCGGCGCCGCCCTGCCCTTCCTCAATGGCGCCAGCCTCGGCGCGCAGCTGGCGCCGTCGGCCCACGACCAAGGCGGCGGACCGCTGTCGGGCTACCGCATCCTGGCGGTCGACGACAACCCGGTCAACCTGCAGGTGGTCGAACATATGCTGACCCGCATCGGGGCCGAGGTCGACAGCGCCGCCAACGGCCGCATCGCGGTCGAGATGTTCTGCGCCCGCCCGTATGGCCTGATCCTGATGGATTGCCAGATGCCCGAGCTTGACGGCTACCAGGCGGCGCAGCAGATCCGCACGCTCGAGTCGGCGATGGCGGCGCTGCCGGACCAGGACGTCGGCGCCCGCATCCCGATCGTCGCGCTGACGGCGCACGCGCTCGAAGGCGAGCGCGACAAGTGCCTGGCGGCCGGCATGGACGACTTCCTGACCAAGCCGATCCGCGCCGCCACCCTGTACGACATGCTGGCGCGATGGCTGTCGCCGCAGGCGGCCCAGGCGGCGCGCGACGAGCCGGCGCCGGATGACGCGCCGGACGACGCGCTGGCGCAGGCACGCCGCATGTACGGCGCCAAATTCGCCGAACTGGCACAGTTGTTCCTGCGCGACAGCCCGCACCGGCTCGATGCGCTGGCCGTTGCAGTGCGCGGGGGCGATGGCGCCCAGGTCGCCAATGTGTCCCACACTCTGGCGGGCAGCGCCGGCGCGGTCGGCGCCGCCCAGTTGTCGATGATGTGCAAGAAACTGGAAGTCACAGCACGGGCCGGCCAGCTGGCCGACGTCGCCGACAAGTTTGAAGCGATCGAGGCGGAATATGCAAGAATGGTCGTACGCCTGCAAGTGACCACCTAGACAAGGAGCCGATGTGAAACAAGCGCCGCGCAAATGCTCGATCCTGATTGCCGATGACGATGCGGTCACGCGCGGGGCGCTGCGGCTGCTGCTGGTCGAACAGGGCCATACGGTGGTCGGCGAAGCGGCCGACGGCGAGCGCGCACTCGATATGTGCGCGCTGCTCAAGCCCGATATCGTCTTTGCCGACATCAATATGCCCAAGCTCGACGGCCACGGCCTGTCCGAGCAGCTTCGCCTGCGTGTGCCGGGCGCCCGCATCGTCATCATCAGCTCGCTGCCGACGGTGGCCAATGTGCAGCGCGCCCTGCTGGGCGGCGCGGCCGGCTTCGTGGTCAAGCCGTTCAACGGGGTCAAGGTGCTCGAAGCGGTCAATAACTGCCTGAAGCCGGTCGTGGCGCGCTAGGAGCCTGCGCGGCAGAAGGAGTCGAGTCCAAACGGGTGGGAAAAGAACCCAGTTCGTCACCACTTTTGAGGGCTGTAGCCATAGCTACAGCCCGAGAAATGGGGGCGAAGTGGGACTTTTCTCCACCTGTTTGGGCCGACGAGCTTCTGCCGCGCAGGCTCCTAGTGTAGTGCTTCGCAATTGTTGAAACTATGCAAGCGTGTCTTTTCTTGCAATACGTCGTTGCAAATCCTCGCGATAGGCCAGCTATCGCCGCGGTTTGCGCCTAGTCTGGCAAAAGAATCCATCGCCTCCATCGCTGCTCCAATTACGAAGCACTACACTAGCGGCGCCATTTTTGACCGTTTGTCCCTCCATTTGCGCCGTCCGTCGCAATCGGCTGCGCCCGCGCCCGCGGCCCGCCTATAGTGCATCCAACACAACGGCGCGGCGCGCCATCGGGGAGACGACAACATGAACAAAGCATTCGGTATTGCCCTTCTTGCAAGCAGCCTGCTGGGCGGCGTGGCCACGGCCGACGAACTGGTCAGCGAAAGGCGCGCCGTCGATGCGCGCGCGGTCAAGATCAAGCTGGGCGGCGTGATCGACCTGTCGGTCAAGCAGGGCGCCACCGCACAGCTGGTGGTGTATGGCGAAAAGCGCGACCTCGACAAGGTCACCACGGTGCAGGACGGCGACACCATCCGCATCGACATGGACTCGGGCTTCCACTGGGGTAACCGCAAGCAGGTGCGCGCCGAACTGGTGCTGCCGGCGGTGAAGCAGCTGGCCTCGACCGGCGTCGGCAAGACCGAGATGCTGGGCTTTTCCGGCAGCGAGCTGACGCTGTCGGTCGACGGCGCCGGCGCCGTCACCGTCACCAGCCAGTACAGGAACATCGACGCCCGCATGGGCGGGGTCGGCAGCATGACGCTCAATGCCGGCGACACCGACAGCATCGCGCTGAACCTGAAGGGCGCCGGCGGGGTTCAGGTCAATGGCCACAGCAAGCTGCTGCGCGCCAGGATGGGCGGGGTCGGCAGCCTCAATGCCAGGCAGCTGATGGCCGACGCGGTCGACCTCGACATGAGCGGCATCGGCAGCGCCAGCGTGTACGCGAAAAATTCGGCCACGCTGAACCTGTCGGGCCTCGGTTCGGCCACCGTCTACGGCAAGCCGGCCAGCCGCAACTCGAACGCGCAGGGCCTGGGCAGCGTGCGCTGGGACTGAGCTGGCTTGAAGGCATTTCAGGGACTAGCCAGCCGCGCGGCCCTGTCGCGCACCAGGTCGTGCCCGATCACCAGCCGGAGCGCATAGCCGTCGATGCTGGCCGCCTGCAGCAGCGGCGCCGGGCGCAGGCGCGCCGCCAGCTTGCGCGCCACGTCGGCATGCCCGTGCCCGTACTCGATGCGGCTGCGCGCCACCGCGAAGCCGCGCTGGTTCGACAGGCGCACCACGCGCAGTTCGTTGCGGTCGAGGCTGCGTCCGAGGGCCGCCGCCATGCCCCGCACCCCGTTGCCGTTGCTGATCTCGACCAGCGGCACGGCCGGCGCCGGCGGCGCGGCCAGCCGCTCCGGCCGCACCGGCGCAGCGCCAATATGCACCTCGGCCCCGGCAAAGCCGGCGTCAGGCGCCACGGGCGGCAGGGCCGCCCCCACCGCCGCATAGTCGGCCTTCAGGTCGTGGCGGCGCAGCGTATCGGCCTGGCCGGCCACCTGCTGCGCCCGCTCATGCTCGCCCAGCCGGTGCAGCGCTTCGCCCAGGTTCTCCCAGGCGCGGTAGTCGAGCGGGTCGAGCACGCAGGCGCGTTCGAGCGCGGCCGCCGCCTGCTCGGCGTCGCCCGCCAGCAGGTAGGCATATCCGAGGTTATTGAACAGAAACGCCGCCCCCTGGCCGCTGCCGCCCTGGCCGTCCGCGGTCAGCACGCGCCAGATGGCGATGGCCGGCGCCAGCTCGCCGCGCGCCGCATGCACCATGGCCAGGCCGTTGCGCGCATCGACGTGAGCCGGCGCCTGCGCCAGCGCGCGCAGGTAGGCCGCGCGCGCCGCCTCGTAGCGGCGCGCGAAATAATGGCTGCGGCCGACCGCGTAGTCGCCGTCGGCGCCGGCCTGCTGCAGCTCGCCGCGCGGCGCGGGGGCCTGGCCCACCAGGGGCGCACTGCAGGCGAGCAGCGCGCCGCCGGCACACAGCAGGGCCAGCTGGCGGAACGCCAGCGTCAAGCGTCGGTTATTGGTCATGGCATGCTCCTTTGGGAAGGCCGGGCTCAGACGCCCAGCGCGCGGTACAGGGAAATGGTGGCCGGCCCGATCAGCACCAGCAGCAGCAGCGGGAAGATGCAGAACACCAGCGGGAACAGCAGCTTGAGGGCGATCTTGGCGGCCGCCTCCTCGGCCCGCAGGCGCCGCTTGGTGCGCAGGTTCTCGGCATGCACCCGCAGCGAGCTGCCCATGCTGGTGCCGAAGCGCTCGGACTGGATCAGCATTGCCACCAGCGTGTCGACATCCTCGACGCCGGTGCGCAGCGCCAGGTTGCGCAGCGCCTTGTCCTTGCTGAAACCGGCCCGCATCTCCATCAGCAGCAGCTGCATCTCCTGCGCCAGCACCAGGCTCTTGATGTGGATCTCGGCCGCCACCTTGCCCAGCGAGCGCTCCAGCGACAGCCCCGCTTCGACGCACACGGTCAGCAGGTCGAGCGCATCGGGAAACACTTCGAAGATGTCGCGCTGGCGGTAGAACACGGCGCGCGCCAGCGCCGCATTGGGCAGGTAGTAGCCGAACGCGGCGCCCGTCAGCACCAGCAGCATGGCGCCGGTATCGACCCGGCCTTTCAGCTGCGGCAGCGCGAACGCCACCAGCAGGGCCGGCAGCAGCAGGGCCAGCAGCGTCTTGGCGGCGAAATAGAACACCGGCGCCGACGGCGAGCGCCAGCCGGCATTCATGAAGCGGATCCGCAGCGGCGATTTCTCCCAGCCTTCCTCCGGCAGCGACAGCTTCATGAAGGGCTTGGCCACCTTGGCGGCCCGCTCGACCCAGCCCGACGCAAGCGCCGCATGGTCGCTTGCGCCGGGCGCGACGATGCGCGCCAGCCGGTGCCGCATCAGGCTGGGCATGAACAGGCGCGCCGCCAGCAGGCAGATGGCGCTGACCACCGCGAACACGATCAAGAGGAACAGCAGTTGTTGGCTCGTCATGGCATTTCCCCTGGCGCTCAGACACGGATGCGGATGATGCTGCGCATCCAGAACATGGCGAACACCACCATGCCCAGGCTGCACCACAGCAGGCGCGCGCCGGTCGGGTGCTGCCACAGCGTCGGCAGGTAGTCCGGCTTGGCCAGCTGCATCGCCAGCGCCACGCCGAACGGCAGCAGCGTCAGCACCCAGGCCGACATCCTGCCTTCGGCCGACAGCACGCGGATCTGACCGAGCAGCTTCAGGCGGTCGCGGATGGTGCGGCTGACATTGCCCAGCAGCTCGGCCAGGTTGCCGCCCGATTCGCGCTGGATCAGCACGGCGATGACCAGGTAGCCGAGGTCGGTCAGCGGCACGCGCGCCGCCAGGTTGGCCAGCGCCACGTTCATCGGCACGCCGTAATTGATTTCCTCGTAGGTGAAGCGGAATTCGCCGCTGATCGGCTCGGGGAATTCCTCGCCCACCATCTGCAGCGCATTGGTGAACGCGTGGCCGGCCCGCAGCGCCCTGGCCAGGAAGTCGGCCGCCTCCGGCAGCTGCTGCTCGATCCTGAGCAGGCGCTGGGTGCGGGCGCGGCGCGCCTGCAGCAGCGGCAGCGCCGGGCACACCAGCACCACCACCGTCAGCAGCAGCGGCGGCAGGTGCAGCATCGTCAGCAGCAGGAAGGCGGCGGCCGGCACCACCAGCGTCAGCTGGATCAGGCGCGCCACCGTCCATTGCAGGCCCGATTGCAGCAGCAGCCGATCGAGCACGCCAATATGGGGGATGCGCGCCAGCAGGCGCTCGAGCGGCGCCGAGTTGGCCAGCCGGCGCTGCTTGAGGATCGACACCACGCGGTTGCCCCCTTCGCGCCCGCCCGACATCAGGTGCAGGCGCGAGGCGATGCGGCGCGCGCCGCCGCCATGGGTGGCCGACCACCACAGGTAGGCCCCTTCGACCGCCAGGAACACGGCGGCGAACAGCAGCACCGCGAAACCGTAGAAGCTCATGTCCATCGCTGCTCTCCTCGCGCTACTGAAAGATGCGGGACGGGTCGAACACGCCGTCCGGCACCGCGGCGCCGAACTGGCGCAGGCGGTCGGCGAAGCGCGGGCGCACGCCGGTGGCGCAGAAATGGCCCTGCACCTTGCCGTCCTGCGCCACCCCGGTCTGCTCGTACTTGAAAATCTCGTGCATGGCGATCATGTCGCCTTCCATGCCGGTCACTTCGTGGATGCTGACGAGCTTGCGCGCGCCGTCCGACAGGCGCGTCACCTGGATCACCACCGTGACGGCGGCGCAGATCTGCTGGCGGATCGCACGCGCCGTCAGGTGCACGCCGGCCATGCCGACCATGTTCTCGAGCCGCGCCAGCGCGTCGCGCGGCGTGTTCGAGTGGATCGTCGCCAGCGAGCCTTCGTGGCCGGTGTTCATCGCCTGCAGCATGTCGAGCGCTTCCGGGCCGCGCACCTCGCCCAGGATGATGCGGTCGGGCCGCATCCGCAGCGCATTCCTGACCAGCGCGCGCTGGGTCACTTCGCCGGCGCCCTCGATATTGGCGGGGCGCGTCTCGAGCCGCACGATATGAGGCTGGCGCAGCTGCAGCTCGGCTGCGTCTTCAATCGTGACGATGCGCTCGTTGGCCGGGATGAAGCCCGACAGCAGGTTGAGCAGCGTGGTCTTGCCGCTGCCGGTGCCGCCCGACACCAGGACGTTGATCTTGGCCACCCCCAGCGCCTGCAGCATCTCGGCCATCGGCGGGGTCAGGCTCTTGAGCGCCAGCAGGTCCTCGATCGCCAGCGGCTTGACCGAGAAACGCCGGATCGACAGGATCGGGCCGTCGACCGCCAGCGGCGGAATGATCGCATTGACGCGCGAGCCATCCGGCAGGCGGGCGTCGACCATCGGGCTCGACTCGTCGACCCGGCGCCCGACCCGCGACACGATCTTCTCGATGATCTTCATCAGGTGGGCGTTGTCGCTGAAGGCGACCTCGGTCAGCTCGAGCCGGCCGTGGCGCTCGACATAGACCTGGGCGTGGGTGTTGACCAGGATGTCCGACACGGTCGGGTCCGACAGCAGCGGCTCGAGCGGGCCGAAGCCGAGCATCTCGTTCTGGATATCGAGTACCAGGTTGTGGCGCTCGTGCTGGTTGAGCACGATGCGCTCGTCCTCGATCACGCGCTGCACCAGCAGTGCCAGCTCGTGCTTGAACTGTTCGGTGGTCAGGCGCTGCAGGCGTTCGAGGTCGATGCGGTCGATGATGGCCTGGTGCATCGACTTCTTCAGTTCCTGGTAGGCCGGGTTGGGCAAGCCCGGCGGCGCGCTGTCGGGCGCGCCGGGGTCGAAGCTCGATGCGAGCCGTTCGCGTAGTGTCATGTCGGTCTCCTAATCATGGGCGCGCGCTGGCGCGCGTCTTCAGTTGTCACCGTCCTTGCCGCCGAACAGGCGGGTCAGCAGGCCACCGCGGTCGGCCAGCTTGCGCGCCGTCACCACCTCGACCAGTTCACTCAGGCTGCGCGCCACCGGCGACGAGCGCGACAGCTGCAGCGCCGGCACTCCCTGGTTGACCGAATCGGTGGCGGCCGCGTAGTCGTTGGGCAACGTGTGCACCACTTCGGCACCGAGCGCCAGCTCGAGGTCGTGCAGGCGCAGCTTGCCGCCCTTTTCGTAGCGGTTGACGATCAGCCGGATGCGCTCGCCCGTGTAGCCGAGCGAGCGGAAGATGTCGAGCATGCGGCGGCCGTCGCGGATGTCGGGCAGGGCCAGCTGCAGCACCGGGTACACCATGTCGGCGTTGTCGAGCGCGCGCAGCGACACCGCATCGATCTGGCGGCCGACGTCGAGCAGCACGTAGTCGTAGTTCTGGCGCGCGATGCGCAGGATGCTGTCGATGTGCTCGGGCTTGATCGAGGCGGCGGCGCTGGCGTCGTCGGCCGCCGCCAGCACGCCGAAGCCGTCGCACACCTGCACCAGGCACGATTCGAGGAAGGCGGCATCCATGCGCGCGATCTGGCTGCACAGGTCCGACAGCGTCATGCTCGGCTTCTGGTCCGACACGTACAGCGTGGCGTCGCCGAACTGGCCGTTGAGGTCGATCAGCAGCACCTTCCTGTCGGCCAGCGTCGCCAGCGCGTAGCCGAAATTGGTGCCGATGAAGGTGGCGCCGCTGCCGCCCTTGCACGAGATGAAGGCCAGCACCCTGCCGTTGCGCATATGGGCAATGCCGGCCTGCAGTTCGAGCCGGTCCATCGCTTCATGGAAGGCCTGGTGGTTCAGCGGCAGCTGCAGCACTTCGCGCACGCCGGCCCGCATCGCGCGGATCAGCATGTCCTGCTGGTGTTCGCGCGTCAGCAGCATGAAGGCGCTGTCCGGATACAGGCGCGACAGGCGGTCGATCAGGTCGGCCTCGGCGTGGCCGATGCCGCTGGCGTCGACGATCACCAATTGCGGCGCGTCGGCCACGATATGCTCGCTGGCCTCGCGCAGGCTGTCGCGTCGCCCGGCCAGGCGCATCGGCGGAATGCGTGCCGCGCCTTGGGCGGCAAGTTCTGTGTGCAAAGGGCTGTCGCGGGTAATGATCAGGGCTTTCATCACGCTGCTTTCAATGCAAGGGGTCTGGTTGGAGTCAGGTACACGGGTCAGTGCAGCCGAGCGACTGGACCGGCAGGATGGTCAGGAAGGTCGGCAAGCGCATGACCGGCAGGAACGGCGCGACCGGCGCGAACTCGAGCCGGTCGCAATCGGTGCCGGCCTGGCACACCTGCACCTGCACGAAACGGGCGCAAGCCGCGCCGGCAGGGCTGGCCTGGCAGCTGGCGATATTGGCGTTGCCGCTGGCCGGCGGCGCCGCCATCTGGCTCAGGTCCTGGTTCAGGAACTTGACCTGGATCGTGTCGACCGTGACATCGACCCCGTAGGCCGTCGACTTGTCGTCGGGGCCGGCCGCGATGGCCTTGACGATGGCCGGCTTGAGCGCGGCGGCAGTGGGAGCGGTGACGATGGCCGCCCGCGCCACCATGCGCGTGACGTTCGACAGCATGCTCCACATATACATGGCGCGCGTGAGTTCCACCAGCGCGAGCAGCAAGGCGATGAACACCAGGCCGACCACGGCGAATTCGACCGCAGCGACGCCGCGCTGCGCGCCCAGCCTGGCAGCGGCGGGCTTCATTGGTGCAACCCGACGTTGACGCCGAGCGGCCCGGCCACGGCGACGGCGCCGACCAGCACCTCGGTCGGCGCCGGCTTCACCACCGGCCCGGACGGCACCGCCGGCGCATTGTCGAGCGCCGCCAGCAGGTGCACCAGCTGCGTATCAACCTTGCCATAGGCTTCGGATGGCGCGACCCGGCTGTCGACCCTGGCATACAGGAAGCCGCTGCCGTTCGCGGCGGCCGCGCTGCGCCAGTCCGGGCCATCCTTGCTGGCGCCGAAGCTGACGGTGGCGGCCGGCAGCGCAATCAGGTTGTCGCTGACGATCTTGAACTGGAAGTAGTTGATTGCCTGGCCCGCCGCCGTGGTGGCGGCGCTGTAGTTGCCTGGCGCAGTCTGCAGGCTCTTGGCCGCTGCCAGCGCCGCCGCATCGACGGCCACCTGCAGTTCGGCCTTGCGCGCCTGCACGCGCGACAGGTCGATCATCATGCCCATGATCCCGACCATCAAGGGCAGCGTGACCAGGTAGAGGATATGGGTGGCGCCAAACTGGCGGCGCCGCGCCGTTGGTTGGCAGAACATGGCGCCCTACTTGCCGCCGACGCTGCTCAGCGGCGTGCTGGCCGCCTTCGGCTCGGGCAGCGAGCGCTCGTAGCGGTCGATGGCAGCGCGCGCGGCGCGGCCATCGATGCCGGCCACCGGGTCGGCGTTGGCGCCGGCCTGCGGGCGCGCCACCTGCTGCGCATTGAGCGCGCGCACGCTGTCGCCGAAGCGGGCATCCCAGTACGGGGTGGTGCTGACGCAGGCCGACAGCACGGCAAACGACAGCAGGACGCACAGGCGTGCTGGCAAAGTCATGGTGTGCATGGCAATCTCCGGCAAAGGGTGGAAGGGGATCGTCTATTTCAGCTGGAAGCCGCCGGCGGCCGGTGTGGCCGCTGGCGCGGCCGCGCTGGCGGGCGGCGAACCCGGCGCGGCGGCTGCCGGCGGCCTGCCTTCGAGTCGGCCGCCGAGCAGCAGTTCGGCGCGGCCCGGCGCGGCCAGCTGGTCGGTCGGCAGGCTGTAGTTGGGCGGCAGCGGCTTGACCAGGCGCGGCGTGATGACGAACACCAGTTCGCTCTTGTCCTGCTGGAAGTCGGTGCTGCGGAACAGCGCGCCCAGCACCGGCACTTCGCCCAGCAGCGGCAAGCCCTTGATATTGGCCACCAGGCTGTTCTTGATCAAGCCGCCGATGGCGAAGCTCTGGCCGTCATACAGCTGGACCGTGGTCGAGGCGCGCCGGGTCGTAATCAATGGCAGCACGGCCGACGCATGGAGGCCGCTGGCGGTGATGCCGACCCCTTCGCGCGACAGCTCCGACACTTCCGGCGCCACCTTCAGGTTGATGCGCCCGCCGGCCAGCACGGTCGGGGTGAAGCGCAGGCCGACTCCGAACTCCTTCTCTTCCAGCGTGACCTTGCTGCCGCCCATGCTGTTGTCTTGCGCCACCGGGATCAGGATCTTGCCGCCGGCCAGGAAGTTGCCCTCCTGCCCGCTGATCGCCATCACGTTCGGTTCGGCCAGGATGCGGATCAGGCCATCCTGCTTCTGCGCTTCCAGCGTCAGCTGATTGCCGTTCGATTTGCGCGCATCGAGCAAGCCGTTGGCGCTGCCGCTGATGAAGTTCGACAGCAGCGTCGTGGCCCAGCTGCCGCTCGATAAATGCAGGGTGGTGCCCGCTTCGAGGCGGTCCAGCAGGGCCTTCGACACTTCGGCGATCTTCACCTCCAGCATCACCTGCTGCGGCGCGCTGACCGCCAGCATATTGACCACCCGCAGGTTGGCGGCCTGGATCGAACTGGCGGTGTCCGGCGGCGGCGCGGCGGCGGCCGCCGCGTTGAGCGAAGCGAGCGGGCGCCGCACGAAGGCGGTGGCCAGCTCCATCGCGCGTGCGACGGCGGCCGCATCGTCGACCGTGCCCGACAGCACCAGCGTGTCGCCGGCCGCGCTGACCTTGATGTTCTTCTCGTCCGGCATCAGCGCCGCCAGGCTGGCCTGCAGGGCCTGCGGGTCGATCGACACCGTCACCTCGACCACGCTGCAGGCGCCGGAGCGGGTTTCGACGATCATATTGGTGGTGCCGACGTCGACCCCGACCACGTACAGCGTCTCGGGCGCGACCAGCATCGCCTGCACCACATTGGGGTTGCCGGTGGTGCGGTGGAGGATCGGCTCGGGCAGGTGCATCAGCGTCGACTTGCCCAGGGCCAGCCGCACGGTGGCCGGCGCGCGCGCCGCGCCGCGGCATTGCGGACCGCC
>CBDDRJ010000130.1:0-7434 GCA_965233055.1 uncultured bacterium
TCTGCACGATGCGATAAATGGATCGGACCAGGCGCTGGCCTTGAAATTATTGAAAGTAACGAAGGTATGAAAAGCCACCAAACAGGTGGCTCGGAGAAGATTTGCACAAAACACCTAGACAAGCATCATAGAAGGGTGGGCGGGGCCGCCGAGCACTGCGTGCCCACGCGACTACACATTACCGCGTGGGCACGCAGTGCCCACCCTACATGACCTTGCACTGGCGCAGCTCGCAACGCGCCCTGAAGGTTTTGCCGTCCTCGCAAGTCATCCGGTAGACCTCGACCGGGCCCGGCGGCGTCATCAGCCCCGCGCCCATGCCGCCGGCGCAGCCGGCCTGGCGCCCCATCCGCTCCACCGTCACCGACGACACGCCGGGCCGGAACTCGACGCGCTCGATCGCCACCCCATCGACCATCACCAACGGCCGGCCGCTGCTGTCGACCAGCGGGGCGGCCGGCTTGGCTGCCACCGGCGCCGCCGGCTCGGACTTGCCCGGAAACCAGCTTGGCATCGAAGAACAGGCGCCGAGCGCCATCAGGCACAACAGTAGGACAGGCAATCGCTTCACGTTTCCTCCAAGGTTTAGAACGTCAGGGTCTTGACGCCTTCACTGGTTCCCAACAAGCATACAT
This sequence comes from uncultured bacterium, assembly GCA_965233055.1. Lineage (GTDB taxonomy): Bacteria > Pseudomonadota > Gammaproteobacteria > Burkholderiales > Burkholderiaceae_D > Telluria_A. Next base: position 636 of record CBDDRJ010000130.1, read on the forward strand.
CGGCGCCGCGCGCCGCGAACAGACCGACGGCGATGACGCCGACGATCTGGTTGATTTCCTGCTCCAGCGCGGCCGGGTCGGTAATCTGCAGGCCGGCGACGTCGATGATCTCGCCGCCATTGTCGGTGATGAAGGCGTCAACGGTGCCGGCCTTCAGGCGCAGCTTCGGCAGGCCTTTCATCGCGGCGAGGCGGCGCATGACGGCATTGCGCGCCATCGGCAGCACTTCGACCGGCAGCGGGAACTTGCCCATCACGTCGACCAGCTTGGAGCCGTCGGCGATGCAGACAAACTGCTTCGACACCGAGGCGACGATCTTCTCGCGCGTCAGCGCCGCGCCGCCGCCCTTGATCATCGCGCCGGTCGGCGTGATTTCGTCGGCACCGTCGATGTAGACGGCGATCGATTCGACCTCGTTGAGGTCGTAGACGGCAATGCCGTGGCCGCGCAGGCGCGCCGCCGTCGCTTCCGACGAGGCGACCGTGCCCTTGATGCGGTGCTTGATCCTGGCCAGTTCGTCGATGAAGAAGTTGGCGGTCGAGCCGGTGCCGACACCGATGATTTCGCCGTCGACCACGTAATCGATGGCCTTGATGGCAACTAGCTGTTTCAGTTCGTCTTGAGTCATGTTTTCTCTATTGCACGGAAAGGGGAATGCACCATTTTAGCGGATCGCCCCGCCCTCCAGAGCATTTTAAAAGGGCAAGGCCGCCGAAAGAATTTAACAATATTAATCAAAGATTCTGTGAGAAAATGGACATACACCCTTCGGGTACTCGGGAAATGCAATATGACAGACGTAAAAACTATCCTGGTTGTCGACGACAGCCGCGTATCACGCCTGATGGCGCGTCAATATATCCACAGTAAGAATCCGGCCTGGCTGGTCGAGGAAGCCGGCAGCGGCGAAGAGGCGATCGAGAAGGTCAAGACCATCGATCCGGCCCTGATCCTGATCGACGTCAACATGCCCGGCATGGGCGGCCTGGCCGCCGCCGAACTGCTGCGCAAGGCCTGCCCGGCCGCCCAGCTGTCGCTGGTCACCGCCAATGTTCAGAACGCCACCCGCAACCGGGCCGCCGAACTGGGCATCGGCTTCATGGAAAAACCGATCACCGAACAAAAAATCCACGAACTGATCGCCAAGCTCGAAGGGTAAGCCATGTTCAATCTGACCGAACTGCAGCACGACGCACTGGTCGAGATCTTCAATATCGGCGTCGGCCATGCCGCCGCCGCGATGAGCGGCATCGTCAACGAAGAAGTGGCAATGTCGGTGCCGTCGATCAGCTTCCTCAACCGTGCCCAGGCCGGCCAGTTGCTGGGCAACGAAGAAGGCCAGCGCATCTGCGGGGTCAGCCAGCATTATTCGGGCGCCTTCACCACCGAAGCGATCCTGATGTTCCCCGAGGACAAGAGCCTCGAAATCGTGCGCCTGATGGTCGGCGACTCGGTCTCGCTCAAGGAACTGACCGAGATGGAACAGGAGGCGATGAATGAAATCGGCAACATCATCCTCAATTCCTGCGTCGGCACGCTGGCCAATATTTTCGCGCACGAACTGCATGGCTCGCTGCCCCAGTACCACGTCGGCACCAGCGAAGAGATCCTGACCGCCTCGGGCGGCCAGGCCGAGACCGTGGTGCTGATGCTGCATATCGACTTCATCGTCGAGAAGCACCAGATCCATGGCTATGTCGCCTTCATCATGGACCTGACCGCCCTGCACGACCTGCGCGAGCAGGTCGACGCCTATCTCGCCAAAGTCATGGGTAACGGCTGACCATGTCGCGGCTTGCCCATTGCGTCGTCGGTGCCGTCAACCTGGGCATCGTGGTGCTCGATGCCGAGCGCCGCGTGGTGCTATGGAACCAGTGGATGGTCAACCACAGCGGCCTGTCTTCCGAAGCGGTGGTCGGCAGCAATTTCTTCGCCCTCTTCCCCGAGCTGGCCGGCAAGCGCATCGAAGGGGCGGTGACCCAGGCGCTGCGCGACCATTTCCCGTCGGTGCTGTCGCAGACCCTGCACAAGTCGCCGCTGCCGCTGTTCGCGACGCCGCTGGCCGCCGCGCGCGGCGAGCGGCTGGCGCAGGCGGTGGCGGTCACGCCGATCGACATCCGGGGCGCCGCCCCCCATTGCCTGATCCAGGTCAGCGACGTCAGCGTGGCGGTCAACCGCGAAAAACTGCTGCGCGACCAGGCGCTCGAATTGCGCTCGCAAACCATTTCCGACGGCTTGACCGGGATCGCCAATCGCCGCCATTTCGACGTCACGATCGACAAGGAAGTGCGGCGCGCCAAGCGCGCGGCCAGCCCGCTGGCGCTGCTGATGATCGATATCGACTGCTTCAAGGCGTACAACGATTTCTATGGCCACCAGCAAGGCGACGATTGCCTGATTACCGTCGCCAAGACGCTGTCGTCGATGCTGAACCGGCCGACCGACCTGATCGCCCGCTATGGCGGCGAAGAATTTGCCGTGGTGTTGCCCGACACCGATGCCGAGCGCGGCATGCTGATGGCCGAATCGATGCGCAAGGCCATCAGCGAGCTGCAGATCCCGCATGAGAATGCGGGCGCGACGCGCCATGTGACGGTCAGCATCGGTGTGTCGAGCCAGACGCCGGACCAGCCGGTCGAGGTGGGCGAACTGCTCGGCGCGGCCGACCGCGCGTTGTATGTGGCCAAGCGCTGCGGCCGCGACCGCGTCGTCATCCAGCCCGCCGCACCGGCGTAAGGTGGGTATGTCGCCGCACAAACTTCCGTGCGACGACCCGAACTGACCCACGCGTGACGTCTGCATGATGCCGGCTTCACGCGTGGGTACGCAAGCGTACCCACCCTACGGTTCGACCGAATGGCTGCGCTTCAAGCAGCGCAGCACAAAGGTCGAACGGCTGTGGCGCAGGCCGGGCAGCTTGTAGAGCTTGCGCCTGAGGAACTCCTCGTAGCCGGCCGTGCCCGCCACGGCGACCTTGATCAGGTAGTCGTACTCCCCCGTCAGCAGGTAAGCTTCCATCACTTCCGGCAAGTCCGCCAGCGCCTGGCCGAAGCGCTCGAAGGTATCGTCGTCGTGGCGGTCGAGCGTCACTTCGATCATCACCGTGTCCGGTAAGCCGAGCGCCTGCTGGTTCAGCAGCACCGTGTAGCCCTCGATCACCCCCGCCTGCTCCATCTGGCGCACCCGGTTCCAGCACGGCGAGGCCGACAGCTTGACCTTGTCAGCCAGCCTGGCATTGGACAGGCGGCCGTCGCGCCGCAGTTCGCGCAGAATGCGGCGGTCGATCTCATCAAGTTCGGCAGGAGCGATCATAGATTTCTGTATTCCAAGAAGAAAACTATCGAATAATACATCTATCCAGTCATTCCTTCTTCAATTTCTGAAATTCTAGAAATCTTCGAAAGCCTATTCTGCAGCCCCGCCCATATAGTGGAGGCATGCACCAGCACCTCACTTTCACTGTCGACAAAGCCCAGACGCTCGACGCGCTCGAAGCGGCGCTGGCCATCGCCCGCCGCGGCGGCCTGCAACTTACTGGACTGCAACTGCGCAGCTGCGAACAGGGCAATGCCGTCGACCTGTGCCTGCACGCCGGCGAAGCAGGCCTGCTCGAGCTATTCGTGGCCCGCCTGCACAATGTGATCGGCATCGCCGTCATCGACGTCAATACACCACGCTATTAGCGTCTCAGGGCGGTTTTTCGACGTTTCATCGCATTTCCGTCCGGCGGCAGCGGCTGGCTTGTTACTATTTTGCACACAGAAAAAGTAGCATTCCCTCGCCCACCTCTGATTGCTGACGATGAAAATTTTTACGAAAAAACGTGTTCTTATTTCTCTATTAGTCATCGCGGTCGGCGGCGCCGGCGCCGCCTACTTCATGCCTGCCAAGGAAGCCAAGATTCCCGAGCTGAAGTACCGTACCGCCGTCGTCGACAGCGGCAATATCACCCAGACCGTGACCGCCAGCGGCACCATCAATCCGGTGGCGCTGGTCAATGTCGGCTCCCAGGTGTCCGGCACGGTGGTCGAGCTCAAAGCCGACTTCAATGACCACGTCAAGGCCGGCCAGGTACTGCTCAAGCTGGACCCGACCATTTTCAACGCCCAGATCCGCCAGTCCGAAGCGAGCCTGGCCTCGGCCCAGGCCTCGCTGCGCCTGGCACAGGCCAACTACGAGCGCAACGAGCGTCTGGTCAAGCAGAACTACATCTCCAGCCTGCAGCTGGACCAGTCGCGGCGCGAACTGGATGTGGCGCGCGCCAACATCAAGCTGTCCGAAGCGCAGCTCGAGCGCACACGCGCCGACCTCAACAACAGCGTGATCCGCGCCCCGATCGACGGCGTCGTCATCAAGCGCACGATCGACCTGGGCCAGACGGTCGCCGCTTCGTTCAGCACGCCGAACCTGTTCCAGATCGCCAAGGACCTGACCAAGATGCAGATCGACACCAATGTGTCGGAAGCGGACGTCGGCGCCTTGAAGCAGGGCCAGCCGGCCCGCTTCGTCGTCGATGCCTACCCGGACCGCGAATTCGAAGCCACGATGCGCCAGTTCCGCCTCGCCGCCACCGTCGTACAGAACGTCGTCACCTATAACGTCGTGCTCGATGTCGAGAACAAGGACGAACTGCTCAAGCCGGGTATGACGGCCCAGGTGCGGCTGGTGGTCGGCAACCGCCAGAACGTGGTGCGCATCCCGACCGCGGCGCTGCGCTTCCGCATGTCGGACGAGGAGCAGGAGAAGGAACTGAAGAAGCAGAAAGGCAAGGGCAGCGCCAGTGCCAGCGCCAGTGCCAAGGCTGCCGTGCCGCCGCCGGCGCCGGAGGATGACCTGGCCTTCCGCAGCAAGGAAGAATCGACCCGTTCGTTCAAGGTGTTCAAGGTCGACGACAAGAACCAGTTGAAGCCGGTCGACATCAAGATCGGCCTGTCGAACTTCCGCTACACCGAAGTGCTGGCGGGCGACCTGAAAAAGGGCGAGCGCGTCGTCACCCGCTCCCTGCAGCCTGGCAACAAGGACGACGAATTATGAGCGGTAACCTGATTGATATCCGCAACGTCACGAAAAGCTATTTTTCGGGCAGCGTGGAAACCCAGGTGCTGTTCGGCATCGACCTGGCCGTGCCGCGCGGGGATTTCCTCGCCGTCATGGGCCAGTCCGGCTCCGGCAAGTCGACCCTGATGAATATCTTCGGCTGCCTCGACCAGGCCACCGGCGGTACCTACCTGCTCAATGGCGTCGACACGCTGACGCTGTCGCGCGCCCAACTGGCAACGATCCGCAACCGCACCATCGGTTTCGTGTTCCAGAGCTTCAACCTGATCAAGCGCATGAGCGTGGCCGAGAACGTGGCGCTGCCGCTGATCTACGCCGGCGTGTCGCGCCGGCAGGCGCACGCCAAGGCGCTGCTGGAGCTGGAGCGGGTCGGCCTGGCCGGCTACGCCAAGCGCACGCCGAGCCAGTTGTCGGGCGGCCAGCAGCAGCGCGTCGCCATCGCGCGCGCGCTGGTGGGCGACCCGCCGCTGCTGCTGGCCGACGAACCGACCGGCAACCTCGATACCCAGACCAGCGAAGAGATCATGAGCTCGTTCCAGCAACTGAACAGGGAACGCGGCATCACGATCCTGCTGGTGACCCACGAACCGGATATTGCCGCCTATGCCAAGCGGCTGATGCGCCTGAAGGACGGCCATGTGCTGTATGACGGCCCGGCCGCCGAAGGCTTGCGCCTGATGGCGCAGCAGCACGACCAGGCCATGCAGTCGACCAAGGAGGTCGCATGAATTTCCTGCAAGTAGTGGTCGAAGCGTTCCGCTCGATGAGTTCGAACCGGCTGCGCACGGTCCTGACCATGCTCGGCATCATTATCGGCATCACTTCGGTGGTGCTGTTGCTGGCCATCGGCGACAGCATGAAGCGCTTCATCGGCAAGGAACTTGAACAGCTGGGCACCAATATGCTGTTCGTCGTGCCCGGCGGCGACCGTGCCGCGGGGCAAAGGGCCCGCGTCGGCGCCGCGCCCGCGCTGACGATCCAGGATGCCGAAGCCTTGAACGCGCTGCCGAGCCTGGCAGGCGCGGCTGCTGCAATGCAGGGCGGCTTCAAGCTAACGGTTGGCAACGAATCATCGAACAATACGGTGATCGGCGTGACGCCGGCGATGTTCAAGATCCGCAACTGGAAAATTGAAAAAGGCAGCATCTTCAGCGAAGCCGATGTCCGCTCGGCCGCGCGCATGGTCGTCATCGGCCAAAAGATCGCCGACCAGTTCTTCTACAAGATCGACCCGCTGGGCAAGTACATCCGGATCGAGAACGTGGCCTTCCAGGTGGTCGGCGTGCTGCATGGCGAAGGCAAGCAGGTCGACGGCGGCGACCTGTCGACGATGGTGCTGGTGCCGATCACGGCGGCCCGCGCCAACCTGATCCGCATGCCATTCCCGAACAATGTGCATTATGTGATCGCACAGGGCAAGTCGGGTATTCCGCTGTCGGAAGGCATCGACGACATCAACGAAACCCTGCGCGACCGCCACCGCATCAAGTTCGAGGAACCGGACGACTTCCGCATCGAGAACCTGGCCTCGTTTGCCGAGACGGCCAAGAAGATCAGCGCCGGCATCGCTGCCCTGCTCGGCATCATCGGCGCCATCTCGCTGATCGTCGGCGGCATCGGCATCATGAACATCATGCTGGTGTCGGTCACCGAGCGCACACGCGAAATCGGCATCCGGATGGCGATCGGCGCCAAGCCGCGCGATGTGCTGCTGGAGGTCCTGACCCAAGCGGTGGTGATA
>CBDDRJ010000131.1:0-13698 GCA_965233055.1 uncultured bacterium
GCGACGCACTGGCACCATTGTCCAGCACTGCCATTGCCTGGTCGATCTCGAGCCGTGTGCCGACTTGCCGCAGCGGGTCGGTGCTGGCGATGATGCTGCCTTCGCGGTCGACAAAATAGGCTTGCACGCCCTCTTTCTCGCCCAGTGCGCCACGCAGCATGGCGTCAAATTCCTTCTCGGCATCGAACACTATGCCAATGCCGCCGATCAGGTTCGCATCGTCGTCCGGCGCCCTGATCGCCGCATGGTACACATAGGTCGCACGCCCGCCATACAAAGGCGACGGCGCGAACGGCGTGACGTAGTAGTCTTGCTCGTTACCTAAGGCCATTACCTGTGCCAGCGTCGCTCGATCAATCGACACCTCGGTGCAGCCACCGGTCGCCGCGATGATCAGCCCGGACCGGTCGTACACGACCAGCGAGGTGTACACCGTGTACAAGCCATTGATGTAGTCGAGGATCGCCGCCATGCGCGCCGCCCGGTCAGGCAGGTCGCCGGCAAGCAGAGCGCGCAGTTCGGGCGACAGGCCCCACCAGCGGCAGTCGTCGGCCCTTTCATACAAGTTGCGGTCGAGCAGGTCGACCAGCAGGTGCGAGACAAACTCCGAATCGCGCAGGCCGGATGCAAGGACAGTCTCGAACAGGTCCCGGATTGAGCGCGAGAACAGCTCATTGCTGCGGGCACCCGTCTCGCTGATCTGGCCGAGGATGGTTTTCAGGCGCGCCAGGTCGCCGTCCTGGCCGGCGGTCATCACCTGCCCATTCCACACCACGCGCCGGATCATGTCGGCCGCATTCATGATTTCGTACAGCGGCGGGCAAAACGAGCGGGCATGCGACAACAGCCCCTCGGCCCACTCGGGATCGAGATCGGCCAGCAAATGGCTGCCAGCATCGCCGAACGCGACCTCGAGCGGAATCATGACCTGGCCCTGCCAGCCGCGCGGCCCCGGATAGCCCTGGTAGCCAGGCGAAATAAAGGTACGCACCAGATATTCGCGGCCGGCGAACATCTTCAGCGTCGGGGAGCCATCCCGGTTGACCGGCACCTGCGCCCCCAGCGGAATCCACAGCGGATCGGCACTGGCGATGACGCGGTTGTCGGCGTCGAGCAACAGCATATTCGAGCGTTCTGTCCGGTCGCGGTGGGTGTCGAAGATGCGCCGCATTTCCTCCTCGAAGTGAAAGCACAGGCACAGCACGCCGACCACCGCTCCCGTATCCGGATGGCACACGCGGCGCGAGTAGATCAAGGCCTCGCGCTTGCCAGGGCGCAGGTCGCTGGCACGGAAGGTCTCGACATAGGCGTCGGTCGCCAGGGTCTGGGCGATCAGCGCATCCTGGCTGCCTTCGAGCGGCGTACTCTCATCGATCTGGACCAGCACATTGCCGTCCCGGTCAAGCAGGATGATTTCGTCATACACGGTGTATTTGCTGCGGTAGGCGCGCAGGCGCTGGCGCATCGCATCGGCGTTGCCATTGAGGCCGGCGACAAAGGCGCACAGCTCGCGGTCGGTCGACAGGAAGCCGACGTCGGCGGTGCGTTCGTACAGGTTGCGCACCACGATCTCGATCACGTACTGGGCCTTGGTGGCCAGCTCGGCCAGCACATTGCGCAATTTCTCCTGCGCCAGGCTGGCCACCAGTTCTTCTTCCAGCTGGCTGAAGCCGGCGCGCGTCGCGGCCATGGTGGGCAGGATGGTCCTGGCTTCGGTTGGGCAATTCATCTTGGCGGACGCTTCGATCATGCGCCACATCAGGTTCAATTCATGCAGCGACCGTTCACATTTGCCCACGTCGGGCATGTAGGGAAGGAATGTCGCCGCCGGGAAGTTTTGGACTGCATTCATGATTTTTCCAGGTGATTGAGTATCCGGTTGCGGTGGCAGTCGATCAGGGCGGGCAGTCCCATTGGCCGGCCCAGCAGATAGCCCTGGACCGAGGTGCAGCCGAACTGGCGCAGATAGCCGAGCTGCTGGTCGGTCTCAACGCCTTCTGCGATCACCGTCAGTTTCATGTGGCGGCCGAGGTCGAGCACGGCGCGGACGATCGCGCAATCGCTGCGGTCGTTCGGCACGCCTTGCATGAACAGGCGGTCAATCTTGATCGATCCGATCGGCAGCGCCTTGAGCATCGACAGCGACGAATAGCCCATGCCAAAATCATCGAGGCTGATGCCAAAGCCCAGGCGTGCCAGTTCGTGCATGATCGGCAGCGATTTTTCGATACAGGTCATCACCAGGTTCTCCGTCAGCTCCAGGCACAGGCTGCCCGGCTCGATGTGCGCCGCCCGCACGATCGCCATCAGCTGCGCCGGCAGTTCTTCGTCCAGGAATTCGGGCGCCGCCATATTGATGTGCACCTGCACGTCGCGCATGCCCGCCGCATGCATCCGCGGCAGGTCGCGGCAGGCTTGCTCGGCCACCCAACGACCGAGCCGGACGATGAGGCGGCTCTTTTCCGCGACCGGAATAAAACGGCCCGGCGGCACCACTTCGCCATCCTGCCTGCGCCAGCGGATCAGCGCTTCGACCGCCTTGATCCGGCCGTCGCGGCCGTCGAAGATCGGTTGATACTCGAGGAAGAATTCATTGCGTTCGTGGGCGTGGTGGAGTTCGGATAACAAGGTCAACTGCTCGGCCAGCTCGATCTGCTGGCGATGTCCGTCGTCCTGGAAGTGGGTGGCCAGGTTACGGCCGTTGCGCTTGCTGACATACATCGCCGCGTCGGCCGCGTGCAACAATACCGCCGTATTGGCGCCATGCGAAGGGAAGCTGCTGATGCCTATGCTGGCCGACACCGACAACTCGTTGCCCTCGTAAATGAAGGGCTGGCGGGCAGCCTGCAGCACGCGCTCGGCCAGTGCGTCCACCTCGGCCATCGACAGCTGCGGTGCTGCCAGGATGGCAAACTCGTCACCGCCGAGGCGCCCCCCGTGGCAGCCTGGCGGCGCCGCGGCGCTCAGCCGGCGGGCAAATTCTCCAAGCACCACATTGCCGGCCTGGTGGCCGAAGGCGTCGTTGATCGGCTTGAACTGGTCGAGGTCGATATACAGCAGTGCGAATGGCGCCGCCTCATCCGTGTCGCAGGCGGCATCGACCAGGCTGTGAAAATGGTTGCGATTGGCCAGGCCGGTCAGTTCATCAATCAGGGCAAGCCGCCGGATCCGCTCTTGCTGAACCATTTTCTGGGCCGTCATGGCAATGACTGCGCCGATCGATGCTGACAGTTCCGGCAGCTGCGCCTCGCGCTGGCGCGGCAGGTAGCTGAAGAACTCCAGCACACCGGGGCGATGCAGTTTTCCGTCCGCCGTCATGTAGGTCACGGGAAAGAGATAGCCAGAGCGCAGGCCGCAACTGCGCGCCGCCGCGCCGCGCAGGAAAGCCGGATCATCGGCGCCGATGTCGACCCATTCGGCCTCGCCGCTGCGCCATACGCGGCCCGCCACGCCTTCGCTGGCCGACGTGTCAATCGATTCCGAGGTGAGCTGGAATGGAGCGAGCCGTTCGTCATCGCCGCGCCAGGTATGCCGGCAATGGAGTGCCTGGCGCCCGTCCGCCAGCAGGCCGATGTTCCAGTAGGCGCCCCACTCCCAGCCCAGGTCCTCGCAAACGAGCTTGATGATCCTGGTAACCGCTTCCGCCAACGAGTCGGAGCCGATTAAGAACTGCGTCAATGCGAAGCTGAATTTCTCGCGCATCGCAGCCTGTTTGACGTCGGTGACATCGATAAAGATGCCGGCCACAATGGACGGCGCGGTCGAAGGCATCGATCGTACCCGCAGCCAGCGCACGCCATCGAGTGGGTCAATCAGGCGTAGCTCCCGGTCAAGCAGTGCGCCGCCGGTGGCGCATTCGCGCAGCACCGCGTTCAACCCCGTCCAATCGGCGTCAACGCTGCGCTGGGCCAGCGTCAACGGGCGCCCGGGCATCACGCCCAGCAGTGCTGCGGCCATACCCGACAGCGCCAGTTCCGACGTCGCGCAATTGAACCACCAGCTGCCGTACCCGGCAAGTTGCTCGGCTTGCACAGTTTGCCGCGACCGGGCGACGATGTCGGCCCAGGCCGCCAAATGGTGCTGCGCCGCACGAGGCGCCCCGGATGCGTTCATCGGGCGATTGTTGATTGCCATAGTCAGTCCTGGACTCACCGCTCGAAATTTGGCGAGCCTGCCTTTCGCTCTTTTCTAAGCAGATACCGTGCCAACCAGCAACTCGCCTTCTTTGCAAGCGCTTGTGTCAATACTGGGGCATCGGGAGGCCGGCTGTGGCGGATTCTGATCCAAGCCAGTGCATCGAACCAATGATTTTGGTGCAATGCAACACGCCAGGCGCTGAACTTGATTGACCTGGCCGACTCTAACGGATCATCTACCTTTGTTCGAGGCGCGGAAATATTAGCGTGCGCTGCGCGCTGGCGTCTCCATATGCCGCCGCTAGCGGCGGCATTGAAGTGTTGGGTCGTGCGCACACGGCGCACGGTGGCACCGCGCCACGGTGGCAATCAGCCGATCCGGCCACGTCCCGCGGCCCCGCGACGCCCTGCAGGGCGATCGCTGTCGAATCCCACGCGCAGGGTCCGCAGGGACCCTGCTCCTCTCCGCCGCGAAATGCAAAAAGGCCACCCGGAGGTGGCCTTTTTACTTATTCTGGCGGAGAGGGTGGGATTCGAACCCACGGTAGGGGGAAACCCTACGCCTGATTTCGAGTCAGGTACATTCGACCACTCTGCCACCTCTCCAGGTACTGCAGCAACGGTGGTCGCCGTTGGAAGACCAAGATTATAGCTGCTTTGCCGAAAAATGGAAGGGCAAAATTAAATAATCTTGAAAAATCTTCTCGTTATGCAGTCAGTCGTTCGATCCCGCCCATATACGGACGCAGCACTTCCGGAATCACCACGCTGCCATCTTCCTGCTGGTAATTCTCCAGCACCGCAACGAGCGTGCGTCCCACCGCCAGGCCCGAACCATTGAGCGTATGCAGCAATTCCGGCTTGCCCTGCGCATTGCGGAAACGCGACTGCATGCGGCGCGCCTGGAACGCTTCGCAGTTCGACAGCGACGAAATTTCGCGATAGGTATTCTGCGCCGGCAACCACACTTCCAGGTCGTAGGTCTTGGTCGCGCCAAAGCCCATGTCGCCGGTGCACAGCGCCATCACGCGGTACGGCAAGCCCAGCTGCTTGAGGATGGCCTCCGCATGCCCGACCATTTGTTCCAGCACATCGTAAGACGTGTCCGGATGCACCACCTGCACCAACTCGACCTTGTCGAACTGGTGCTGGCGGATCATGCCGCGCGTATCGCGGCCATAGCTGCCCGCTTCCGAACGGAAGCACGGCGTATGCGCCGTCATCTTGATCGGGAGTTGATCGGGCGAAATAATTTCATCCCGCACAATATTGGTCAGCGACACTTCCGAGGTCGGGATCAGATAGAAGGTCTCGCCCTCGCCTTCCGCGCCGCCCTTCTTGACCGAGAACAGGTCCGCCTCAAATTTAGGCAGCTGGCCGGTGCCGCGCAGCGAATCGGCATTGACCATATACGGGGTGTAGCACTCGGTATAGCCATGTTCGCCCGTATGAGTATTGAGCATGAACTGGGCCAGCGCGCGGTGCAGGCGGGCGATGCCGCCCTTCATGACGGAGAAGCGCGAACCGGTCAGCTTGGTGGCGACGTCAAAGTCCAGCCCCAGCGGCCCGCCGACGTCGACGTGGTCTTTCGGCTCGAATGAGAACGCCGGCGGCGTGCCGACCTTGCGCACTTCGACATTGCCCGTTTCATCGGTACCAACCGGCACCGAGGCGTGCGGCAGATTGGGCACCGCCTCCATGAACTCGGCCAGCCTGGCCTGCACCGCGCCCAGCGCAGTTTCGTTGGCCTTGAGCTCGTCGCCCAGCCCGCCGACTTCGGCCATCAGGGCTGCCGTGTCTTCGCCTTTGCCCTTGAGCATGCCGATTTGCTTCGACAGCGAATTGCGCTTGCTTTGCAGTTCTTCAGTGCGGGTCTGGATCGCTTTGCGCTCCGCTTCGAGTGCATTGAAGCCTGCCACGTCGAGCTGGAACTTGCGGGTCGCCAGGCGCGCCGCGACGTTGTCGATGTCTTTACGGAGAAGTTGAATATCAATCATGGGGATTGCCGGTATGTCGAAAAAGGCAATTGTACCAAGACGACGGCACTTCTCACCGGGTTTTGCGCTTCCAGCCCCTCCATGGCAGGGCCAGTTTGCAAAGCCGGATGCCAGAAAATCAGTTCAGCTGGGCTTTTTCTTCAGCCGTCAGGCGCTTGTGCTTGACCTCGACCACTTGCATTGAGCTGGTGTCGGCGACGGCGACGGTGAGCTGTTTCGGCGCTGCCGCCTGCGGCACGCTGGCGGTAGCAACGCTCGCCAGGGCTGCGACAGCCAGCGCTGCCAGGAAGACTGCTTCGAAATTTTTGCGAACTTTCATGATGTTCTCCTCTGTAAAAGCGTTGTTGATGCTTGTACTGTAGCGAACGGGGAGGCGAGCCGCCACGCACTTGCGATGAAGCGTGGGTTTGGCGGTTCAAACGGTATAAAAGGCGGATCGAACGCGTCGATCGTATTGATGCCCGCGCTGGCAGCCTGCCAGACAGGCTTTACCTAAAGCAGATTCTCACCAATTCTATTCGGCGGCCGCATCCAGGCTGCGCAGCCAGGCCAGCTTCTCGGCGATCTTGCTTTCGATTCCGCGCGGGACCGGTTCGTACCAGCGCGGCTCGGCGACACCGTCGGGCAGGTAGGTTTCGCCCGCCGCATAGGCATGTGGTTCGTCGTGCGCGTAACGGTATTCATGGCCGTAGCCAAGCTCTTTCATCAGCCTGGTCGGCGCATTGCGCAGATGCACCGGCACTTCGCGCGACTTGTCTTTCTTGACGAAGGCCATCGCGCGATTGAAGGCATTGTAGCCGGCATTGCTCTTGGCGGCGATCGCCAGGTAGATCACGGCCTGGCCCAGCGCCAGTTCGCCTTCCGGCGAACCCAGGCGTTCATAGGTCGCGGCAGCGTCATTGGCAATCTGCAGGGCGCGCGGGTCGGCGATGCCGATGTCTTCCCAGGCCATCCGCACGATGCGGCGCGACAAATACTTGGCGTCGGCACCGCCATCGAGCATGCGGCACAGCCAGTACAGGGCGGCATCCGGGTGCGAGCCGCGCACCGATTTGTGCAGGGCGGAAATCTGGTCGTAGAAGTTGTCGCCGCCCTTGTCGAAGCGGCGCGAATTCAGGGTCAGCGCGTTGTCGACAAATTCGCCGGTGATATGGGTGGTGCCCGAAGTCTGGGCCGAGGTCTTGGTTTGTTCCAGCAGGTTCAGGAAACGGCGCGCGTCGCCGTCGGCGTAGCCGATCAGCGTGGCAACGGCCACTTCGTCGAACTGCAAGTCTTTCAGCACCCGTTCCTGCGCGCGGCGCAACAGTTGCAGCATTTCGGAGTCGGTCAGTGCCTTGAGCACATACACCTGCGAGCGCGACAGCAATGCCGAGTTGACTTCGAACGAAGGGTTTTCGGTGGTGGCGCCGATCAGGGTCACCAGGCCCGATTCGACAAACGGCAGCAAGGCATGCTGCTGCGCCTTGTTGAAGCGGTGGATCTCGTCGATGAACAGGATCGTATGCTTGCCGCCGCTGAGGAAATGCTCGGCCTGCTCGACGGCCGCGCGGATATCCTTGACGCCAGACAGCACGGCCGACAGGGCGATGAATTCGCAGTCGAAGGCATTGGCCGTCAGCCGTGCCAGCGTGGTCTTGCCGACGCCCGGAGGGCCCCACAGGATCATCGAGTGCGGGCGGCCGGAACGGAACACCAGGTTCAGCGGCTTGCCCGGTGCCAGCAAGTGGCTCTGGCCGATGACTTCGTCAATCGTCGCCGGGCGCAGGGCTTCGGCCAGGGGCGGCGCGGGTTCGGTCTTGAACAAATCGTCCACGCGCAGCCTCCTCCTTACTTGCCGGCAGCAGGCTTGATGAGCAGGCGACCCGAGGTCGACGCGCGCGCCTTGATGCCGGCGCGCTTGCTCGGGTTGAAGCGGCAAGCCTGCACGTAGTCGCTGGCGGCGGCCAGGATGCGCGGGTCCCATGCGCGCTCTTCGAACTGGACGCCATGGGCGCGACCGACTTCGTCGACGTCGAAACGTAGCAGCACGCCGTCGGCTTTGCTAATGTTTTCGTCGCGCGAGGACATCAGCGACGTGAAGATTTCGCTCTCCGGGCAGGTGTCCTGGCGCACGACCGGGAAAGTGACGCCGGGGTTGAGCTGGCTCGGGCGGAACAAATAATTGACTGCGAATTTCTTCTTGGCATTAGCAGGATCGGCCGGGAACTGGCATTTGGCCAGCGCTGCGATGGCAGCGGCGTCCAGTGCGTTCCAGCCGGTACCATTGAGCATGGTGACGCTTTCCACCACGCCTGCCGCACTCAGCTCAAAACCGAGGCGAACCGTGCCGGCCAGACCATAGCGGTACGCTTCGCGCGGAATATCGGCTTCATTGCATGCCTCAAGGTCAAAGCGGCCATCCGGTTCTGCGGCCTGGGCAGCACCGGCAACGCTCAGAGACAGGATCAGCAGCGCCATCAGGCGGCTCATTGCAGCAATTTTCATGGCAGGTCTTCTTCTTGGTCAGTGGGTTAAAGTCTAATTCTTGAAAACGTCAGCGCCCTGCGGCACCACAAACTTGAACTGCTGCGCAGGTAAGACAGGGTTCTTTTCGAAATTCTTGAAGGCCAGTACCGAGGTCTGGCCGAAGGTGTCGCGCAATTCCATCGCTTCCGGCACGCCATTGCGCAGGCCGATGCTGATTCGCTCGAAACTGGTGTCCTTGGCCTTCGGCGTCGCATTGAGCCATTCGAGGCCGTCGCGGGTGCCGCCGTCGGCCAGCGTGAAGTTCTTGTCGAGGTCGTTGCTGCCGAACAGGATCGCGGCTGGCGACGAGCCGAGCGCGTCGCCCAGTTTTTTTACCGTGACCTGGTTCAGGTCCTTGTCGTAGATGTGCAGCAGGTCGCCGTCGGCGTGCAGGACCTGGACGTAGGGTTTGCTGTAGGTCCAGACGAACTTGCCGGGGCGGGCGAACACGAAGGTGCCCGACGACACCGGCTGCACCTTGGGGCCGGGGTTTTTCTTGATCAGGCGCTGGGTGAATTCGCCTTTGGCTGCCTTGGTGGTGGCGACGAAGGATTTGAATTGATCCAATGCGGCGGCACCGGCATGACCAGCGCTGGCGATCGCGATCGCTGCTACTGCCAGCGCGATGCCGGCCTTTTGGTGGGCACGCAGTGCCCACCCTACGTTGTTTAGCATTTGTTTTCCTATTCGGCGTTGGCGACGGGTACCAGGATGTCCCGGTTGCCGTTCGACTGCATGCTTGACACGACGCCGCTGTTTTCCATTTGTTCCAGCAGACGCGCCGCGCGATTGTAACCAATGCGCAGGTGGCGCTGCACCAGCGAGATTGAGGCGCGCCGGTTCTTGAGCACCACCGCCACTGCCTGGTCGTACATCGGGTCGGCTTCGCCGCCCGCTTCGCCGCCGCCACCACCATCGCCAGCGCCGCCCTCTTCCAGCGTGCCGCCTTCGAGGATGCCTTCGATGTAGTTCGGCTCGCCCGTCGCTTTCAAGTGTTTGACGACGCGGTGCACTTCGTCGTCCGACACGAAGGCGCCGTGTACGCGGACCGGCAGTCCGGTGCCGGGCGGCATATACAGCATGTCGCCCATGCCCAGCAGCGCTTCCGCTCCCATCTGGTCGAGAATGGTGCGCGAGTCGATCTTGGACGAGACCTGGAACGCGATGCGGGTCGGGATATTGGCCTTGATCAGGCCGGTAATGACGTCGACCGAAGGACGCTGCGTCGCCAGGATCAGGTGCAGGCCGGCCGCGCGCGCCTTTTGCGCGATGCGGGCGATCAGTTCCTCGACCTTTTTGCCGACGACCATCATCAGGTCGGCCAGCTCATCGATGATGATGACGATGGTCGGCAGTTTTTCGAGCGGCTCGGGCGAATCCGGCGTCAGCGAGAACGGGTTCGGGATGTGCTCTTCCCGCTTGGCCGCATCAAGAATCTTGGTGTTGTAGCCGTGCAGGTTGCGCACGCCCAACTTACTCATCAGCTTGTAGCGCCGCTCCATCTCGTTGACGGCCCAGTTCAGCGCGTGGCCGGCCTGGCGCATATCGGTCACGACCGGCGCCAGCAGGTGCGGGATGCCTTCGTACACCGACATTTCCAGCATTTTCGGGTCGATCAGGATCAGGCGCACGTCGTCCGGATCGGCCTTGTACAGCAGCGACAGGATGGTGGCGTTGATGCCGACCGATTTGCCGGAGCCGGTGGTACCGGCCACCAGCAGGTGCGGCATCTTGGCCAGGTCGGCCACCACCGGCTTGCCGGCGATGTCCTTGCCGAGCGCGATGGTCAGGCTGGAGGCGCTGTCGTTGTAGATCTTGGAGCCGAGGATCTCGGTCAGGCGCACGATCTGGCGCTTCGGATTCGGCAGCTCGAGCGCCATATAGTTCTTGCCGGGGATCGTTTCGACCACGCGGATCGAGGTCAGCGACAGCGAACGGGCCAGGTCGCGTGCCAGGCCGACGATCTGGCTGCCCTTGACGCCGGTGGCCGGCTCGATCTCGTAGCGGGTCACGACCGGGCCCGGATAGGCGGCGACGACCTTGGCTTCGACGCCGAAGTCGGACAGCTTTTTCTCGATCAGGCGGCTGGTGAATTCGAGCGTTTCGATCGGCACGGTTTCCTGCACCGGCGGCGCGTCGTCCAGCAGCGACAGCGGCGGCAGCACGGAGTCGCCCGGCAGGTCGTGGAACAGGGTGGTCTGGCGCTCCTTCTCGGCGCGCTCGGACTTGACCACGGTGGTCACCTGCGGCTCGATCTTGATCGGGGTCGGGGTCGGCACGAAGGTCGCGGCGTCCGCGCTCGCTGGCGCCACCGGAGCGTGCTTTTCGACGTGCTTGGCGCGCTCGGTGACGACCACTTCCTCGCGCTTGACGGCGGCAACGATGCCCTGGCGGCGGTCTTCGCGGTCCTGGTAGCGGGCGTGGAACCACTCAATCGTCACTTCGATGGCGCCGCCGACCCGCTCGGCCACGGCCAGCCACGACACCTGGAAGAACAGCGAGAAGCCGAGGAAGAACAGCATCAGCAGCAGCAAGGTGGCGCCGGTGAAGCCGAAGCTGATGTAGAACGAGCGGCCGATCACTTCGCCCAGCACGCCGCCCGGCGCGCGCGGCAATTCCACCTGCAGCGAGTGCATGCGCAGGTACTCGATGCCGACGCTGCCGATGAACAGGAATACGAAGCCGATCCAGCGGATCACCGTTTCGTGACGGTGCTCCGGTTCGCTGCTGCGCTCGTGCAGGAAGCGGTCCGACAGGCTGCGGTAGCCCTTGTACACCAGGCGCAGGAAGCACAGCACGAACCACCAGGCCGAGAAACCGAATACGAACAGCATCAGGTCGGCCAGCCAGACCCCGGCCCGCCCGCCCAGGTTGAGCACCCCGGGCACCACGATATCGTGCGACCAGCCCGGGTCGCCCTTGTGGTAAGAATACAAAATCATGACAAAATAGACACACAACACCGCCAGCGCGATCCAGCGCGCTTCCGAAATCAGGCGCACCAGCCGGTTCGGCAGCGGTGCTCGCTCGGTGGCATTGCGGGTGTAGCTGGAGTCGTTTGCTTGGTTAGTCTTAGCCATACGGGTAAAAAAGGCTGCCTTTTCTGCATAAAGTTCGGCGATCCGGACATTCTAAGCCATCTACGCAATTACGGGCCTATCAATCATGCACCGTGGCCGCTTCGTCTATAATCTCGGGTACGCGATTGCGTGAACAACCAAACGACAAAAGCTCCCTATGACCACGACCAAACATGCCCGCGTCCTGATCCTCGGCTCGGGTCCGGCCGGCTATAGCGCCGCCATCTATGCCGCGCGCGCCAACCTGAACCCGATGCTGGTGACCGGCGTCGAGCAAGGCGGCCAGCTGATGACCACGACCGACGTTGAAAACTGGCCAGCCGACCCGATGGGCGTGCAAGGCCCGGAGCTGATGCAGCGCTTCCTGCAGCACGCCGAACGTTTCAACACGCAGATCGTGTTCGACCATATCCATACCGCCAAGCTCAACGAGAAGCCGATCCGCCTGATCGGCGACAGCAACGAGTACACCTGCGACACCCTGATCATCTCGACCGGCGCATCGGCCCAGTACCTCGGCCTGCCGTCTGAGCAAGCCTTCATGGGCAAGGGCGTGTCGGCCTGCGCCACCTGCGACGGCTTCTTCTACCGCGGCCGCGAAGTGGCCGTGGTCGGCGGCGGCAATACCGCGGTCGAGGAGGCGCTGTACCTGTCCGGTATCGCCTCCAAGGTCACCATCATTCACCGCCGCGACAAATTCCGCGCCGAGGCGATCCTGATCGACCGCCTCAGCGCCAAGGCAGCCGAGGGCAAGGTCGTCATCAAGTACAACCACACCCTCGACGAAGTGACCGGCGACGACACCGGCGTCACCGGCCTGAACATGAAGTCGACCATCGACGGCACCGTCACGCCGCTGGCGGTGCACGGCCTGTTCATCGCCATCGGCCACAAGCCCAACACTGGCATCTTCGAAGGCCAGCTCGATATGCACAACGGCTATATCAAGACCAAGACCGGCCTTGAAGGCATGGCCACGGCCACCAATATCCCCGGCGTGTTCGCCGCCGGCGACGTGCAGGACCATATCTACCGCCAGGCCATCACCAGCGCCGGTACGGGCTGCATGGCTGCACTGGACGCCCAGCGCTACCTCGAAGCGGTCGACGGCTAGACAGGCATGGCATCGCTGAAAGACTTCGCCGACCTAAAATCCTTGCGCGCGCAGCTCAAGGACCAGGAGCAGGCCCGCGCGCTCGAAAAGGCCGAGCGCGAAAAGCAGGAACGGCGCGCGCAGGCGGAAGCGAATATCTTCAAGACCGCGCTGGCCGGGGTCAAGCAGATGCCCAAGACCGACCGGCTCGAGCCAAAGCGGCCCGTCACGTCCTCGTTCGACCAGGTGCCGGCCAAACCGCGCACCCAGGCCGAGGACGATGCGGCTGTGCTGATGGAGTCGATGCTGTCGGACCAGTTCGACGTCGAGCACCTGCTCGATGCCGAGCCGGCCGTATCCTTCCTGCGCGGTTCGATCGGCCAGGACGTGCTCAAGAAGTTGCGCCGCAACTACTGGCCGGTGCAGGACGAGCTGGACCTGCACAATAAGCGTCGCGAAGAGGCGCGCGAAGCGGTCGGCGATTTCATCCAGAAGGCGGCCAAGCGGCGCCTGCGCTGCGTGTGCGTGATCCATGGCCGCGGCCTCGGTTCGCGCGGCGGCGAACCGGTGCTGCGTTCCATGGTGCACAGCTGGCTCGAGCAAAAAGACGAAGTGATCGCCTTCTGCGCCGCCGATACCTCCGACGGTGGGCATGGCGCCTTGCTGGTACTGCTAAAATCGGCTCTGCCGACATAGCGTGGGCACGCAGTGCCCACCCTACGTTTGTTCAGCCCGTTGGGTGGGCACGGGGTACCCATCCTACCGTCACCGTTTGGTGGGCACGGGGTACCCATCCCACCGTAACCTTGGTGGGAACGGGGTACCCGTCCTACCGTAACCTTGGTGGGCACGGGGTACCCGTCCTACCGTAACCTTGGTGGGCACGG
>CBDDRJ010000132.1:0-7876 GCA_965233055.1 uncultured bacterium
TGTCCAGTTGCCGGGTTTGACCCCGATTGTGACCCCAATTGGGGTTTGACCCCGATTGCTGGGAGTGGCGGGGTGGCGTCGTCAGGCGATCGGCACGCCAGCGCCGTGCGCCTGCTGGTCAGCGTGGTATGACGAACGCACCATGGCGCCAACGGCAGCGTGCACGAAGCCCATCTTGTAGGCCTCTTGCTCGAACATCTTGAAAACGTCCGGGTGCACATAGCGGCGCACCGGCAGGTGGTCGCCCGACGGCGCCAGGTACTGGCCGATGGTCAGCATGTCCACATTATGGGCGCGCAGGTCGCGCATCACCTGCAGGATCTCGTCGTCAGTCTCGCCCAGGCCGACCATGATGCCGGACTTGGTCACGGCCTCCGGGTACATCGCCTTAAAGTCGCGCAGCAGCTCGAGCGAATGGGTGTAGTCCGAACCCGGACGCGCTTCCTTGTACAGGCGCGGCACGGTTTCTAGGTTGTGGTTCATTACGTCCGGCAGTCCGTCCTTGAAGATGTCGAGCGCCTTTTGCAGGCGGCCGCGGAAGTCCGGCACCAGTACTTCGATCTTGGTGTTCGGCGACAGCGCGCGGGTCTGCTGGATGCAGTCGACGAAGTGGCCGGCACCGCCGTCGCGCAGGTCGTCGCGGTCGACCGAGGTGATCACCACATACGACAGGCGCAGTTCGGCGATGGTCTTGGCCAGGTTGCCCGGCTCGTCGACGTCGAGCGGATCGGGGCGGCCATGGCCGACGTCGCAGAACGGGCAGCGGCGGGTGCACTTGTCGCCCATGATCATGAAGGTCGCCGTGCCTTTGCCGAAGCATTCGCCGATGTTCGGGCAGCTCGCTTCTTCACACACGGTCACCAGCTTGTTGGCGCGCAGGATGTCCTTGATCTCGTAGAAGCGGGTCGAGGCCGACGCGGCCTTGACGCGGATCCAGTCCGGCTTCTTCAGGCGCTCGACCTGGGCCAGCGGCACGATCTTGATCGGGATGCGCGACGTCTTGCTGGCGCCCTTCTGCTTTTCGCTAGCGTTGTACGCTGGGGCGGTGCCGGTGTTCTCGGTTTCGGAAGTCATTTCGCTGCCTGCCCTTGCGGGCCAAAGTTAGTTATTCGGTTCGGGTAAGGCCAGTTGCTGCACCAGTGCGCCAGCCAACGCCTGCTGCACGGCGGCCAACTTGGCGTCGACGCCCATGCTGCGCATGTCGACAGTGGCCAGGCCGGAGTAGCCGCACGGGTTAATCCAGGAAAACGGCGCCAGATCCATCGCCACATTGAGCGATACGCCGTGGTAGGTGCAGCCATTGCCGCGCACTTTCAGGCCGAGGGCGGCGATCTTGGCGCCCTTGCGCGGGCCGCCGGCGATATAGATGCCAGGCGCGCCTTCGATGCGTTCACCAGCGAGATTATACGCCGCCAGCACATCGATGATCGCCTGCTCGATTTTGTGGACAAACTGGCGGGCATACAGTTTGCCGCCCGGTTTATTGCGGCGCAGGTCCATCAGCAGGTAGATCACGACCTGGCCGGGGCCATGGAAGGTGACTTCGCCGCCACGGTCGGTCTGCACCACCGGGATGTCATGCGAAGGGATGCCGGGGCCGGCCAGCAGGTGGCCGCGGTCGGCGCCCAGGCCGAGCGTGAACACGGGCGGATGCTCGACGACCCACAGTTCGTCCGGCGTGTCGGCAGTGCGCGCATCGGTGAATGCGCGCATCGCGGCAAAGGTTGGCTCGTAATCGACGCGGCCTAGGTCGCGGATCTGGACAGGGCCGGAGGCAGGGGTGGACATGCCCGACATTATAAGCGAGCGCCCGGCCGGGCGCCCGCGGCAGGGTTTTAGCGCGGCTGGGCCACCCACTGCTGGACCGACGGGCGCTGCCACTGGGCGGCAGCGTAATCCTTCAGCTTTTGCGGCACCGGGTCGCCATTGATGATCAGGCGGTTGAGCATCAGGGCCAGGTCGGCGTCGGCCACCGACCAGTCGCCGAACAGATTGGGACCGCTGACCAGGCGGTCGGCGATGGCCAGGAAGCGCGCCGCCGCGGCCTGGCCAGCCGGGCTCAAAGGGGTGTCGACCGGCTTGAAGAAGATCACGCCGGTACTGCGCTCGGCCCGCACGGCCATATTGTCGCTGCGGATCCAGGCCATGACTTCGCGGGCATGGGCCCGCTTTTCGCGGCTCTTCGGCAGCATGGCCGGGTAGTCCGGGGCCGGGTACTTCTCTTCCAGGTAGTCGATGATGGCGCTCGACTCGGTCAGCACGAAGTCGCCGTCGACCAGGGTCGGCACGCGGCCGGTCAGGCCCAGGTCCTTGAACGGGCCGGACTTGTTCTCGCCGGCCTCGAGGTCGAGGGTCTTGACAGTGAACGGCAGCTTTTTCTCGACCAGTGCCAGGTAGACGCTCATCGCCCAGGGGCTGGCGTAGGTGGAATCAACGTAAAGGGTCAGTTCGTTCATGGTGTTCTTGCCTAGGTTGGTTCAGGGGGCTTTGGCCAGTTCGACCAGCACGGCGGTGTACATCTGCAGGTTCAGCAGCAGCTGCTTGGTGGTGATGAACTCATGCTCCGAATGGCCGCTGTAGACGGCACCCGGCATCGCCGGGCCGAAGCTGACCGCCTTCGGGAACAGGCGTGAATTGGTGCCGCCGCCGATCGAGATCGGCTTGGCGTTCGGGATGCCGGTATAGTGCGAGAACACGTTCATCAGCGTCGGCAGGTGGGGCGCATCGGTTTGCTCCCATGGGTTACCGGCGATCAGTTCGATATTGGCCAGCTTGATGCGCCTGGCCTGCCAGCCGGCCAGCGCTTCCTCGATCTCGGCCTTGACCTGCTGCTCGCTCTTGCCGCGCGGGCGGCGCGTGTTGATACCCAGCGTGATGCCGTCAATGCCCTGCTTGATGACCGTCGGTGCCAGCGTGATCGGTCCCATGAAGTCGTCGCGGTAGGACAGCTTGCCGAATTTTTCGGCATGGATGCCGGTGCCGACCATCTCGTTGAGGAAGTTGACCAGACCGGCGCTTGCGGTGTTGTCCCAGCGGCGCACGGCCAGGGCATCGGCCAGCATGCTGATGGCGTTGACGCCGTCTTCCGGCTTGGACGAGTGGGCCGACACGCCGAGCGCGGTGATGTCGAGCTGCTTGCCGGTCCACTTGTACTGGTATTTCATGCCCTTTTGCCCGGCGGCGCGGCGCTTGATCTGCGCTTCGAGCGCCCTGGTGGCGTTGGCGATGCTGGCGCTGGCGTCTTCCGGGATCTGGCTGTTGAAGAAGCCACCGGCGAAGGCCGTCAGTGCTGGCTGGCCAGCCGCGACCTTACCCGGCTGGTTGGGCACCATGAACCGGATCATGCCCCAGCCCTTTTCGGCCGTCACGGCGGGGTATTCGGCGTCGAGCGTGATATTCAGTTGCGGCGGCGGATTGTCCTTCAGGAAGGCCGTCAGCGGCGCCCAGTCCGATTCCTCGGCCATGTAGACATACAGCTCGATGCGCTTGCCCAGCGCGATCTGCTGGTCCTTGATCGCCTTCATCGCGTACATCGCGGTGGCGACCGGGCCCTTGTCGTCTTCCGAACCGCGCCCGATCAGGTGCCCGGGCTCGGTGGTGGCGTCGAGCACCAGAGGGGACTTGGCCCATTTGCTCGCGTCATACGGCTGGATGTCGCCGTGGGTGATGATGCC
The DNA here is from genome assembly GCA_965233055.1 of uncultured bacterium. Taxonomy (GTDB): domain Bacteria; phylum Pseudomonadota; class Gammaproteobacteria; order Burkholderiales; family Burkholderiaceae_D; genus Telluria_A. Next base: position 3,675 of record CBDDRJ010000132.1, read on the forward strand.
GAGGCGGTCGCTGCCGCTGCCCAGGCCGATCACGGCGACATAGCCATGGTCGGCATAATCGAGGCCAAGCCGTTCGGCTTCGTTCTTGAGGTAGGCCTTGAACTGGATGTGGTTTGGGTTCTTGTCGGCCGTGAGGACCTTGTCGGCCACCGTGTTGTAGCTCACCAGGCGGGTCAGGGTGGTGACGATGTCGGTGCTGTAGGTGGCAAGGGCATGCCTGGCGGCGCGCTGGGCGGTGTCGCTGGGGGCGGCGGCATTGGCGGCGAAAGCGTTGGCAAACAAAAGACTGAGCAGGGCGGTTTTGAGGCGGGTCACAAATAACTCCAGTTGCCGAAGGAATTTCACATAGTAATCCTTGCCCTACTGTGATCAAAACGATATATTTTCAATGGTCTTGTTAGCTGGATTCACAACGCCATGGCCCAACTCCCCAATTTTTCCGCCCTGCGTGCGTTCGAGGCCGCGGCCCGGCACCAGAATTTTTCGCGCGCGGCCGACGAGCTGCACGTCACCCACGGGGCGATCAGCCACCAGGTACGGGCGCTGGAGGAGGAACTGGGCATGCCGCTGTTCGTGCGCAACGGGCGCCAGGTCAGCGTAACCGCCGAGGGCCTGCGCTTTGCGACGGTGCTGGAGCGGGCCTTTGCCGATATCAGTGAAGCGTTCGCAACACTCCGGCCGGACCAGTCGCGCAAACGCCTGACGGTATCAGCGCTGCCCTCGTTCGCGGCGCGCTGGCTGGCGCCCCGGCTGGGCCGCTTCATCGACCTGCACCCCGATACCGAAGTGGTGCTGCAGTCATCAAGTCAGCTGCAGAACCTGGCGCGTGACGAAATCGATGTCGGCATCCGCTGGGGCTTTGGCCGCTACCCGGGCCTGGTGGTGGAACGCCTGATGGGCGATGTCTACTATCCGGTGGTGAGCCCGCGCTACCGCGGCGGCCAGCTGCCGGTGGAGCCGCGCGACCTGGCCAGGGCCACGCTGCTGCGCTCGACCGAGCCGTGGCTGGAATGGTTCCAGCAGGCCGGGCTGGACATGGCCGAGCCGCACGGCGGCCTGCTGTTCGAGGACCTGTCGATGCTGATCCGCTCCGCAGTCGACGGCGACGGCGTGGCGCTGGTGCGCCATGTGGCGGCCAGCCAGGAAATCGCGTCGGGGGAGCTGGTGCGGCTGTTCGACGTCACGCTGCCGAGTGCGCGCGACTACTACTTCGTGTGCCCGCCGGGGGCGCTGGTCAAGCCGCAGGTGCAGGCCTTCCGCAGCTGGCTGCTGGCCGAGGTGGCCAAGTTCGACGCCATTACATGACGATCTTGACCATCGGGTGGCCCGACAGGGCGCGATACAAGTTGTCGAGCTGCTCGCGGCTGGTGGCGCGCACGGTGACGGTCAGGCCGATGTAATTGCCCTTGCCGGAAGGGCGCTGTTCCAGGCGGCCGATGTGGAAGGTCGGGTCGAACTCGAGCACGACGTCGACGATGGTCGCGGCAAAATCGACATGGGTGGCGCCCATGATCTTGATCGGGAAGTCGCTCGGGTATTCGATGAGGGAGTCGGTCGGGTTCATGCTGTCCATCCTGTACAAACTACCATTGTAGCCAATGACGGCGGCGATGCAAAAAAAAGGGCCGGCCTTAGGGGCCGGCCTGAACTTTTCCATCCAAGAGAAAAGAGTAGGTAGAAACAGAGAGACAGATACCAGCTCAGGGAACTTGAGCCGGTATTGGTACTGTATCCCCACTCCCCCTGGCAATCGAGTGCAATGTGACGAACGGCAGTTTTACAGGGTTGAAGCCGCCAAAAGGGGCGCCAGGCTGTGGCGCCTAGCGCTCCTGGCTGCGCCCGCCAGGCTCGTTGCGGCCCTGCTGCATGTCGGTCTTGTCGCGCTTTTCCTGCTTTTCCTGCCTGTCCTGGCGCTCCTGCCGCTCGGGACGGGCGGCCGGGGCCGGCCTCTCGGCTGGCGGGGATACCGCGCGCGGCACCTCGACCCGTGGCGCGACCTGGGCACGCTCAGGTTCGTGGCGCAGCATGGGCGGCGGCATGATGACCGGAGCGGCTGGCGGCGTGACTGCCGCAGGCTGGGCCGGCTGGCGGTGCTCGGTGCGCGGCTCATGGCGCGGCTCCGGACGAGCTTCATTACGCGGTTCATAGCGAGGTTCGCTACGCGGTTCATGGCGCGGTTCGTTGCGTGGCTCCTGGCGCTGGTCGCTGCGCTGGTCTGGGCGGTGATCGCGCGGCGGGCGCACGATGGCCGGTGGCGTCTGCACTGCCGGCTGTCCCGGCACGGTTTGCACGGCCGGCGCGGCCGGCTGCTGCACCGGCGCGGCCCCTTCGCCATGCGGCCGCGATGGCACGCGCGGGGCGGGGGGCGGCAGGTCGTCGCGGCCACGCCGGGTTTCAGGGCGGCCTTCATGGCGCGTGCCATGATTCGACTCGGGACGGAACTCAGGCCGGGCAGTCGGCGCACGCAGCATCGGCGGCGGCAAGGGAGGGCCCTGCACTACCGGTGCCGTCGTCGCTGGCGCATTGCGCAGCTCGGACGGCTGCACCAGGGCTTTCGGGGCGGTCGGCACGACGAACGAGCCGCGGTTGCCGAACTGGCCATGCGGGACCACGGTCATGCCGTCGCGATGGCGGCCGTCGCGCCGGTCGTCACGCCGGTCATCGCGGCGGTCGCCCCTGCGGTCGTCGCGGTCATGCCGGATATGGCCGTTGATCTGGTGAATATGCTCGGCCCGCGCGCGGTAGCCGGGCACGAAGGGGTCGCGCGGCGACAGCGGGTACCAGCCCAGCGCCGGGCCACGACGGTGCCTGCCGCCGATATTGAAGCTCAGCTGCCAGTTGCCGCCGCCCACCCAGCCGACCAGCGCCGGTGCCCATACCGGGCGCGCCGTATGGCGGCCCGGCGCCCAGCACCAGCGGCGCCCGACCATCACCCAGCGGCCATAGTGGAACGGTGCGTAGCCCCACGGCGCATTGTCGACCCAGGTCCAGCCCCAGGGAGCGACCCAGGCCCAGCGGCCGTCGCGGTAAGGCGCCCAGTTGACGCCAACGGTGCGCGGCATCCAGATGGCGCCATATTCGCTGTTATTTCTCCAGCTGCCGTACCGGTCCAGTTCTTCGTAGCCGGTGGTCTCCTGCGACACGTAGCGGGTCGAGTTGACGCGGTCGTCGCGCTGGTCGCGCAGGGCGGTCCAGTCGTCGAAAGCGTCGCGCACGGCCAGGCCGGTATGGAGTTCGTCGTCGCTCAGTTCGGCGCGGCGTCCGGCCCGCACGGTCAGGCTGGCACCGCTGCCTTCGACCATGACGGCGCCATCGAACACGTTGACCAGGGTGGTGTCAGGACGGCGGTCGGCGTCGACCCGGAACGTGGCCACATCCTGCAGCCGCACCCGGCCCTGCGGGGTCGACAGCTCGAAGCCGCGCACCTGGTCGGCATTGCGGACCCGGATGCTGGCGCTGCCATAGTGGAGATGCAGGCGCAGCTCGTCGTCGTCGAGCAGCACGATGTCCATGGCGGAGTCGCCGTCGAGCCGCACCGCGGTCGAACCGACCCGGAATTCGGCGCGCGCGCCACGTGCCGTGCTGATCTGGTTGTTCGAGGTGACTGGCCAGTTGAGCAGGGCGCCTTCGGCCGCGCTGCCGACGTCGCCGGCAAGCGACACCTGGCCCTGCACCAGCGAAATGCGCCCGGCCCGGCCCGGCGTTTCGGCCTCGGACGCGCTGGCGCCATGGGTTAACGCCAACAGCGCCAGCATCGCCAGCGCCTTCATCATTTGCCTGTACATGATACGCTCCAGTCTCCAATCGGAATACCAATTAGAACGCACCAGTTCCGATCCGGACCACACGGGTTACAAAGGGTTGCAATTGAGTCCGGCCGGGCGCCCGGCATCTACCCTGGGAGCCTGCGCTGCAGAAGGAGTCGAAACCAAACGGGTGGGAAAAGAACCCAATTCGTCTCCACTTTCGAGGGTTGTAGCCGTAGCTACATCCCGAGAAATGGGGGCGAAGTGGGACTTTGCTCCATCCGTTTTGGCCGACGAGCTTCTGCCGCGCAGGCTCCTAGTCTGACTGTGTCACAAAAAGCAAATATGTGCGTATACTGTTGAACTGTCTATAACGACAGGAGACGGGAATGACGAATTTGGCTGAGCTGGACATTTATCTCGAGCGGTTGTGTGGCGCCTTGGGTCATATGGATC
>CBDDRJ010000133.1:0-9405 GCA_965233055.1 uncultured bacterium
CCCACCCTACGTTACTCATGCGCGTGGGCACGCAGTGCCCACCCTACGTTACTAGACCACGCAAATCGCGTGGGCATGTCGCCACACTAACAACCGTGCGACGGCCGGCGCCCACCCGACGTTACGGCCCACACGTCGTAGGGTGGGCACTGCGTGCCCACGCGGGCATGGTAAAAAAAAGGACAAGTCGGGGGTCACCGGCCTGTCCTTGCAAATACAACGGAAACGAGGAGTACTACATTGCGGTCAACCCGCCATCGACCGCCAACTGGTGGCCGGTGACAAAGGAAGCCTGGTCCGAACACAGCCACATGGCTGCATTCGCGATTTCATCGGCCTCGCCGAAGCGCCCGATCGGGTGAACTTTGCGCATGCGCTTTTCGCGCTCCGGCTCGCGCTCCAGTGCGCGCGTCAGCATCAAGGTATTGATTACGCCAGGGCATACGCTGTTGACGCGGATCCCCGCGCGGCCATATTCCACCGCAGCCGTCTTGGTCAAGCCGACCACCGCATGCTTGCTGGCAGCGTAGATAGGCTGTGTCGGCGCGCCCACCAGGCCCGCCACCGACGCTGTATTGACGATGGCGCCGCCGCCCTGTTTGAGCATCTGGCGGATCTGGTATTTCATGCACAGCCAAACTCCCTTGACGTTGACGGCCATGATGCGGTCGAACACCGCCTCTTCGCTCTCGCCCAGCGGCAGGTGCTCTTCTTCGATGCCGGCGTTGTTGAAGGCGCAGTCGATGCGGCCATACTCTGCCACCGCTGCCGCCACCATCGCTTCGACTTCGCTGGCGATGGCCACATTGGTCTTGACGAACAGAGCCTCGCCGCCCGCTTCGCGAATCAGGTCTGCCGTCTGCTGGCCACCTTCTGCCGACAGGTCGGCCACTACCACTCTGGCGCCGGCCCGGCCAAAAGCCAGCGCTGCAGCGCGGCCGATGCCGCCTGCCGCGCCGGTAACCAGGGCGACTTTGCCGTCGAATGTGATGTTTGCAGGGTTTGTCATAGGGATTCCATCAGTATTGCGCCAGCATAGCGCCGCCGATACAATCAATCAAATGAATAGATTTTATATTCAGTCATAACAAAAATGAATGACAAGACACCATGAATATCTCCAAGGTCGACCTCAACCTGTTCGTCGTGTTCGACGCCATCTACACCGAGGGCAGCGTCAGTGCGGCGGCGCGCAAGCTGAACCTGTCGCAGCCGGCGCTGTCGCATTCGCTGGCCCGCCTGCGCACGCTGGTGGGCGACCCGCTGTTCGAGCGCCAGGGCCAGCGCATGGTGTCGACCTATGTGGCGCGCAACCTGATCGAGCCGGTGCGTGCTTCGCTGCGCGGCCTGGAACTGACGCTGAACCAGATGGGCGGCTTTGATCCGGCCACGTCGACCCGCCGCTTTTCGCTGGCGATGCGCGACGTGCTCGAATCGGCCACGCTGCCCGCCCTGATGCACCTGCTCGGCGACAGCGCGCCCAATATCGATATCGCATCGGCGCGCGTGCCAAGGCGCGATCTGGTGGCCGAGCTATCGCTGGGCAATATCGACGCCGCCATCGACGTGCTGCTGCCGCTGCCGCCGGATATCCGGCATGCGCGGCTGGCGCAGGAGAACACGGTGGTGGTCGCACGGCGCGGCCATCCGGCGCTCCGCAAAGGCGGTTCGATCACGCTCGACCGGTATCTGGCGAGCAGCCATGTGCTGGTCAGCTCGCGCCGCCAGGGACCGGGTCTGGAAGACTTTGAATTGAGCCGGCTGGGCAAGGTGCGGCGCGTACGCCTGCGTTGCCAGCACTACGTGAGCGCGGCGCGCGTGGTGAGCCAGACCGATCTTCTGCTGACCATGCCGGACCGTTACGCCCACATCGTCAATGAGCAGTTCGGCAACCAGATCGTCCCGTTGCCGAGCGGGTTCACGGTGCCGTCCTGGGAGCTCTATCTGTACTGGCATGTCGGCGTCGAGCACGACCCGGCCAACGCATGGCTGCGTGAACAGATCACAAGGGCTTACCTTGCAGCGCCGTGACCTTCGCACCGCGTGGGTAGCGAAGCTACCCACCTTACGATTATTTGCCGGCGGTGACGACGGATAATTTGGCCGGATCGATCGCCTTGCGGAACGCCGCGTTGACCTGCGCCAGCGTCAGGGCCGCCACCTTCTGCTCGAACTGGCGGCTCCACTCGAAGGTGCGCCCCAGGTACAAATAGCTAGTCCAGCCCTGCGCAAGAATGCCGTCCTGCGAACGGTTATGCAAACGCTCCTGCAGGATGCCGGTCTTGGCACCGGCCAGCTCCTGCGCGGTGAAGCCCTGCCTGACGGCGCGCTCCAGCTCTTCGCGGATGGCGGCGTCGAGCTTCCTGATATTTTGCGGCGCGGCGATCGCGCCGACCGACCAGCTCCCCGCCCGGTCGATGTCCCCTGCCGACAATTGCGACGCGCCGCCATAGGACAAGCCGTCCTTTTGACGGATCCGTGCCATCAGTCGCGACTTCAGGCCCGCGCCGCCGAAGATATGGTCTGCCACCACCAGCGCCGGATAGTCGGCATCGTCGGTGGCCAGGTCGAGGTTGATGCGCGCAGTGAGGAATGCGTTCTCCTTGTCCGGCGTCGCCAGGGCCTCCTTGAACGGCGCCACGTCCTTGTTCTGGCGCATCAACGGCGCGTAGCTGGCGGCGCTGCGCCAGTTGCCGAACAAGTCCTCCAGCTGCGCCGCTACCGCGGCCGCATCGAAGTCGCCGACGATGGCAATTTCACCCTGCGAGGCGCCATAGAAATGGCGGTGGAACGCCTTGACCTCATCGAGGGTCACCGCCTTGATGGCGGCGATCTCCTCGTCGATATCCCGGGCCGCGCGGATATCGCCTGCAGGGTAGGCGTTGAAACGCTGCGCCATGACCCGGCTGGCCAGCGCCTGCGGTTCGTTGCGGCTCGCTTCAATTCCCACCACGGCTTGCTGGCGCAGCTGTTCCAGTTCTGCCAAAGGAAAGCTCGGCTCCTTGTACACATGCGCCGCCAGCGCCAGCGCATCCGCCAGATTGCTGCGCGTGGTCTCGAAATGATCGATACTGCCGGCCACGCGCAGCTTGTCGAGCGCGTCCGACAGCTGCTCGCGCGTGTACTTGCTGGTGCCACGGGTCAGCATGCTTTGCGTCATGGCCTGCACGGCCGCCTTGCCGAACAGGTTGTTCGCGTCGCCCCAATGCAGGCGCATGTCGACGGTGACGGTTTCGCCGCGGTTCTTCTTCGACAGCAGCGCCACCTTCAGGCCTTTGATCCGGATCAACCTGGTGCGCGCCATGATATTGGCCTGGCTCGGATCGAAGTCCTCCGACACCATGCTTGAAGCGCGCGGCTTGAAGTCCTTCAGCACGGCCGCCAGGCTCGGCGCCGGCGGTATCTCGGCGCGTTGGGGCGACGGCTCCGGCAGGAAGTTGCCGGTCACGCGGTTGTCGCGCCGCAGGTAGCGCCCGGCCGCCGCAGCCACTTCGGCCGACGTCATCGACGCCAGGCGCTCGCGGCCGACAAAATACAGGCGCCAGTCGCCCAGCGCGATCGCTTCCGACAGGGCCACGCCGACCTGCTGCGGATCGTTCAGGCTCTTGTCGAACTCATTGGTGAAGCCGCGCCGCACGCGCTCCATTTCCTCGTCGGTGGGCGGCTTGGCAGCCAGGCCTTCGGACGCCTCGACCAGCGCGTCGCGCACCGGCCCGACCGGAGCATCCTTCTTGAGCACGGCGCCAATGAACTGCAGGCCCGGCGCATAGCCGGAATGCCCGAAACTGAACACCTGGCTGGCGCGGCCCGATTCGACCAGCAGTTTATGCAGGCGGCCGGTCGGCGTCGCCCCCAGGACTTCGGATGCAAAGCTGAGCGCATCGGCGTCGTCATGCAGGGCCGCCGGGACCTTATAGCCCAGCATGACAATCTGCACATCGCCCTGGCGCCGCACGGTAAAGCTGCGCTCGCCATCCTGCACCGGCTCGACCGTCCAGAACGCCGGCAGGCTGCGGCGCGGCCTGGGGATCTGGCCGAAGCTCTGGTGGATCACCGCCATCGCGTGCGCGGGATCGAACTTGCCGGCCACCAGCAGCACTGCATTGTCGGGCTGGTAGTAGGTGCGGTAGAACGCCTGCAGGTTCTCGATCCTGACGTTCTCGATATCGCTGCGGTTGCCTATGGTCGAGCGGCCATAGGCGTGCCAGTCGAAGGCCAGGCTCTCCATCCGCTTCATCAGCACATCGGATGGCGAGGTTTCGCCGCTTTCATACTCGTTGCGCACGACCGTCATTTCGGAGTCGAGGTCCTTGCGGGCAATGAAGGAATGCACCATGCGGTCCGCTTCCATGCGCAGCGCCCACTCGAGGTTGTCTTTGCCTGCCGGGAATACCTCGTAGTAATTGGTACGGTCGTTCGACGTGGTGCCGTTGTACTGCATGCCCCGGTCGGCAAACTGGGCGGTGATGTCGCGGTGCCTGGTCGACCCCTTGAACATCAGGTGTTCGAGCAGGTGGGCCATGCCGGTCTCGCCATAGTTTTCGTGGCGCGAGCCGACCAGGTAAGTGACGTTGACGGTCACGGTCGGCTTGGAAGCGTCGGGAAAGAACAACACCTTCAGGCCGTTGGGCAGGCGGTATTCGCTGATGCCTTCGACGCTGGGGCCAGCCAGCACGCCTTTGGGCAGGGCCAGCGCGGCCTGGGCAAGTTGAGGGAAGAAAACGAAGGCGAGCACGGCCACGCCGCGCGCCAGGGTGTATTTACGCATGCTGTCTCGCTCTTGTAGGATGCTGCCATCATACCCGAGCGGACAAGCACAGCGGCATGGCGCAGCGCCAGCGTGCGGCGCCGCCCCATGCCGAGGGGGCGAATTGGTGCCGGTATATTTCCCGACCGCCGGCGCCGGTAGAGAGGCTGGAATCGCCATCTGATACGGCTAGCTTAACAAGGCATGATGACAAGCATTTGACATAGACCAGAAACTGCATTGTCCTGCGAAATCTAGTCGTCCGAATGACTGCGGTCCTTCTCGCTGACACCACTCTTCTCGCCGCCGCGACTCATCCGAATGACGCCAATGCCCGCTTCGCGCACGCTGCCCATCGAGCTCTGATCGCCGATATTGATATTGCGCAGCTCCGCCGCATGGCCGTACGGCGTCGAACTGGCCGAGCCGAGCGCTTCCTTTTCGGCGATAAAGGTCATTTGCTCATCCAGCATATCGATTGCAGTATCGTTTTCCCCAACCAGCCAGTTCAGCCATTTAGTCAACGATTTCTTGCCCGCGTCGCCCAAGGGCAAATTCCTGATTGCGCTTGTCTGGATGCCACCCGCATTGACAAGCAGCCATTTCGTCAAATCGGGCTGTTCTTTTTTGAGGGCATCGGCCGCGATCCCTTTCAATATCGTGGACGGATACATCTTCATCAGCGCCAGCGGGATCTGTTTTTTCAAGCCATCGTCCTCCAACGTCAAGGACGATTGCCATCCCGCCAGGGTCATGAATGCCATTGAGAAGTATCCTGCAAGGGAATGCGTGATCCCTCCCGGACCGTAGGTTTCTGCTGCCAACGTCGCCATCTCCTGAGCAAACCGCTGTGAGCGCCCAACATGATCCATGCGCGCGTCTTGTGTCTTGCTTTTTGTTCCTTTGGTCGATAGCTTTTGAATTTCAGCCAGTTGCGGCCCGAGCTCCTGCAACTTCAAGCCCACCGTGAAATGCACCGGACCGTTGAAAGAATCACCAGAATGGACTCGCCGCTTGGCACTCTGTTTGATTTCCAGTCCATGGCGGGTGAATACCTCGTCGATCGGAACATTATCGGACAACTGTTTGATTTCCTCCATCATTGCCCAAATGGTTTCGAGTTGCCGGGTATACGCGTCAGTCGCCGTGCTCTCGTTGCGCGTGTGCTCGTCGAACGGGTCGGTGATGAATTCGAGTATTTTCCCTTTATTGCCATTGTCCGGTTCGACGCTGAAGCCGGCGCCTTTGGCAATGACGCCGCTCGTCGCGCCTCTGATCGAGACGCGCGATTCCTTTTCCATGCCGAACAATCCCTGCAGCGTCGGCGTGCCGACCACCGGCGCTGGCGCATCCTTGCGCGGTGCCGAGTGGGTGCCTGGCCCGGCCGCCGCATGGGCGCCCATCTGATCGGCTTCACGCTCGAGCGCCGGGTCATCATTGACCGGCACCCCTGCCATTTGCACAGTCGCGCCGACGCGGCCCTGTTTTTGCTGCACCACATGCCAAGCCTCATGCGGCAAATGTTTTTCCTGCCCAGTACCGAGGTGAATATCGCTGCCCTGTGCAAATGCCGAGGCATTGAGCTGGGCAGGTTGGGGGGAATTGAAGTTCACTTTCACGTCGTCCATGCTGATGCCCGACATCGATTCAATACCTGACCTGAGCTTGTCTGGCAAGCCCGTATGATTTTCTGCAGCTTGATCCGACTGGAGCTGTCGAGGCACCCGATTGTCAACCATTGCCTTGAACTGCGCACCTTGCTGCATGCGACGACAAGTATCCGCTTTTGCCTGCATTTTCATCTGCAAGGCAGTTTGCGGGCGTTGATCGGCGATGTGAGCAGTACCGGATCGGCCCGATTCAGCGTGCGCACGCTGCATGGGAGCCGACATGGCCGCCTTTCCCTGAAACGATTTTCTTTGCAGTTCTCTGCCCATATCGGTGCCCCGAACCTTTCGTGATGATGGCCATCGATTCAATGGCGTTTCGATGCTGCCAATCTTCTGATTCCACTCGATTTGACCCGTTTTCGACGAATATTGCAATTATTGTCGTCGCTGGCGCCTGTGCCGAAGCGTCGGCGGCCGCCCGAAAACACACTTTTTGACACCGAAAGTGCAGAAGCCGGGAAAGCTTTGTGGCAAACTCAAGTTTTTCGACGGCAAGGAAATGCATGTCCATGGCAGCGGCGCAGTTTTCAAGCAACCTCAAGGCAGGACTCAGGGCGAGTTTCTTCTTGCGACCGGTGCCGTCCGAGTCCCAGGCCAACTGGGCGCACCTGATGCTGGTCATCCTGCTGACCCTGATCGTCCAGCTGGGCTCGGACCTGCTCAAGGTCGGCGCCGCTGGCGAGCCCAACCTGGCCGGCATTTCCAGCACCGGCTTCACGCTGGCGGTATTGCTGTTTGCCGCCTGGATCGGCGCCACCATCGCGGGCCGGCCGGAGCGCACGCTGCCGTTTGCGCTGGTGTTTGCCAGTATCCACCTGTCGTGCAGTACCCTGTTGCTGGCCGCGCTAGAAATCCCCTCATTCCGCCGCTGGTACCTCGGCTACGTCGCCTACGCTGCGGCGATCGGCTGGATCGCCCTGGCCTGCGGCGTCGCCGCGGCGCGGATGGGTGCCGCGCGGCCGCTGCGCAAGGCCTTTGCCTGCATCGCCGTGCCGCTGGCGGTCAGCGTGCCGCTGACCTTCATCTATATCAGCCCGGTGCTGTGGGACAAACCCTACGACGAGGTCGGCGCCCAGGAAACGGACAGGCGCGACCACGCGCTGATCCAGGAAGACGTGTTCTACGCCCAGCCGGTGCTGCTCGACGCGGCGCTGCGCGCCATTGTCCCTGCCAGCGGCAAGGACATCCAGCTGTTTGCCGTGCTGGCTGCCAGCTATGCCGAGCAGGACGTGTTCATGAACGAAGTAAAGTACGTCAATGCCTTGCTGGAAAAGCGCTTCAACACGGCCGGCCACTCGATCATGCTGATCAATAATGTGGCGACGCTGGCGACCCAGCCGATTGCCAGCAGCACCAGCCTTGGCCTGTCGCTCAGGCGCGTCGGCGAAGTGATGGACAAGGAGCGCGACGTGCTGCTGCTGTACCTGTCGTCGCACGGCTCGGACGACCATTTGCTGGCGGTCGAATTCGGCGCGATGCAGTTCAATGAAGTCAATCCGAAGCGCCTGCGCCAGCTGCTCGACGAGGCCGGCATCAAGCGCCGCATCGTCGTCATTTCGGCCTGCTACTCGGGCGGCTTCATCGATGCTCTGAAGGACGACAATTCGCTGATCATCACGGCGGCGGCGGCCAACCGCCAGTCCTTCGGCTGCAGCAACGAAGCGGACTTCACTTATTTCGGCAAAGCCTATTTCGTGCAGGCGATGAGCCGGACCAATTCCTTCATCGAGGCGTTCGACCTGGCCATGCCCCTGATCGCCGCGCGCGAAAAGCAGGACGCCTACCAGCCGTCCGAGCCGCGCATCTTCATCGGCGACGGCATCAGGCCGGTGCTGGCCCAACTGGTCCAGCAACGCAACGCCGCCGGCGCCAGGTAGTCCGCCCGCATCGCGGCAGCCGCCGCGCCGGGCGCCCTACTGGCGGGCCCGCTTCTCGTGGGCCTGCTGGTGCGTACTGATACGCGACAGCTCGCCCATTTCCTCGGCGAGGAATTCGAGCATATCGTCGACACTGACGATGCCCGCCAGCTGGCCGGCCACATTGACCACCGGCACCCGCCGGATGCCGCGCAAGCGCATGCGGTCGATGGTTTCGTTGACGTCATCATCTTCGTTGGCAGTCAGCAATTCATCGCTCATGATGTCGCTCACCAGCAAGCTGGCCGGATCGAGGCCCAGCGCGATGACCGACACGACAATGTCGCGGTCGGTGATGATGCCCAATGGTACGCGCATGCCATTGCCCTGCTCGACAACGACAACATCGCCGACATGGTGCTTGCGCATCAGCAATGCCGCGCCTTGGACGGTTTCATCGCCCGCGCAAAACACCGTATTGACGGTACTGATCTCTGCTACCCGCATGGCTTTCTCCTGGTCGTGTGCGCGCACAAGGCGGCGCGCCCCACCGCCACGCTAACGCGGCGATTGCGCACGAACCTTGATGCCGCTCAAACCGGCAGGGTAACTCTGTAGTGGGCTTACGGTTTTTCCGGCTCGGGCAGGATGCAGGCCTCGACCATTTGCAGGTCGTTGTCCTTGGCGAAGTTCAGCACAAAATGGTAGGCCAGCGGCTCGAGGGCCAGCAACTTCTTGCGCTGGACCACGACCGCCTTGATGCCATTCAACATGGTCGGGCGCACATAGGGCGAATAAGTCAGGTGCGCATTCGGCCCGCCGCTACCTTCGGGGCGGTAGCAGGACATCACACCGCACAGCCGGTCAGCCCAGTCGCTCGGGCGGAACTGCCGGCCATTGCTGGTGACACCAAGGATAAAGAACTCGTCGGTCAGTTCTTTCGGCTTGTCGGATAACTCGGCCATGGGCAAACTTGCTTTGGGGTACAGAGAGGGGAAGCCAGTATTATATCTTATAGAAGACTTGAGTTCTCAGATTCGCCCACCTCCCCCAAACAAAAACTAGGAGCCTGCGCGGCAGAAGGAGTCGAGACCAAACGGGTGGGAAAAGAACCCGGTTCGTCACCACTTTT
>CBDDRJ010000134.1:0-33463 GCA_965233055.1 uncultured bacterium
TTTCGCGCAGCGTGTCGTAGTAGCTCCAGCCTTGCGGATGCAGGAACGTGATGTGGTTGGGCGAGCGCGAAATGACGATCTGGTCGCCGTGCACCAGGCTGGCGAAGGTCTGCATGTCGAAGTTGACGCTGATGTCGCGTCCCGCCATCAGTTCCACCACGATCTCGCTGGATTCGGGCACGACGATCGGCCGGTTCGACAGCGCATGCGGGGCGATCGGCACCAGCACGATGCCCTGCAGGCTCGGATGCAGCAGCGGCCCGCCGGCCGACAGCGCGTAGGCGGTCGAACCGGTCGGGGTGGCGATGATCAGGCCGTCCGAGCGCTGGTTGTACATGAAGTGGCCGTCGACCGTGACCTTCAGTTCGACCATGCCGGCGCCGGCGCCGCGCGAGACGACGACGTCGTTGACGGCCAGGCCCGTTTCGATCACCTGGCCGGCGCGCACCACGCGCCCTTCGAGCAGGGTGCGCTGCTCGGCCTTGGCCTTGCCGCTCAAAATCTCGCCAAGGATGGGGATCATGCGTTCGAACGGAATGTCGGTCATGAAGCCGAGGCGGCCCTGGTTGATGCCGATCAGCGGCACCTGGTAGGGCGCCAGCTGGCGCGCGATGCCGAGCATGGTGCCGTCACCGCCCATGACGACAGCCATCGAGGCCTGCTTGCCGATCTCGGGCACGCTCATCGCCTCGACGCCGCGGAACGCGATATGGGTGGCGGTCTGGGTTTCGATGACGACGCGGTAGCCTTCGCCCTGCAGGAACTCGATGATGCCGCCGACCGGCTCCTCGATGCCGACACTATTGTGCCGGACCACGAGGGCGATGGTTTCTTGCGTTTCAAGCTTGGCTGGCATAAGGGTCCCGGCACTTGTCAGAGGGTGCGTCGCCGCAGCGACGCCACGCAGGAGATTACCGCAGAATGCACGCTTCTGCCAGACAAAGACCGCGTCGGCGCCAAGCCCGATGTGACTGTATATAAGAACAGTATAGGGTGACGACGCGCAAACTGGCAAGTGGCATGGGGCAAGCTGTCGGTGGGGTAGGCAACAGAGCGCCCTCCAATTGCGTGGCAAGCTAGCATCAACCCAACACAATGACGGAGAATGCAATGCAAACAAGACTCAACGACCACAAGGTCAACACCACCAAGCCCAACCGCGACGGCGCCGCCGCCGAGCAGCGCCAGCCCCATGAGCGCGACGAATCGCCCGAAGGCATGGCCGAGCCGCGCGGCGTGATGCGGCAAGCGGCCGACGACTTGGCCCGCGGCCTGGTCGACACCGACCTGCACAACCAGACCGGGGTCGATCCGAACACCATCGACAAAGGCGTGCGCCAGCGCGGCCCGGCACAGCCGCAACCGGATGCCGCCGACGGCATGCGCGGCCAGCCCACCGCAACGGAGTCGCCGCCGCGCAAATAGGGGGCCGACGGCGCAGTGATGCTTTTGCTTCACGGTAAACCCGGAAGCGAATAGAATCAGCGTTTTGCTCACCAACCGGGGAACATGCCATGCGCATTTTGCACACCATGCTGAGGGTCGGCGACCTGCAGCGTTCGATCGACTTCTACACCAAAGTGATGGGCATGAAGCTGCTGCGCACCAACGACAACCCGGAATACAAATACACGCTGGCGTTCGTCGGTTTCGGCACCAACCCGGAGCACGCCGAACTGGAACTGACGTACAACTACGGCGTCGACAGCTACGAGCTGGGCACGGCCTACGGCCACCTGGCCATTGCGGCCGAGGACATCTACGCCGCCTGCCGCCAGGTCACCGCCAACGGCGGCAAGGTCACGCGCGACCCCGGCCCGGTCAAGGGCGGCACCACCAATATCGCCTTCGTCACCGATCCGGACGGCTACAAGATCGAGCTGATAGAACGCAAAACCGGCGCACCAGGCGCCGGTCTCGGTCAATCCGGATTGAAAGAGTTCTGACCGCTTACTTCTTCAGCAAGGCGTTGATCGGCTCCAGGTCAGCTTCTTTCAGGGTGCCGGCCGCCGCCTTCAGGCGCAGGCCGTTGACGATGGTGTCGTAACGGGCGCGCGACAGGTTGGTACGGTTCGAGTACAACTGGCGCTGTGCATTGAGCACGTCGATATTGATGCGCACGCCGACCTGGTAACCAAGCTTGTTCGAGTCCAGTGCCGACTGGCTCGACACTTCCGCCGCTTCGAACGCCTTGACCTGTGCCAGGCCGCTGTTGACGCCATTGAAGGCCAGGCGCGCAGCCTGCGCCGCATTGCGGCGGGCCGATTCGAGGTCGTTGCGGGAGCGGTCTTCGATCGCGATCGATTCACGCACGCGGCTGGTGACGGCGAAGCCATTGAAGATCGGCACGTTCAGGCTGATGCCGACCGAGGTCGTGTTGGACCAGGCGCCCTCACCCACATTGCGGCCCTTGCTGGCGCCGAAGCTCAGGCTCGGCATATGACCGGCGCGGCTCAGTTCGATGCCGCGCTTGGACGACTCCAGGTTCAGGCTGGCGCCGACGACGCCATAGTTCTGCTTCTCGGCCGACGCGACCCAGGCGTCGATCGTCGCCGGCTGCGGTGCCGTCAGCGTCACGCCCGGCTTCAGCGGTGCCAGCGCCGTTGGCGTAGCGCCGATGATGGCCTGCAGCGCGGTGCGCTTGTTTTCCACGTCGTTCAATGCGGCCAGCTCCTGCGCCACCACCAGGTCGAACGCCGCCTGCGCTTCGTGCGTATCGGTGATGGTCTGGGTGCCGACTTCAAAATTGCGCTTGGCCGAGGCGAGTTGCTCGGTCGTGGCGGACTTTTGCGCGCGGATCGACTCAAGCGTGTCCTGCGCCGCCAGCACATCGAAGTAGGCTTGCGAAACGCGGGTGATCAGGTCTTGCTGTGCCTGGCCAAACGCCGCTTCGGCGGCCGCTTGGGCCAGCTTGCTCTGCTCATAGGTATGCCATGCGCCCCAGTTGAAGATCGGCTGGCTCAGCGACAGCAGGTAGTTGCTGCCGGTCTTGGTTTCCTTGACGTCGACGCCGAGGAATGGGGTTTCGGTGGATGCGCGCGACTTGCCGGCGGTCAGGCCGATCACCGGCAGGATCGCTGCGCGCCCCTGTGGCACGCGTTCCATGCCGATCGCCAGGTTCGCCCGTGCGCTGGCAAACTGCGCGTCATTGGCCAAGGCCTGCTTGTAGACATCGATCAGGTCGGCTGCGTGGACGTTGAACGACAACAGGGCGCTGCCGATCAGCACGGCCATAAGGGATTTCTGCATTGCATTCTCCATTGGAGTCATCAAAAAAGGATTTATAAACCGCACTTGTTATTCTCTGCTTATCAATGCCTCAATACGTCGGCATTGTGCTGTCTACCTGCACAGCCCAGGCGTGTATCCCGCCCGTCAAATTGACTATCTTGCTAAATCCATTGCGTTCCAAAAATGCCGCCACCTGCATGCTGCGCGCGCCATGGTGGCAGATGCAGACGATCTCGGCATCTTCATCGAGCTCGTCGATGCGGGCCGGGATCGTGTTCATCGCGATATTGAGCGAGCCTTCGATCTTGCAGATGTCGGACTCCCACTTCTCGCGCACATCGAGCAAGACGGGCCTGGCCTTGCCGGCGTCGGCCAGCCAGGCGGACAGTTCGACTGCCGTGACGTGCCGCATTACAGCGCGAAGTGCGACGGCGCCGCAGCCTTGAGTGGCTTGACGACGGTTTCGAATAACTTGACCGTGTCGTAGGCCGCCTCACCGACGCGGGTGATGATGTTGGCCGACATCACCGGCGCCGTACCTTCGATGACCGCGATGCGGCCACCGACTTTGATCTGCGCCAGGAATTCTTCCGGCAATACTTCGAGTGCGCCCGAAATCACGATCACATCGTACGGCGCGCCCTTGGCCCAGCCGGTCGAGCCGTCGCCGAGTTCGACCGTGACATTGGTCACGCCGGCCTGGGCCAGGTTCTTCTCCGCCATGCTTTTCAGTTCCGGCAAGATTTCAATGCTCGTCACATGGCGGCCCTTGTGCGCCAGCAGCGCTGCCATATAGCCGGAGCCGGCACCAATCTCGAGCACGTTCTCGTGCTTCTTCAGCATCACTTCTTGCAGCAGGCGCGCTTCAAGCTTGGGCGTAAACATGAACTCGCCGCCGGGCAGCGGGATTTCAGTGTCGACGAAAGCCAGGTTCCTGCAGGCAGCCGGCACGAATTCTTCGCGCTTCACGACGACCAGCAGATCGAGCACGTCCTGGTCCAGCACATTCCAGGGACGGATCTGCTGTTCAATCATGTTAAAGCGGGCTTGTTCGATATTCATCTTGGACTCGGTTTGTAAGAAATTGGTAATCCGATATTTTATCGTTGAACGGCCTCACAACGCACATCTTAACGACATGACCACTAAAACGCATGAAATTGCGACAGTCTGCAGTTTAAGGGGCATGAACGCCCGAAATTGCCGATTTGTCACCGGGCGGGTGCGCCACCACCCCATGCAGGGCCATATCAATCAGGGTGTCGAGAAAGGTGTGGGGGCATTGCGCCGCCTCGCCGCAGGGGCCGGGCGCGTGCTTCCACATCATCAGGGTCAGCACCGGGGCGATCAGCACCTGGGTCAGCGCCGCCACATTCATCGGCCGGAACTCGCCGCGGGCAATCGCGGTTTCGAGCATGCCGCCGATCATGGCGGTGCAGCGGCTGATGACTTCTTCATTGTAAAAGTCGGCAAGATCCGGGAAGTTGGCCGCCTCCGACATCATCAGCTTCGTAATGCCGGAAGACTTGGTGGCCCCGATGCGTTCCCACCAGCCCATCATCACGCAGCGCAGCAGCTCGGCGCTGTTGCCTTCGAAACCGGCAATGATGTCCTCGGCGTCGCCGATGGCCGGCACGATGTTTTCGCGCACGACGGCCTTGAACAGCTCTTCCTTGTTCTCGAAATACAGGTATAGCGTGCCCTTGGACACCCCGGCCCGCTTGGCCACGTCCTCCAGGCGCGTCGACGCAAAGCCCTTCTCGACGAACAGGTCGAGGGCTGCGGCCAGCAATTCCTGGGGGCGGGCATCCTTGCGCCGCTCCCAGCGTGGTTTGTAATCAAAAGGACAAGACATGCTGCGAACCCAAATAACTTACTCTTGAGTCAGTAATATAGTCTTCGGGGGCGGCCGCGTCAAGCTGGGGCGAACTGTAACGGGGAATTCGAGGCTGACAAAATTCAGACAATGTGCTTTGCGTAAAAACAAGGCGATCTACGGCGTCATAGCCGATGCGCTCGAATATTTGATATGCGCTGTCCACTGCCGCCACGCTTTCACTGGATATGGCCGGCGTTAGCAGAATGTATATTCGCTTATTGAATTTGCATTTACGTTCGAAAGGAGCATGATCATCGTTCGGAGAACATTATGACCACCATCGACCTGAGCGCCGCCCATGCGTCCCTGAAAAGTTACCCTTGCGCCATACAAGCCGTCGCAGGCTTGCTGCGGAGCGAATTACTTTTCGTGGGTTGGAATCGAAACGCTGCCGAGAAATTGATGCGTTCGACGGATCCGGCCACTGGCATGACAGCTTACTCAGAGACTGAAGTTTCCGGTTGTGTTGACGACAGTATTGACGGATGTATTCATTCAACTGCGGTGACGCCGGCCGCGCAGCGCGCGACTCACAAAGAATTCACGGGATGGGAATTGGACGCCGCACGCAAATTGTTGCTGTCGTTGATCAGTACGAGCCGAGCCGGGCACACTGGCAGCTAGCGACGAACACGTACCCGATATGGATACGTGCCAGTGGCATTGTCGATATCAAGTCTGCCGTATCGCCAGGTGCCCTGCCCTCAGCTCGGCGCGCGCGTGCGCGATGACGGTGTTGGCCGCACTCAAGCCAAGCAGCCCCATCACTACCGCGACGGCCACATCCGGCCAGCCGCTGCCGGTCGCGGCCACGCCCCAGGCGGCGAGCATGACGGCGAAATTGCCGATGACATCATTGCGCGTGCAAAGCCAGACTGAGCGCATATTCGCATCGCCATTGCGGAACGCATACAGCAAGACGGCGACCAGCAGGTTGACGCACGCCGCCAGCAAGGCAATCTTGCCCATGGTACTTGCTTCGGGCAGCGTCCCGGTCGCGCCGTGCCATGCCGATTGCGCGAGGACGAACATGCCGTAGGCCCCCATCGTCACGCCCTTGATCAGCGCCGTTCGCGAGCGCCACGCAGCAGCCAGGCTCAGCACGAACAGGGACACTCCATAATTGGCTGCATCGCCAAAAAAGTCGACCGCATCGGCCAGCAGCGACGCCGAACTGGCATGCAAGCCACCGGCCAGCTCGATACCGAACATGGCGGCATTGAGGACCAGGGCGATCCATAGAATATTGCGGTAGCGCCGGTCAGGCGGCGGCGCGCCCGGGGCGCATGCGTCGTTACAGCAATCAGACATACAAATCCTTTTTCAGGCGGCTAGTGTAGCAAAGTCGTGGAATTGCAGGAATTGAACCTGATCGCGCAACAATGCCGTCCGCTTGCATCTCTTGCCGCTTTTGCATACCATCGGCTATCGCCCATTCCGTCATCCGATGAAACTGACTCGTCCTTCACGCTTCCTGGCCGTCCTTGTGGCGGTGCTGAGCATGCTGTTTACGCAGCTTGCCGTGGCGGCGTATGCCTGCCCAGCAGCACCAGCAAGCCAAATGGCGGCACGGATGGCGATGGGCGACATGGCCGATTGTCCGGAAATGGAAGCGCAGCGATCGGGCTTGTGCCAAGCCCATTGCGACGGCAGCCATCAGTCGCTCGACAAACCCGGCGCGCCCCATGTCCAGCCCTTCGTTTCAGGCGAACTCAGCGCTGTCGTGCACCTGCGCGGCCTCATCGCGCCGACCCGGACCGCCCTGGCCCAGCCGCTGCTGTCGGCGCGCCCGGTAGCGCCCCCGCTGATCATCCGCAACTGCTGTTTCCGCATTTGACACTCCCATTCGCATAGCCCGGGATCGCTGCGCATTGCGCGCGCCATGCTGCCTGTCGAAATGTGGAGGTTCCCATGCTTTTCCCGAAACAACGCATCCGTGCGTGCGCCCTGCTCGTCGTTCTCGGCGTTGGCGGCCCTGCCGGCGCCTTCGATGCGCCGCTGACCCTGGCCGCAGCCCAGCGCCTGGCCGTGCTGCGCTCGCATCAGCTGGCCGGCTATGACTACGCGGCCTCGGCGTCCCGCGACATGGCCGTGGCCGCCGGCCAGCTGCCCGATCCGGTCCTCAAGGCCGGGATCGACAACCTTCCCGTCAGCGGCCGCGACCGCTTCAGCCTCGGCAACGATTTCATGACCATGCGCCGCATCGGCGTCATGCAGGAATTGACCGGGGCCGATAAGCGGCAGTTGCGCACCCAACGCTTTGAGCGCGAGGCGGCCAGGGTGCTGGCGGAAAAAGCGGCAGCACTGGCGGCGATCGAGCGCGACACTGCGCTGGCCTGGCTGGAACGCCACTATGCGCAGCGCGCCGCCGCATTGCTGGCCGACCAGCTTGCGCGCGCCAGCCTCGAAATCGACGCCGCGCAAGCGGCCTACCGGGGCGGGCGAATCAGCCAGGCCGAGCTGCTGGCAGCGCGCAGCACGCTGGCGTACATCGAAGACCGCAATAGCGAACAACGACGCCGCCTCGTCAATGCCAAGACCATGCTGGTGCGCTGGTCCGGGCCCGACGCCGACGGCCCGCTGGCCAATCCGCCGGCCATGGACGCCATCGCGCTCGATGCTGCCTCCCTCGCGACCCAACTGGCGCACCATCCGCAGAACGCCGTGCTGGCGCAGCAGGAACACGTCGCCCAGCTTGAAGTAAAGCTGGCCGAAAGCAACAGAAGGCCCGACTGGAGCATCGAACTGGCATTCCAGCAGCGCGGCCCCGCTTTTGCCAACATGGCTTCGATCGGCGTGTCGGTGCCCTTGCAATGGGACCGCGCCAGGCGCCAGGACCGCGAACTGTCGGCCAGGCTCGCCATGGCCGGGCAGGCTCGATCCGAGCGCGAGGAAATGCTGCGTTCCCATATTGCCCAGACCCGCGTCCTGATGACCGAATGGGAAAGCGGGCGCGAACGCCAGGCCCGTTACGAGCGCGACTTGATCCCGCTGGCCAGGGACCGCAGCGAGGCCGTTGCCGCCGCTTACCGTGGCGGCAAAGCCAGCTTGCTCGAGCTGCTCGCGAGCCGGCGCAACGAAACTGAAACACAGCTGCAGGCCCTGCAGTTGCAGGCCGACACCGCACGCCTGTGGGCGCAGCTCAATTTCCTCGTATCAGCAAAGGAAACAGAATGAATAGCAGGAAGCTTACAATCGCGCTGATGACGGTGGTCCTGGCCGGCACGGCAGGCTATGGAATATACCGCGCAGGCGTCCAGCAGGGAATGGAATCGCTTGCCCCCGCGTCCACTCCTGCACGATCCGGCGCGAGCACGGAAAAGCAGCCGCTCTATTGGCACGATCCGATGGTTCCGGGACAACGATTCGACCAGCCGGGCAAGTCGCCCTTCATGGACATGCAACTGGTGCCGGTGTACGGCGACAGCGCGGCGGGCGAAGGAACCGTCACGATCAGTCCCCGCGTGCAGCAGAACCTTGGCATACGCGCGGCGCCGGTCACGCGCGGCCGCCTTGCCTCCGGCTTGTCGGCGGTCGGAACGGTCGCCTATAACGAACGCGACCTTGCGCTGGTGCAGGCGCGCAGCAATGGCTTCGTCGAAAGGCTGCATGTGCGCGCGCCGCTCGACCCGGTCAGGAAGGGCCAGCCCCTGCTCGATCTGTATGTGCCGGACTGGATCGCGGCGCAGGAGGAATACCTGGCCGTCAGCCGCATGCGCGGCCATGGCGCCGAAGGCCTGGCCGAAGCGGCGCGCCAGCGCATGCGCCTGGCGGGCATGGACGAGCTGCAGATCAGGCAGGTCGCGTCGACCGGCAAGACCATTGCGCGCATGACCATCACCGCCCCCATCGGCGGCGTGGTCGCGGAACTGTCCGTCCGCGAAGGCATGACCGTGATGGCGGGCGCCCCGCTGTTGCGTATCAACGGCCTGTCCACAGTGTGGGTCAATGCCGAAGTGCCCGAAGGGGCAGCGGCGGGCATACGGCCGGGCCGGATGGCCGAGGCACGCACCGCCGCTCTGCCGGGCGCCGTCTTCAAGGGAAAAGTCGGCGCCATCCTGCCGGAAGTCAATCCCACCACCCGGACCCTGAAGGCGCGCATCGAACTGGCGAATCCGTCCGGCCAGCTGGTGCCGGGCATGTTCGCCACGATCGCCTTCGGACCAGCGGACGACAAGGCGGTGCTGCTGGTGCCGTCGGAGGCCGTCATCCAGACCGGCACGCGCACTGTCGTCATGGTGATCCAGGGCGACGGCCAATTCCTCCCCGTCGACATCGAACGCGGCATGGAGGCCAATGGCCAGACCGAGGTGCGTAAGGGCCTCGAGGCCGGCCAGAGCGTGGTTGTGTCGGGGCAGTTCCTGATCGACTCGGAGGCCAGCCTCAAGGGATCCTTAAGCCGCATGGCCGAGCCAAACGGAGCGCGCCAATGATCGCCAGGCTGATACGCTGGTCGATCGCCAACCGCTTGCTGGTGCTGCTGGCCACAATCGTCATCAGCGGCTGGGGCGTCTGGTCGCTGTCGCACATACCGCTCGACGCCATTCCCGACCTGTCGGACACCCAGGTGATCATCCGCACCAGCTATCCGGGACAGGCGCCGCAGATCGTCGAGAACCAGGTCACCTATCCGCTGACGACGGCGATGCTGTCGGTGCCCGGGGCCAAGACCGTGCGCGGCTACTCCTTCTTCGGCGACTCCTTCGTCTACGTGCTGTTCGACGACGGCACCGATCCGTACTGGGCGCGCTCGCGGGTGCTCGAACTGCTCAACCAGGTGCAGGCACGGCTTCCCAGCCAGGCCAGGCCAGCGCTGGGGCCGGACGCAACGGGGGTCGGCTGGATCTACGAGTACGCGCTGGTCGACCGCAGCGGCAAGATGGACCTGTCGCAACTCAGAGCATTGCAGGACTGGTTCCTCAAGTTTGAACTGAAGGCCGTGCCGAATGTGTCGGAAGTGGCAAGCGTGGGCGGCATGGTGCGCCAGTACCAGATCGTGCTCGACCCGGACAAGCTGCGCGCCTATGGCATCACCCACGGCAAGGTGATCGACGCGGTCAGCAAGGCCAACCAGGAAACCGGCGGCTCGGTGCTGGAACTGGGCGAGGCCGAGTACATGGTGCGCGCCTCGGGCTACCTGCAGTCGCTTGACGACTTCCGCAAGATACCGCTGTCGGCCAGCGCGGCCGGCGTGCCGGTGCGGCTGGGCGACGTGGCCCACGTCCAGCTCGGCCCCGAGATGCGGCGCGGCATCGCGGAGCTGAACGGCGAAGGCGAAGTGGCGGGCGGCATCATCGTCATGCGTTCGGGCAAGAACGCGCTCGAGACCATCGCCGCCGTCAAGGCCAGGCTGGACAGGCTCAAGCCGAGCCTGCCTGCGGGCGTCGAGATCGTCCCCGTCTACGACCGCTCGAACCTGATTCAGCGCGCCGTGACCAACCTGGAACACAAGCTGATCGAGGAATTCATTGCCGTTGGGGTGGTCTGCGCGATTTTCCTGTTCCACCTGCGCTCGGCCCTCGTCGCGGTCGTGTCGCTGCCGCTGGGCATCCTTTGCGCCTATATTGTCATGGTTTACCAGGGAGTGAACGCCAACATCATGTCACTTGGCGGCATCGCGATCGCCGTCGGCGCCATGGTCGATGCCGCCGTGGTGATGATCGAGAACGCCCACAAGCACATCGAGGCCTGGAACCACGCCCATCCGGGCGAACGGCTGGCCGGCGATGAGCACTGGAAAGTCATCGCCGATGCCGCGGCCGAGGTCGGGCCGGCGCTGTTCTTCTCGCTGCTGATGATCGTGCTGTCCTTCATCCCGGTATTCACCCTCGAGGCGCAGGAGGGCCGCCTGTTCGCGCCGCTGGCCTTCACCAAGACCTACGCGATGGCGGCCGCTGCCGGCCTGGCGGTCACGCTGATCCCGGTCCTGATGGGCTATATGATCCGCGGCCGCATCCCGCACGAGCAAAGCAATCCGATCAACCGGGCCCTGATCGCGCTGTACCGGCCGTTGCTGGAGATTGTGCTGGGCCATCCAAAGGCGACGCTCGCGGTGGCGGGCCTGGTCGCCGTCATGACCTTGTGGCCCCTTGCCCGCCTCGGCGGGGAATTCATGCCGCCGCTGGACGAAGGCGACTTGCTGTATATGCCTTCGGCGCTGCCCGGCATCGGGGCCGGCAAGGTCGCGCAATTGCTGCAGCAAACCGACCGGCTGATCAAGACCGTGCCCGAAGTGCACAGCGTGTTTGGCAAGGCAGGCCGGGCGGAGTCGGCGACCGATCCGGCGCCGCTGGAAATGTTCGAAACCACGATCCAGTTCAAGCCGCGCTCGCAGTGGCGCGCCGGTATGACCAGCGACAAGCTGGTGGAGGAGCTGGACCGCGTCGTCCAGGTGCCAGGGCTGTCCAATATCTGGGTGCCGCCAATCCGCAACCGGATCGACATGCTGGCCACCGGCATCAAGAGCCCGGTCGGCGTCAAGGTCGCGGGCGCCGACCTGAAGGAGATCGACCGCATCACCGGCGACATCGAGCGGGTCGTCAAGGGCGTGCCGGGCGTGTCGTCCGCACTGGCCGAGCGCTTGAATGGCGGGCGCTATATCGACATCAGGATCGACCGCGACGCGGCCGCCCGCTATGGCCTGAACATCGCCGATGTGCAAAGCATCGTGTCCAGCGCCATCGGCGGCGACAATATCGGCGAGACGGTCGAAGGCTTGCAGCGCTTCCCGATCAATGTGCGCTACCCGCGCGAAGTACGCGACTCAGTCGACAGGCTGCGCAACCTGCCGGTGCAGACCGAGCGGGGCGCGCAGATCCGCCTTGGCGACGTGTCTGCGATTGTCGTCACCGATGGCCCGCCGATGCTCAAGAGCGAGAACGCGCGCCTGTCGGGCTGGGTGTACGTCGACATCCGCGGCCGCGACCTCAGTTCCGCCGTGCACGACATGCAGCAGGCGGTGGCGAACGGCGTCAAGCTGCCGGCCGGCTATTCCGTGTCGTGGTCGGGCCAGTTCGAATACCTGGAGCGCGCCACGGCAAAGCTGAAAGTCGTCGTGCCGGCCACGCTCCTCATTATTTTCGTCCTGCTGTACATGACGTTCAAACGCCTGGATGAAGCAGGCCTGATCATGGCCACCCTGCCGTTGGCCCTGGCTGGCGGCGTCTGGTTGTTGTGGTTGTTGGGGCACAAGCTGTCCGTGGCCAGCGGGGTCGGCTTCATCGCCCTGGCCGGTGTATCGGCCGAGTTCGGCGTGATCATGCTGCTCTACCTGAAACAAGGGTGGGCGGCGCGGCTGGCCGCGGGCCGCGATGGCGACGCTGATCTGCTCGACGCCATCCGCGAAGGGGCGGTGCTGCGCGTGCGGCCCAAGGCGATGACGGTGGCCGTCATCCTCGCCGGACTGGTCCCGATCATGGTCGGCTCGGGGACCGGCTCGGAAGTCATGCAGCGCATTGCTGCGCCGATGGTCGGCGGCATGATCACGGCCCCGCTATTGTCGATGTTCGTGGTGCCGGCCGCGTTCCTGCTGCTGCACCGGCGAAGGTCAATCCGGCCTCACTCCTATCGTTTCGCGCATGCGCACGGCCGCCAGCAGTCCTGACAGGAAGGTCAGGGCCGCGACCAGCCACATGGCCGCCGCCACGCCATACCAGTCTGCCACCAGCCCGGACAGCAGCGCGCCAACGGCATAGCCCATGTCGCGCCACAGGCGGTACACGCCGACCGTCGATGCGCGCCAGGCCGGGTTGACCACGTCGCCGATGGCTGCCAGCAGGGTCGGATAGACCATTGCCGTGCCAACCCCGAGCAGCACGGCGCCAGCGGCGAACCAGGAGAATGTGGCCATCAGCGTGATCAGCGCAATGCCCGCCGCCTGCACCCACATACCGGCGACGATCAGCCCTTTGCGGCCGATGCGGTCGGACAGCGCGCCGGTAAACAGCTGGCAGACACCCCACACGGTCGGATAGATCGCGGCCAGCGTGCCGATCTGGGCCAGGCTCATGCCCGCAGCGGAGAACACGAAGGGGAACAGTCCCCACGCCATGCCGTCGTTCAGGTTATTGACCAGGCCGGCCTGGCTGATCGCCGACAGGTTTGGGTCAAACACGCTGGTGCGCCAGAAGATGGTTTTTTGCGATGGCATGACGGCCGCCTGCTGTCCTGCCGCAGGCGCAGCCTCGAGCTGGGCGTGGCCGTGCGTTTCGCGCACCAGCCAGGCCGACAACAGCAAGCCGGCCAGCACAAACCCGACGCCCAGGTAGAACGGCTGCGGCCGCAGCCCGTAGCGGGCCGCCATCCAGCCGGTGGCCAGGGCCGCGCCGCCCACCGCGACATAGCCGGCGAACTCGTTGATGCCCATCGCCGTGCCGCGATTACCGGGGCCGGCAAGGTCGATCTTCATGATGACGGTGGTGGACCAGGTCAGGCCCTGGCTCACGCCGAGAAACACATTGGCCAGCAAGATCCAGTTCCACGACGGCGCCCACATCAGCAAGAACGGTACCGGTGTTGCGATCAGCCACCCGGCGACGAGGACGAGCTTGCGGCCGTAGACATCGGAACAGCGGCCAGCAACATAGTTGGTCAGCGCCTTCGACACGCCGAAAACGACGATGAAGGCCAGGATGGCGCTGTGCGCGACAAGCTTGAAATCCTGTTCGGCGATGGCAGGCAGAATGCTCCGCTCCATGCCCACCATGGCGCCGACGAAGGCATTCACCAGCACGAGCAAGCTGAACTGGCGCCAGTTCTGGCGCAGCCCGAGTTCCGGTGCGGTGGGGCTGGCGTGCGGCATCGGCATCGGCATCGGCGTCGCCATCGTCAGGCGCAGGCCAGTTGGCCCAGATTGGCGGCGACCAGGCGCTCCATGTCCACCGGGCGCGGCGACGTTGCGGCGACCAGCGTCGACGTAAACGCTTCCTTGTCCAGTGCCAGCAAAGGATTCCAGCGCCTCTCGAAACCGATCGTCGACGATGGCTTGCCCGAGATATCGGCGCCGCAGGCGCTGCCTGCCTGGTGCCCGGGAAAGACTTCCAGTTCATCGGGCAGTTTCAGCAAGCGCTCGTGCAGGCTGGTCCAGAGGCGCGCGGCCATCTCGCGCTCGCGCCCGGCCAGGTCGGGGCGGCCAACCGCGCCGACGAACAAGGTGTCGCCCGTCAGCACAAACCACGGTGATTCGGTGCGCCGCCGGTCCGACACCAGCAGGCAGATACTGTCGCCGCTGTGGCCCGGCGTATGCAGCACTTCAATACGGGTGTTGCCCGCATCGATGACTTGCCCGTCCCGCAGCGGCATGAAGGGGAACGAGGTCTTGCCAACGTTGCTTTCATGCAGTGCGTAGGACGCTCCGGTCAGCTCGGCCAGCTGGCGGCCGCCGGACAGATGATCGGCATGGATGTGCGAGTCGAACACGACGGTGATGTCCACATTGAGCTTGCGGGCCTGCTCAAGGTACCAGGCTTGGTCGCCGGCCAGCACGTCCAGCGCGACACCTTTGCCGAGCCCACCGCAGCCGAAGAAGTAGGAAATCGAGGCGTCCTCGTTTGTTCTTTGCTTGAAAAACATGACAGACTCCTTAATTCTAACAATCTAACGATTGTTAGAATATAATGGAAATTCGTTCCGGGCGCAAGCGCCTGTGCTGCGATGCTTGACCTGCCCCTGCGAAATGCCGACACTGCTGCCTATGACGACGAACCGAACTATCAAGGATGCCCTGTACGAACAGGTGGCGCGCGTCGCCAAAGCGGCGGCCAGTCCGAAACGGCTGGAACTGATCGAGCTGTTGGGCCAATCGCCAAAGACCGTCGAGGCCCTGGCGCAGGAAGCGGGCATCAGCGCCAAGCTGGTCAGCGCTCACCTGAAGGAATTGAAGTCGGCCCGCCTGGTTGACGCTGAGCGGCAGGGCAAGTACGTCGTCTATCGCCTGGCGAGCGGCGAAGTGGGGCAGCTGTGGGTGACCTTGCGCCTGCTGGCCGAGGACCGCCTGTTTGAATTGCAGGACGCGCTGCGCCAGTTGTCGGCGGCCACCCATGAATGGGTGGGCAACAGCCGGGAGGAATTATTGAACAAGGCGAAAAGCGGAGAAGTCGTGGTGATCGATGTCCGGCCCGGCGAAGAATTCACCGCCGGCCACCTGCCATTCGCACGCTCGATGCCACTGGCCGAACTGAAGGACCGCCTTGCCGAGTTGCCCAAAGATCGCCCCGTGATCGCCTATTGCCGCGGACCATTCTGCCTGATGTCAACCGACGCCGTCAGATTGCTGCGTGACCAAGGAATTAATGCCCTGCAAATGCGCGACGGCGTGGTCGAGTGGCGCAGCTGAATAGTTGCTGGTCCATATGGTAGCCACGTGTGCTAGCGTACAGTCCGGGTTTCCTTGCCACCGGTATCATGGCTAACACATCAATTGATGCTCCACATCATGCGTACACGCGTCTGAAGGACCCGCCCATATGGTCACCCCAACCGATCCGCCCGCCGCTCAGCCCGCCCCGCGCCAGCGCTTGCGCCAGGCGCTCATTGCGGCCGCTGTCGTGGCCGCGATAGTGGCCGGCTACGCAGGCTGGCGGGCCTGGAGCAATGCGCGGGACCCGACTGCCGACATGCTCACCGCCACCGTCACGCGGGCAGACCTGGAAGACACCATCACCGCCACCGGCACTTTGCAGCCGAAGCAGTTCGTCGATGTCGGCACCCAGGTGTCGGGCCAGCTCAGGCAAGTGCTGGTGGAGGTCGGCTCCGAGGTGAGCGAGCGCCAACTGCTGGCCGAGATCGACCCGTCGGTCTATTTGTCCAAGGTCGACGCCGACCGTGCCCAGCTCAGCAACCAGGCGGCCCAGCTCAACGACCGCCAGGCCCAGCTGGCACTGGCCGAACTGCAGCTGAAACGCCAGCAGGCGATGATCAAGGACGAAGCGACGACCGTCGAAGCGCTGCAAATGGCCGAGGCCTCGGCGCTGTCGGCACGCGCCCAGGTCGCCAGCATGCGGGCCCAGATGCAGCAGACCAACTCGACCCTGCGCGGCGACCAGGCCAATCTCAGCTATACCAAGATCTATGCGCCGATGGCGGGCACTGTCGTGTCGCTGGCCGTCAAGCCAGGCCAGACCCTCAACGCCAACCAGCAGGCGCCGGTCGTGCTGCGCATCGCCGACCTGTCGGTGATGACGGTCCAGGCCCAGGTATCGGAAGCCGACGTGCCCAAGCTCGCCATCGGCATGGAGGTCTACTTCACGACGCTCGGTGGCGGCAACCGCCGCTACTACAGCAAGCTGCGCCAGATCCCGCCGACGCCGGCGGTGCTCAACAACGTGGTGCTGTACGACGCCCTGTTCGACATCGCCAACGAGCGCAAGGTGCTGATGACGCAAATGACGGCGCAAGTGTTCTTTGTGCTGGCCAGCGCCAGGCAAGTGCTGCAGGTGCCGCTGACGGCCCTGCATCCGGCCACCGGTGCAGATGGCGCCAGTGGCCGTTCAGCAGGAGGCGGCGGGCAGCGCGACCGCGCCGTCCGCAGCGACGACCCGCGCGCCCAGTTCCGCAACGGCCACGCCACGGTCAGCGTCATCGACGCCAATGGCCGCGTCAGCGAGCGGCCGGTTGAAGTCGGCGTCATGACCCGGGTCGCGGCCGAAATCGTCAAGGGCCTGGCCGAGGGCGATCGGGTGGTGATCGGCACCAGGCAGGCGCCCCGCCCTGCCGCGCCCAAGGCCGGCGGGCCGATTGCGGCGCAGGCTCCGTCGCCGGCAATGACGGGCGGACGGCGGTGAACACCGTGACCACGCCGCCGCTGATCGAACTGAGGGGGGTTCGCAAGGCCTTCCGCAGCGGCGACCTCGATGTCGAAGTCCTGCACGGAATCGACCTGACCATCCATGCCGGCGAATTCATCGCCATCATGGGCGCTTCCGGTTCCGGCAAGACGACGCTGATGAATATCCTCGGCTGCCTAGACCGTCCCACCGCCGGCAACTACCTGTTCATGGGGCAGGACGTGTCCTCGTTCGGACGCGACGAGCTGGCGCGTCTGCGGCGCGAAGCCTTCGGTTTTGTCTTCCAGAGCTATAACCTGATCGCGACCGGCAGCGCCGTCGACAATGTCGAGGTGCCGGCCATTTATTCCGGCATGCCGCCGATGGAACGCGCGGCGCGCGCGCGTACATTGCTCGGCAAGCTGGGCCTGGGCGAGCACCTCGGCCACCGGCCCAGCCAACTGTCGGGCGGCCAGCAGCAGCGCGTCTCGATCGCGCGCGCGCTGATGAATGGCGGACACATCGTGCTGGCAGACGAACCGACCGGCGCGCTCGACACCCAGAGCGGCGTCGAGGTGATGGCCCTGATGCAGGACCTGTCGAAGCGCGGCCACACCATCATCGTGATCACCCACGCACCAGAGGTGGCGCAGCAGGCGCGGCGCCAGATCACCATCAAGGACGGCTTGATCGTCGACGACAGCGGGCCGGACCTTGCCGCTGTCGTCGCCGAGCCGGAATCCGGCGCGCCGGCCGGCGGCGGCGACGACTTCGCCGGCGGCCTGATCGAAGCGGCCCGCACCGCCGTGCGCGCGCTGCACTCGAACCTATTTCGTACCGTGCTGACCCTGCTGGGCATCGTCATCGGCGTTGGATCCGTCATCACCATGCTGGCCATCGGCGACGGTGCGCGCGAAGCGGTACTGACGCGTATCAGCGCGATGGGCACCAACCTGCTGCTGGTGCGCCCGCTCGCGCCCATGCGGCGCGGGGTCGGCGGCACCGTCGCCACCTTGGTGCCGGACGATGCCGAGGCACTGGCGACGCTGCCCAATGTACTGGCCGCGGTGCCCGAACTGGGAGGCAATGTCACCGTCCGCATCGGCAACGCCGACTACCAGACCAGCGCAACCGGCACCACCGCCACCTTCCCGATCGCGCGCAACTGGCCACTCGCCCGCGGCATCTTCTTTTCCGATGCCGACGTGCGCAGCTACGCTGCGGTCGCCGTGCTGGGCCAGACCGTGGCCGACAAGCTGTTCGGGAAGAATGTCGACCCGGTCGGCAAATACATCGTCCTCAATAACGTCATGTTCCAGACCATCGGCGTGCTGGCGGTGCGCGGCGCCGGCCCCGGCGGGCAGGACCAGGATGATGTCGTCATGCTGCCGCTGACCACCGGCAGCCTGCGCCTGTTCGGCGCCCGCTTCCTGCGTAATATCACGGTGGCGGTGGACCAGGTCAGCCTGATCGACGCCACGCAGCAAAGCGTGGAGGCGCTGCTGGAGCAGCGCCATGGCGCGGTCGACTTCCAGATCCGGAATATGGCGTCGGTGATCGACACCGCCACCGAGACCCAGGACACGCTGACGGTGCTGCTCGCCTCCGTGGCTGCCATTTCGCTGCTGGTGGGCGGCATCGGCGTCATGAACATCATGCTGGTGTCTGTCACCGAGCGCACGCGCGAGATCGGTATCCGGATGGCGACCGGCGCGCGCATGCGTAATATCCTGCAGCAGTTCCTGACCGAAGCGCTGGTGGTGTCAGTGCTCGGCGGTGCCATCGGAGTCGGCCTCGGCCTGCTGGCGGCGCTGGCGCTCGGCGCCTTCGGCACGCCGGTCGCCTTCTCGCTGGCGCCGGTGCTGCTGTCGTTCTCCTGTGCGCTGGCAATCGGCGTGGTGTTTGGCTACTTCCCCGCGCGCAAAGCAGCGCAGGTCGATCCTGTTGTCGCGCTGGGAAAATGATGGATACGAGCTCCCGCCACCTGCTGCGCCGGCTCGGCGTACTGGCCCTCGCCGCAGTGCTGACCGGCTGCGCCAGCCGCGCCACCGCACCGGCACCGTCAATGCCAATGCCGGACAAGTATGATGAAACGCCGGTGCCCGGCGCTGTGCCCCAGACTGCCGACTGGTGGCGCGCTTTCGGCTCGCCCGCCCTGTCGGAGCAGGTTGTGGCGGCGCTGGCAGCCAACGCCGATATCGGCATTGCCAACCAACGCGTCATGGAGGCCCAGGCACAGGCGCAAGCAGCCGGTGCCTCGCTATTGCCCGCGCTGTCGTTCGGCCTGAGCGGAAACCGCCGCGGCGGCGACGATAACGAGGCCCAGGGCAATGTCAGCGCCTCGCTCGGTGCCAGCTATGAAGTGGACCTGTGGGGCAGGAATGGCGCAGCGGCGCAGGCGGCCCGGCTGGCAGTGCGCGCCAGCGAGGCTGACCGGGCAGCGGTGCGGCTCGGCATTGCCGGCGCCGTCATCACTGCCAATATCGAATTGCTGGCACTGCAGGCGCGGCTGGCCGTGGCCGACGAAAACATCGACATTGCCCGGCAAGTGCTGCGAGTTGTCGAATCGCGCCACCGCAACGGTGCCGCATCAAAGCTCGACCTGGCACGCCAGCGCAATGCCGTCTTCAACCAGCAGGCTGCAGTGCTGCCGCTGCAGCTGCAACAGCGCCAGCTGCTGGCCGGCCTCGCCATCTTGCTCGACCGGCAGCCGCAGGGGTTTATCAATCCCGCATTCGCGCCGCAGGGCCTGGTGGTGCCGCAGGTCGCGGCCGGCCTGCCGGCCAGCCTGCTGCTAAGGCGACCGGACTTGCTGGCGGCGGAGGCGCAACTGGCATCGGCCCACGCCAGCCTGGCGGCCGCCCGCGCTGCGCTGCTGCCATCGATTTCGCTGACCGGTTCGGCCGGCGCCGCCAGCAGTTCACTGGCCGGCCTGCTGCGCAATCCGGCCTGGAGTTACGCCATCGGCGCCCAGCTGCTGCAATCGATATTCGACGGCGGCCGCCAGCGCGCGCAGGTCGATGGTGCCGCCGCGCGCGAACGGGCACTGGTGCTGGGGTATCGCAAGGCGGTGCTGGCCGCACTGGCCGACGTCGAGTCAGCACTGGCCGCATGCAGTCGCCTGGCTGTACAGGAGCAACTGCAAATGCAAGGGGTTGAGCAAGCCGGGCTCGCCCTGCAGCTGGCGCAAGTGCGCTACCGCGCCGGCACCGACGACCTGATTGTCCTGCTCGATGCCCAGCGCAGCCTGTTCCAGGCACAGGACGCTCTGGCCCAGTTGCGGCGCGGCCGCCTGCTGGCGGCACTGGCCCTGTTCAAGGCGCTCGGAGGCGGTGGCGGCGCCTGAGCGGTGCGGCTTCAGGCCTTGTCGATCAATATCGGGACCTCCTTGAACGCCGGCGTGTTCGAGCCGCGGGCCAGCAGGTCGAGCGAGATCAACGGCGTCAGTTCAGGGAAGTAGCCGAACACGTCGTCGCCTTCGATGGCGTAGCTGACCAGCCGGAAGCCTTGGACGATGCGCTCGATGCCATCGAGGCTGGCTGCGCGGATATTGACCAGCTCACCATCCTTGAAGCCGAGCCGCGCCATCGTGCCGGCGCCGATGAACAGCACCTTGCGGCCATGGTGGATGCCGCGGTAGCGGTCGATCTCGCCGGCCGGATCCTTGTAGACGGTGGTGTTGTACTGGCGGTGCGCGCGCATCGTCGCCAGACACAGTACCTTGTCGCCATGGCGCGCGCGGGCGCGCGACATGATGGTCTGCTGCGGCAGCGGATGGGCGAAGAAGTGCGCCTTTTTACCTTCGGTGGCCCACACGCGCTCACGCGCCGTGTTCGGCAAGCGGAAGCCGCGCTGCTGGCGGATATTCTGGTTGTAGTTGGCAAAGCCCTCGACCACGCCTTGCGCCACCTGCTCGATATAGCCGCGGGTCAGGTCATAGTCGCTGCCCATGCCGCGCCAGTTGACGGGCGACTGCGGCATCGCATGGCGCGCCAGTTCGCTGACGATGAAAGCTTCCGAACGCAAGGCGCTGCTGGCAGGCGGGTTGCGCCCTTCCGACGCGTGCACCATGCTGGCGGTGTCTTCGACGCTGACGAACTGCGGGCCGCCCGCCTGCTCGTCGCGCTCGGTGCGGCCGAGGCAAGGCAGCAGCAGGCCCAGCTTGCCGGGATAGAGGTGGGTGCGGTTGAGCGTGGTGGCGATGTGCACCGTCAGGCGCGTGTCGCACAATGCCGCCAGCACGCGCGGGCTGTCCGGCCCGGCCACGGCGAAGTTGCCGCCCAGGCCAATGAAGGCGTGCACCGACTTGTCGAGCAAGCCGTTGATGGTGCCGACCGCGTCCAGCCCATGCTTGCTCGGCGGCGTAAAGCCGAACACGCGCTCGATCGCGGCCAGCCACTCGGCCCGGGGGCGGTTGGTCACGCCCATGGTGCGGTCGCCCTGCACATTGGAGTGGCCGCGCACCGGCATCAGGCCGGCGCCGGGGCGGCCGATGTTGCCGCGCAACAGCATCAAGTTGACCAGCATCTGGATCGTTTCGATGGCGTATTCGTGCTGGGTCAGGCCCATGCACCAGGTCGCCATTGTGGCCCCGGACGCCATGTAGAACTGCGCTGCCTGCTCCAGCTGCGCGCGCGACAGGCCGCTGGCGGCGACGATGCCGTCCCACTGCTGGGCTTTGACGCTGGACGCCAGCGCGTCGAAGCCGCTGGTATGGCGGGCGATGAAGTCGTGGTCGATCACGCCCTGCCCTGCCTGGTCGGCTTCGAGCACGGCCTTGATCATGCCGGTCAGCACGGCCAGGTCGCCGCCGATGCGGACCTGGTAGTAGCCGTCGGCCAGCGCGGTGCCATGCCCGCTCAGCAGCTCGGCCGGCGACTGGGGATCGATGAACTCTTCAAACCCGCGCTCGCGCAAGGGGTTGACCACGATGATCTTGCAGCCGCGCCGCTTTGCCTCGCGCAGGTCGCCCAGCATGCGCGGGTGGTTCGAGGCCGGATTCTGGCCGAAGATGAAGACTGCCTCGGCGTGTTCGAAGTCCTCGCGCCCGACGGTCGCCTTGCCGACGCCGAGCGACAGCTTGAGCGCGTCGCCGGACGACTCGTGGCAGTAGTTCGACGAGTCGGGCAGGTTATTGGTGCCGAACGCGCGCGCGAACAATTGGTAAGGAAAGGCGGCCTCGTTGCTGCTGCGGCCGGAGACGTAGAAGGCGGCGCGGTCGGGGCTGTCGAGCGACTGCAGCGCGCTGCCGGCCAGCGCAAACGCCTGTTCCCACTCGATTTCGCGGTAAGTGTCCGAGGCCGCGTCGTAGCGCATCGGGTGGGTCAGGCGGCCCAGGCCTTCGAGCTCCGCGTTGTCCCTGGTGCGCAGCGAGGCCAGGGTGTTGGCGCTGAAGTATTCGGGGGTGGCGCGCTGCTTGCTGCCCTCATGCGCGATGGCCCAGGCGCCCTGCTCGCAAAAATCGACCGACTTGCTGTTGGGCGAATCGGGATAGGCGCAGCCGGGGCAGTCGACGCCGTGCGGCTGGTTCAGCCGCGTCAGCGTCGACAGCGCGGGCATGGCGCCGTTGGTGCGCAGCGCCTTGACGGTGCCGTTCAGTGAGCCCCAGCCGCCGGCGGGCTTGGCATAGGCACGGATTGGGATGGTTTTGTCTGACACTGCATCGCTCCTGTCGAAGAAGGCGCAATATACCAGACCCTGCCGCTGCTGCCGCGCCGGGTTTCGCCTCCTTGCGGCAGTATAGGCTAGGAAGCTGCCTGGCGCTGCTCGTCGTGGTGGAACGGCGCGTACCAGCAGACGATGAAGGACGGGATCGTCGCCACCATGACGAAGCCGAAATAGTTAACGTAGCCGAGCAGCTCCTGCAGGTGGCCGCTGGCGACCCCGGTCACCATCATGCACAGGCCCATCAGGCCGGTGCCGAAGGCGTAGTGGGTGGTCGTGTATTTGCCTGGCGCCAGCTGCTGCATCAGGTAGATCATGAAGCCGACCGCGCCGAAGCCGAAAAAGAACTTCTCGACCGCCACGCCAAGGGTGATCAGGGCCAGGTCGGTCGGCTGGTAGATGCTCATGACCAGGAAGGTCGCATTCGGGATATTGACCGCGCAGCACAACAGGAACAGGGTCGGGCGCAGGCCGCGGCGCGCCACGAAGTAGCCGCCCAGCAGGGAGCCGGCCAGCACCGCCAGCAGACCATAGGTGCCGTAGACCAGGCCCAGGGTTTCGTTGGTCAGCCCGAGGCCGCCCCTGGCCACCGGGTCGACCATGAAGAAGGGGCCGATCTTTTCGAGAAAACCGATCGAGAGCCGGAACAGGAAGGCGAACGCGATCATGTGCCATACGCCGGGCTTCTGGAAGAAGGTGGCGAAAGAGTCGGCCAGGATGCGCCCGGCGTCGCTCAGGGTGGCCGGCGTGTCGGCGGCGCGCGAGCCGTCCGGCATGACGCGCGCGTGCCAGGCCGCCATCGCCAGCATCAGGCAGGCGACGATGAAGAAGATGACGCGCCACGAATCGATCCAGTTGGGACCGAACACATTGGCGTCGCGGTGGAACACATGGGTGTGCAGGTAGCCGCTCAGGTAGACCATGCCGCCGGCGGCGACGATCGGGCCGATATTCCACGACAGGCTCTGGATGCCGCAATACAAAGCCTGCGAGCGGCTGTCGAGCGAGGTCACGTACAGGCCGTCGGTGGCGATGTCCTTGGTGGCGCCGACAAACGACAGCGCGAAGAACAGGACCATCAGCATGGTCATATAGCCGGGCAGCGCCATCACCAGCGCCACCGCGCCGAAACCGACCCCCATGGCCAGCGTGGCGCCGATCACGAACGACTTCTTGGTCGCATACATCTCGACCAGCGGCGCGAACAGCGGCTTGATGGTGTAGGCGAGGATCAGGTAGCTGGCGTAGGCGGCCGCCTCGCCATTGTCCAGGCCCAGGTTCTTGAACATGATGGCCGTCACCGAGGTCAGCATCACATACGTCATGGCCATCGTGAAGTAGCCGGTCGGGACCCACAGCAGCGGCGAACGCGCCATATTCATTCCTTTTGTAATTCGGCCGTGGCCGGGTCCATCAGCAGCACCGACTCGCAGTCGAGTTGTCGGCGGATCAGCTCGATCGAGTTGGCCCACGGGTGGGCCATCTTCTTGTCCATCGTGATTTCGACGTGTTTGACCTTGTCGCACTGGCACATATACAGGTAATCCAGTGCGGCGTGGCCGCACTGGGTGTACTCGGCGCAGCGCAGTTTGCGCACCCAGTCGACCCGCCCCCTGACGAAGGCGAGGCCGAAGCTGGCGCTGGTGGCACCAATATGCACCACCAGGCGGGGGCCGTCGGCAAAGCGTTCGACCATGGCGGCTTTAGAACTTCACCGACACCCGCGCGCCCATCGTGCGCGGAGCGTTGTAGAAGGCAGCGAACAGCTGCTGTTTCGGCGTGCACGCCAGGTCGCCGCACATATCGCCGACGTCAAGCTTGACGGCCTTGTCGGTGGCGTTGTTGACGAAGGCTTCCAGCGTGTAGGCCTTGTTGGCCGGTGCAAAGCGCAGGCTCAGGTCAACCGTGCTGTAGGCCGCCTGGTTCTTGACGCCTGGGTGGCCCGGCACGTCCTGGCTGAAGGCGCCGCTGCCGATGAAGGACTTGCCTTCGTAGTGGACCGAGGCGCGCGGCGTCAGCAAGCCGTTGCCGACGGCGATGTCGTGCTCGAACTGCAGCGTGCCGGCGAAGCTTGGCGCATGCTTCATGACGCTGCCGCCGACATTGACCAGCGGCGCGGTCGAACCGCACGACTGGCCGTTGGCGCGGGCCGAATCGACGTCGCACGACATGAAGCTGTCATACACGGCCTTGAGCCAGGTGGCATTGCCCATGATGCGGGTCTGCCTGGACGGGCGGTAGGCGAATTCGGCTTCGACCCCCTTGACGGTGGCGCCGGCGGCGTTGAAGTTGGCCAGCACATTGTTGACCACCTGCGACTCGAGCTTGTCCTTGTACTTCATGATGAAGGCGTCGACGTTCAGCGTCAGGGAGTTATTCAGCAAGTCGGCCTTGTAGCCCAGCTCATAGCTGGTCAGTGTCTCCGGCTTGGTGGTGGCACCGCCGTCGCCCATCGCCGGCGAATGGAAGCCGGTGGTGACGGACGCGAACAGCAGGCTGTCCTTGCCGAGCTTGTATTCGCCGCGCGCCAGGTAGGTCAGCTTCGAGTACGACAGCGTGGCGTCGTTGGTGTTCTGGTAGTCGCGACCGCAGGTGGTGGCGTCGATCACGCCGCCAGGGCCGATATTGTGGGTGTTGACCAGGCCGGCGCCGGGCGTGACCAGCTGGTTGGCCGCGGTCGGCTGGCCGAAGATGCCGGGGTTGGGCCAGCCCGGGCAGGCCCAGTTGCGCCCGCCAACGTCGGACTTGTCGTCCTTGGTATAGCGCATGCCGCCGGTCAGCTTGACGTCCTTGCTGATGTCCTGGCTGAGGTTAAAGAACACCGACTTCGATTTGAGCTGGCGGTCAGGCTGGATGAAGGACATGGCCGACGCGTACTGGCCGACGGTCGGCTGCACGAAGATCACCGAGTTGTTGGCGATGCTTTGCGCCAGCGTGGCGGCCGAAATGGCGCTGCGGTCGATGTCGAAGCGGATCTTGTTCTTTTCGTTGAACAGGAAGGCGCCGACGATCCACTGGAACGGGTCGGAGGTATCGGAGCGGAACTGCAGCTCGTTGGAGTTGCTGTCAAAAGTGGACCACTCGGTGCGGTTCTCCGCTTTGAAGCCCGGCATCATGCCGGCGTCGGCGTCGTTGGCATTGCTGCGCTGATAGCGCGACCAGCTGCCCAGGTACTGGATCTGGGTCGATTCGCTTGGCTTGTACTGGACCTTGGCCTTGTACGCCATGATTTGCTGGTCGAGCGTGCCCGGAGTGTCGACCAGTGCCGAGCGCAGCTTTTGCGGGCCCGGCTCGGCCTG
Organism: uncultured bacterium; assembly: GCA_965233055.1. Taxonomy (GTDB): domain Bacteria; phylum Pseudomonadota; class Gammaproteobacteria; order Burkholderiales; family Burkholderiaceae_D; genus Telluria_A. Next base: position 25,836 of record CBDDRJ010000134.1, read on the forward strand.
CAGGTAGATATTGCCGGCGCCGGTATCTTTGAAGTAGTCGGCGATCAGGGTCGCCTTCAGGTCCGGCGACACGTTCCACAGCAGCGAAGCGCGCACGCCGTCCTGGTTGCCGGCCCCGTACTTGGCGGTGCCCGGCAACACGTTCGAGCCCTTGCGGAAGTCGACGTAGCCGTCATGGGTGTCCTTGATGGTGGCGATGCGCACGGCGACGTCCTGGCCCAGCGGCAGGTTGACCATCGCCTGCACCTGATGGTGGCGGTAGTTCCCCATCGTCACGCTGGCCGAGCCGAACACCTTGCTGGTGCTGGGCGCGCCCGACACCAGGCTGACCGAGCCGGCGGTGGAGTTGCGGCCGTTGAGCGTGCCTTGCGGGCCGCGCGCCACTTCAACGCGCGACAGGTCGTACATCAGGGCGGTGGCGCCCTGCGGGCGCGGCAGGTAGATGCCGTCGATGTAGAAGGCCACCGCCGGATCGCCCAGTTCGGTATGGTTGGCCGAGCCGACCCCGCGCAGGTAGACGTGCACGCCGCCCGAGTCGCCGTGTTGCTCGACCATCAGGCTCGGCACCAGCGACACCAGCGAGGCCAGGTCCTTGACCTGGTTGTTCTGCAGCGTCTCCTGCGAATAGGCGGTGATCGCCAGCGGCGTGTCCTGCAGCATGGTGTCGCGGCGGGTGGCGCTGACGACGATGCGTTGCGGGTCGTCGCTGGCGGCCGGCGCGGCAGCGGTAGCAGCAGCAGCGGCGGCCGGCGCGGCCGGCGCAGCGGCGGCGCTGCTTGCCGCGCTGGCCAGGACCAGGTTGGCCAGGGCCAGGGCGATGGTGGTTTTCTTCAGGTGCTTCATGTATGTCTCCTCTTAGGGATGATTGTAAGTGTGTAGTTGCTTAGCTCTGTGGCTATTTACTTCGGAACAGCCTGACGCTGGCTGCGGATAAAATTGCGATACCAGATTGCACTCTCCTTGAGCGTGCGTTGTTGGGTGGCGTAGTCGACATGGACGATGCCGAAACGTTTGCTGTAGCCGGAGTTCCACTCGAAGTTGTCGAGCAGGCTCCACAGGAAGTAGCCGCGCACGTCGACCCCGGCCTGCATCGCGCTGCGCAGGGCGGCCAGGTGGCTGCGCACGAATTCGATGCGCACCGGGTCGCTCACGGCGCCGGCCACCAGCTGGTCGGCGCTGGCCATGCCGTTCTCGGTGATGTAGACCGGCGGCAGCGCGTATTCCTGTTTGAGCTTGTGCAGCAGCTCGGACAGGCCCTGCGGATAGATCTCCCAGCCCATGTCGGTAAAGCCGTGCTTGCCCTCGGGCTGGCGCGGCGGCGTCTCGGCGCTGCAGTAGCTGCGGAAGTAGTAATTGACGCCGAGGAAGTCGAGCGGCTGCCGGATATCGTTGAAATCGTTTTCATAAATGGACGGACAATTTTGGCCGTGATGCTGCAGCGCCAGCTCCGGGTAGCGGCCCTTGAAGATCGGGTCCATGAACCACTGCACCGACTTGGCATACTCCAGTTCCGCCAGCGCCCGGTCGGCCTCGCTGTCGGTGGCCGGGTCGGCCGTCCACTGGTTGAGCACGATGCCCAGGCCGGCCTTGGCGCCGCTGGCGCGCATCGCCTGCAGCGCCAGGCCATGTGACAGCAGCAGGTGGTGCGACACCTGCACCGCCTGCCTGGCGTCGGCCACGCCGGGCGCGAACTGGGCATTGCCGTAGCCGAGGTTGGCCGTGCACCACGGCTCGTTATGGGTGGCGATGGTGGCGACCCGGTGGCCGAAGCGGCGTGCCACTTCGGCCGCGTAGTCGGCAAAGCGCAGGCAAGTGTCGCGTGCCAGCCAGCCGCCGTCGTCCTGCAGGCCCTGCGGCAGGTCCCAGTGGTACAGCGTCAGGTGCGGCGCCAGCCGGCGTTCGTGCAGCTGGTCGATCAGGCGGTCGTAAAAGTCGAAGCCCTTGTCATTCCAGGCGCCCTTGCCCTGCGGCTGAACGCGCGACCACGCCATCGAGAAGCGGTAGGCATCGAGGTCCAGCGCCGACATCAGCGCCACGTCGCCTTCATAGCGGTGGTAGTGGTCGCAGGCGAGATCGCCATTGCTGGCGTCCTTGATGCGGCCCGGCTGGCGGCAGAAGGTGTCCCAGATCGATGGCCCCTTGCCGTCGGCCGCGCTGGCGCCTTCGATTTGGAAGGCGCTGGTGGCAACGCCCCAGGTGAAATCGGGCGGGAACGGATCGATGCAAGTCATGGTCATCCTGTTATCTCTTTTATGAAATCGATTTCATGAATCGATGGACGGATTAGACCGCAGGCCAAAACGAAAGTCAACGATTTTTTCGACTGTCCCGCTTTAGCAACAGGCGGTCTGGCGATGCCGCAAGGAAGGTATGTTGATGCAAGGCATAAGAAATCGGTTTCATGCTACACTGCCGACAACGTAGCAACCAGTCGCCGTATGAAGCCAGAATTTTCCACATCGACCGTGCATGAAGTGGCCCGCAAGGCGGGCGTGTCGGCGGCCACCGTGTCGCGCTTCCTGAACGGGACGGCCAAGGTGTCGGACGCCAAGCGCAAGACCATCGAGCGCGCGATCGAGGCGCTGAACTACAAGCCCAATCTCCTGGCGCAAGGCCTCAAGTCGGGCAGTTCGCGCACCATCGGGATCCTGACCCAGTCGCTCGAATCGGGCTACTTCAACGAGGCGCTGATCGGCGTCGAGGAGGCACTCAAGGGCACCGGCTTCGCGCCGTTGATCGTCAGCGGCCACTGGCATGCCGACGAAGAAGCCGAGCGCATCGAACTCTTGATCGCGCGCCGCGTCGACGGCCTCGTCATCCTGACCGGCAAGCTGTCCGACGCCCAGATCCTCGACTTCTCGAAGCACCTGCCGATCGTCGCCTTCGGCCGCGAACTGTCGTCGAAACATGCGTTTGGCTTTTGTTTCGACAACTACAAGGCCGCCTGCGAGCTGACCGAATACCTGATCGAGCAGGGCCACCGCCGCATCGCCTTCATCTGCGGTCCGGAAGACCAGCTCGACGCCAAGGCGCGCCTCGAAGGCTATCGCGACACGCTGGCCAGGCACCAGATCGAGTACGTGCCGCAGCTGGTGGTGCCGGGCGACTTCCACGAGTCCGGCGGCCTGCTGGCGGTCAACCAGCTGTTGGAGACGGGCCAGCGCTTCTCGGCCATCTTCGCCGGCAACGACTTGTCCGCCTACGGCGCGCGGCTGGCGCTGTACCGTCGCTCGATCCGGGTGCCGGAAGACATCTCGATCGTCGGCTTCGACGACCTGCACAGCTCGATGTACACGACGCCGCCGCTGACGACGGTGCGCCAGCCGCTGTTCGACGCCGGCAAGCGGATCGGCCAGGTGCTGCTGAAGATGATGGCCAATGAACCATTCAATTTCGACGTGCCGACCTTGAGCCTGGTGGTGCGCGAATCGGTGCGGCGCCAATAGCAATCCGATGGAATGCCGGCGCGGTCCGGCCCGGGCCGCGTTGTCCGGTATACTGGCGCAATGACTTCCACCAACCACGCAGCGCCGTGCCGGCGCGGCTGCGGCGCCTGCTGCATCGCCCCATCGATTTCGTCGCCGATTCCCGGCATGCCCGGCGGTAAACCGGCTGGCGTGCGCTGCCTCCAGCTCAATGCCGCCAACGACTGCATGATCTTCGGCCAGCCGGGGCGGCCGGCGGTCTGTTCCAGCCTGCGGCCGTCGGCCGAGATGTGCGGGCCCGACCGCGCGCATGCGATGCTGTTCCTGGCCACGCTCGAGGCCCTGACGGCGTCCTAGAACGGTCGCCGCTTGCGCCAGAATCAAGGGAAACGGCCGCGCTCGTGGTAAGCTTCGTGCCCTCGGCCGGCGCTGCGCGCGGCTTCCATTTCCACCTTTCAAAGTTCCACTAAAAGTCGAGTCAGCACATGGATTTCGTTCTCATTGTCAAAGCCATCATCATGGGCCTGGTCGAGGGTTTCACCGAGTTCCTGCCGATTTCGTCGACCGGCCACCTGATCCTGGCCGGCAGCCTGCTCGATTTCACCGGCGAAAAATTCAAGGTGTTCGAGATCGTCATCCAGGCCGGCGCCATCTTCGCCGTGTGCTGGGAATACCGCGCCCGCATCGGCAGCGTGCTGGCCGGCTTGCTGCGCAACACGCCGCAGGCGCGCAAGTTCACGCTGAACCTGGTGGTGGCCTTCCTGCCGCTGGCCCTGCTGGGCCTGGCGTTCGGCAAGCTGATCAAGCTGCACCTGTTCAAGCCGGTGCCGGTGGCGCTGGCCTTCATCGTCGGCGGTCTGGTGATCCTGCTGGTCGAGCGCGCCCACCAGGCCAATCCGGCCGCGGTGCGGGTCGCGTCGGTCGACGATATGAGCGTGCTGGACGCCTTCAAGGTCGGCTGCGCCCAGGCGATGGCGCTGATCCCCGGCACCAGCCGCTCGGGCGCGACCATCATCGGCGGCATGCTGTTCGGCCTGCCGCGCACGGTGGCCACCGAATTCTCGTTCTTCCTCGCGATCCCGACCCTGCTGCTGGCGACCGCCTATTCGCTGGTCAAGGAGCGCGCGCTGTTGTCCGCCGCCGACATCCCGCTGTTTACGGCCGGTTCGGTGGCCGCCTTCGTGTCGGCCTTCCTGTGCGTGCGCTGGCTGCTGCGCTACATCAGCAGCCACGACTTCACCGTCTTCGCGTGGTACCGCATCGTGTTCGGCATCGTCGTCATCACCACCGCCGAATTCGGCTGGGTCACGTGGGCGGCCTGATTCCATGAACAGCAACAGCGGCAGCGTCGACCAGCGCGCCCTCCACCTGCTGCAAAGCGTGTTTGGCTACCCCGCCTTCCGCGGGCAGCAGCAGGACATCGTCGGGCATGTGGCCAACGGCGGAGACGCGCTGGTGCTGATGCCGACCGGCGGCGGCAAGTCGCTGTGCTACCAGATCCCGGCCCTGCTGCGCGACGGCGTCGGCGTGGTGGTGTCGCCCCTGATCGCGCTGATGCAGGACCAGGTCGACGCGCTGGCCGAAGTGGGCGTGCGCGCCGCCTTCCTTAACTCGACCCAGACCTACGAAGAGGCATCGCGCATCGAGCGCCAGGTGCGCACCGGCGAGATCGACATCGTCTACGTGGCGCCCGAGCGCCTGATGACGCCGCGCTGCCTGGCCCTGCTCGAAGCGTCACGCATCTCGCTGTTCGCGATCGACGAGGCGCACTGCGTGTCGCAATGGGGCCACGACTTCCGGCCCGAGTACATCCAGCTGTCGATCCTGCACGAGCGCTTCCCGAACGTGCCGCGCATCGCGCTCACCGCCACCGCCGACCACCAGACCCGCGCCGAGATCGTGCTGCGCCTGCAGCTGGAGGAGGCGCGCCAGTTCGTGTCCTCGTTCGACCGCCCGAATATCCGCTACCAGATCGTCGAAAAGGGCAATGGCCGCAAGCAGCTGCTCGATTTCATCACGCTGGAACATGGCGGCGACGCCGGCATCGTCTACTGCCTGTCGCGCAAGAAGGTCGAGGAGACGGCCGAGTTCCTCAACGAGAACGGCCTGCGCGCCCTGCCCTACCACGCCGGCATGGATTACGCCAGGCGCAGCGCCAACCAGGCCAGCTTCCTGCGCGAGGACAATATCGTCATGGTCGCCACCATCGCCTTCGGCATGGGGATCGACAAGCCGGACGTGCGCTTCGTCTGCCACCTCGACTTGCCCAAAAGCATCGAGGGCTACTACCAGGAGACCGGGCGCGCCGGGCGCGACGGCATGCCGGCGTCGGCCTGGATGGCCTACGGCCTGCAGGACGTGGTGCTGCAGCGGCGCATGATCGACGAGTCGGAGGCGGACGAAACCTTCAAGCGGGTGCTGTCGATGAAGCTCGACGCCATGCTGGGCCTGTGCGAGACGATGAGCTGCCGCCGCACCCGCCTGCTCGAATATTTCGGCGAAGGCTCGGCGCCGTGCGGCAACTGCGACACCTGCCTGGTCCCGCCGGTCAGCTTCGACGGCACGGTGCCGGTGCAGAAGCTGCTGTCGGCCATTTACCGGGTCGACCAGCGCTTCGCGGCAGGCCATGTCATCGACGTGCTGCGCGGGGTCGAATCGGAGCGCATCATCCAGTGGCACCACAATGCGCTGTCCGTGTTCGGCATCGGCAGCGAGCGGGCCGAGGCCGAATGGCGCGCCATCCTCAGGCAGGTGATCGCGATGGGTCTGGTGACGGTCGACCACGAGATGTATATGTCGCTCAAGCTGACCGACTCCGCGCGCCCGGTGCTCAAGGGCGGCCAGCAGGTCCAGCTGCGCCAGTACCAGAAACCGGTCAAGCAGAAGCGCGCCGCCGCGCCCAAGGGCTATGCCGAGAGCGACCTGTCGCGCTCCGAGCAGGAGATCTTCGACAAGCTGCGCTGGTGGCGGGTCGAGACCGCGCGCGCCCACAATGTGCCGGCCTATGTCATTTTCGTCGATGCGACGCTGCGCGAAATCGCCAAGGCCAAGCCGACTTCGCTGCTTGACCTGCGCGGCGTCACCGGCGTCGGCGAAAAGAAGCTGGCGTCCTACGGCGAGGAAATCGTCGCCATGATCGCCGCGATGCTGTAGTGCGGCCGGGGCGAGCGCCGCAAGGCGTGCGCCGCTGCGGTCAGGGCAGGCGGCCGACTGCCGCCGCCACCGTGTCAAGAAACTCCCGGTAGTCGATCGGCTTCTCGATATAACAGTCGAAACCGGCGTCCAGCAGCCGTTCGCGGTCGCCCTTCATCGCCAGTGCCGTCAATGCGATGATTGGAATGGCCCGGGTGCGCGGATCTGCCTTGAGGATGCCGGCCGCCTCGATGCCATCCATGCCGGGCATCTGGATATCCATCATGATCAGGTCGAGCGCCTCGTGTATAGCGATGTCGATGCCACTCAGGGCGCGCGTGGCCTGGAACACCGTGTGGCCGGCGCTTTCCAGCAGGGTCTGCACCAATACCATATTGGCCAGGGTATCTTCGACGACCAGTATGCGTGCCATGCCTAGTTTCCTGACAATGTCATTTCGGCTTCGGGCTGCAGGGCCAGTTCCACGGCCTCGTGCAGGTTGGACTGGCCCGGATCCGGCACCGGCGGGAGGCCGGCGCCGTGCGCCCGCGCCGGCGCAGCGGACGGCCATTGCGCGGCCAGCACCAGTACCGGAATGTCGGCGCCCGCCGCTGCCCGTTTGAGCCCGTTGAATGCATCGAAGCTCGCCGCATCGGGCTGCGGCATGTCGGCGATGATCAGGTCGAGCTGGTATTGGCGCGCAATTTCCTGCGCCCTGCTGCCGCTGCCGGCGCACAGTATCTGGACATTCAATCCGTCGAAGTGGGCAAACACGGTCGCGGCGGCGTCGCCATCGTCGCCGACGACGAGGATGCGCGGGGCCGGCGCGCCGGCGCGGCCGACGCCGAGCGCATCGAGCGCCGCCACCAGTTGCGCCTGGCTGACGGGCTTTTGCAGCAGGCGGGCCCGGCCAAGCGCGCAAGCCTGGATCTGGCCGGCCGCCAGCGCAGTGACGAGCAGCGGCGTGCCGGCCATGGCGGGATCGGTCCTGGCCCTGGCCAGCAGGTCCCAGCCGCCGGACTCGGCCAGCCGCAGGTCAAACGCAAGCAAGTCCGGCTGGCAGCGCCCGGC
>CBDDRJ010000135.1:0-18300 GCA_965233055.1 uncultured bacterium
GCCAGACCGCGCCACATAAAAAAGCGCCTTGCCCCTCAATGGGACATGAGCCCCTTTTTGCATTTCTGTCGGATCGCGCGGGTACCAAGGCAACGCGACGCATACGTCACGCGTGGGTACGCAGTACCCACCCTACGCGAGGAAATCGAACAGCGATTTGCCGCCGGCCGGCAGGCCCGGCAAGGCATTGCTGCTCGACTGAGTATATTGGGAGATCAGCGCGTTCGACTGCGACGTCAGGGCCGCCGTCAGGCTGGTTTTCCTTTGCGTCAGCGAGGCGATGTCGCGGTCGATCGCCGTCGCCTGCACCTGCAGGCTGCCTTTGCTGCCGAGGAACTGGTCGATCTTGCCGGCCAGTTTCTCGGCCACGCCGGCGCCATTATTGATGAACAGCTTAGACACCGCCTGCGGATCGGCCAGCAGCGCCTTGTCGAGTTTCTTGGTGTCGAGCTGCAGCGCGCCGCTGGCGGTCCGGGTCACGCCGACCGCCGACAGCGAGGACTGGGCATTGCCGTCGATCAGCTGGTTCAACTGCTGGGTCAGCCGGGTGGTCGTCGGGTCGCCCTTCAGCTCGTCTTTCTGCAGCGCCTTGATGCTGTCGTTGAGGCGATTGTAGGCGTCGACCAAGGCGGCCACGTTCTTGCCGATCTGGCTGTCCTGCTGCGACACCGTCACGCTGGTCGTGCCGACCTTGGTCAGCGACAGCGCCGTGCCCTTGATGGCGCCGGTGATGACATTGCCGGACGACGTGATGGGCTTGCCGTCGACGATGACCCTGGCGTCCTGGGCGGCGCGGGTCTGGCTCAGGTTCTGGGTACCGGTCGGGTTGGTGGCCAGCAGCTTTTGCAGCGCGGCGTCGCCACCGACGCTGACGCGCAGGCTCTCGCTGCTGCCGGTCTTGCCGTTGATGACCAGGCTGTAGCCATTGCCCGAGCGGGCGACGCCGGCATCGATGCCGGCCGACTTCAGCGCGGCGGCGATGCCCTTGAGCGAATTATTGCTCGAGTCGATGGTCAGGTTGACGCTCTGCCTGCTGCCGACCGAAAAGTTATTGCCGCTGGTGGTGCCGAAATCGATCTTGATCGTCGTCGTTGCGCCGCTGCCGATGGCTGCCGTGCTCGATTGCTGGGCGCGGCTGGTCAGCTGCTGGGACTGGGCCAGCTGGCGCACGTCGACCTGGTAGGTGCCGCTGCCAGCGCCGCCCACCGTCACCCCCGTCAGGATGGCCGGGTTGCTGGCCGTGGCCGCCGTTTTCAGGCCGCCGTTGCCCTGCGACTGCGCAACCGCCTGGAAGGTGGCCAGCGCATTGCTGAGTTGCCCCAGTCCGGACAGGCGGGTCTGGTCGCGCGCCAGTTCGGCGCTCAGCTTCTGGACCCCGGCATTGTTGGTGACCAGCGCATGGTTGACGCGCGCCGTCAGGTCGGCCGAGCCAAGCCCGGCAGTGCCCAAGGTGTTCAGGATCGACAGTGAAGTAGCCATATCCAGATAGTATCCCCCTTTTTGAAAAAGGCAAACACCGGAGCAGGCAGGGGTTTACTGGCCGACAAACTTGTTGACCGCTGTCAGCACCTGCAAATCGAGGTTCATGAACTTGAAGCCGATCTTGAATTCATCATTGCTGAAAATGCAATAAATGACGGCGCCACCGACCTTGACCGGCTTGGCCTTGCCGGCCACCAGCAGATCGAACTGGATCACGCCCTTATTGCCAACCGTCAAGGGATACGGCAGGGCCAGCGACATCCCGCTGGCGCCGAGGTCGAGGGTGCGCGCCGCGGCCGGCGGCGCGCCCTCCATCGACAAGACCGCCTTGGCCTTGAAAATCTTCCTTGCGGACCAGCGCTGTTCGGTTGTTGTATCTTGTAACACGGTACTTGTCGTCCCCAAAACACTCGATGGACGCATTATAGTGCCGCACAGCAACAAACTCCAATTCTATCCAAACATAACAAGCGGTTGTTGCGATGATGCAACTTACTCCAGCTCGCGCAGCTTGTTGAAGGCCTGGTCAATGCGTTCGACGGCCACGATGGTCATGCCTTCGATCGGCTGTTTCGGCGCGTTGGCTTTCGGGATCAGGGCGATCGAGAAGCCCAGCTTGGCCGCTTCGCGCAGCCGCTCCTGCCCGCGCGGTGCCGGCCGGATCTCGCCGGCCAGGCCCACCTCGCCGAACACGACCAGGCCGCGCGGCAGCGCCTTATTACGCATCGACGAGTGAATCGCCAGCAGCACGGCCAGGTCGGCGGCCGGCTCGGTGATCTTGACCCCGCCAACGGCGTTGATGAACACATCCTGGTCGAATGCGGCAATGCCGGCATGGCGGTGCAGCACCGCCAGCAGCATCGCCAGCCGGTTCTGCTCGAGCCCGACCGACAGGCGGCGCGCGTTCGGCAGGTGGCTGGTGTCGACCAGCGCCTGGATCTCGACCAGCAGCGGGCGCGTGCCTTCCTGCGTCACCATCACGCAGGCGCCCGGCACCTGCCCTTCGTGCTGCGACAGGAACAGTGCCGACGGGTTCGACACCCCCTTCAGGCCCTTCTCCGTCATCGCGAACACGCCGAGCTCGTTGACGGCGCCGAAGCGGTTCTTGAACGCCCGCACCAGCCGGAAACTGGACTGGGTGTCGCCCTCGAAGTACAGCACCGTGTCGACGATGTGTTCGAGCACGCGCGGGCCGGCCAGCGTGCCTTCCTTGGTCACATGGCCGACCAGGATGATGGTGGTGTCGGTCTGCTTGGCCAGCCGGGTCAGCTGGGCCGCGCATTCGCGCACCTGGGCCACCGAGCCGGGGGCCGAGGTCAGCGCGTCCGAATAGATGGTCTGGATCGAATCGATGACGGCCACTTCGGGCTTGAGCGTGGCCAGCGTGCCGAGGATTTTTTCGAGCTGGATTTCGGCCTGCAGCTTGAGGTTGCGGGCGTCGACGCCGAGGCGGCGTGCGCGCAGCGCGATCTGGGCGCCCGATTCCTCGCCGCTGACATACAGCACGCTTTTCAGTTGCGAGATATTGGCCAGCGCCTGCAGCAGCAGGGTCGACTTGCCGATGCCCGGGTCGCCGCCGATCAGCACCACGCCGCCCGGCACCAGGCCGCCGCCGAGCACGCGGTCGAATTCCTCGATCCCCGAGCCGAAGCGCGGCACGTCGACCGCCTCGATATCGGCCAGCGTCAGCACCGGCGCCGTCTGCGCCAGGCTTTGGTGCTGCTGGTTCGACAGCCGGTTGACGCCGGGCGCCTCGACCAGCGCTTCCACCAGCGTGTTCCACTGCTGGCAGCTGGCGCACTGCCCCATCCACTTATTGCTGATGGCGCCGCAGTCGCTGCAGGTGTAATTCGTTTTTGCCTTAGCCATGCAGATCGCCCTCGGTGACGCGCACGCGCGCCGCCACCGCGCACATCAGCTCGTAACCGATGGTACCGGCCGCCTGCGCCACCTCGTCGATCGGCAGACCCGCCCCCCACAGCACGACGCGGCTGCCGACCCGGGCAGCGGGGACATGGCTCAGGTCGACTGCCATCATGTCCATCGACACCCGGCCCACCAGCGTGGTGCGCACGCCGTCGACCAGCACCGGCGCGCCGTGCGGCGTGTGGCGCGGGTAGCCATCGGCATAGCCGCATGCCACCACCCCCACCTTCATCGGGCCGGTGGCCTGGAAATGGCTGCCATAGCCGACCATGTCGCCGGGCCCCAGTTGCTGCACGCCGATGATCGCGGACGACAGCGTCATCGCCGGGCGCAGGTCGTAGTCCTGCGCGCTCTTGCCGCCCGGCGTGGCACCGTACAGCATGATGCCGGGGCGCACCCAGTCATTGTGCAGCCGCGCGCCCAGGGCCTGCTGGTGCAGCACGCCGCCCGAATTGGACAGGCTGCGCGGGCCGGCCAGGCCGGCGGCCGCCGCGTTGAAGCGGCCAATCTGCTCGCCGATCGTCAGGCGCGGATGGGCCACCGTATCGGCATTGGCAAAGTGGGTCATCAGGGTGATTGTGCGCACCTGCGGGATCGCGCGCAGCCGCGCATAGGCCGCCGGAAAATCGTGCGGGCTGAAGCCGAGGCGGTGCATGCCGGTGTTCAGTTTGAGATGCACATCGATCGGGCCGGGCAAGGCGGCCTGCTCGAGCAGCGCGATCTGCTCCACTGTATGTACAGCGCTGTTCAACTGGTAGTTGAACAGCAGCGCGGCGTCGGCCGCATCGAAGATACCTTCGAGCAATAGGATCGGCTTGTCCCAGCCCAGTTCGCGCAGGTGCACTGCATACTCGGGTTCGATCAGGGCCAGGCCATCGGCGCCGGCAAAGCCGCGCATCGCGCGCTCGAGGCCGTGGCCATAGCCATTGGCCTTGACCACCGCCCACACCTTGGCGTGGCCGGTGCAGGCGCGCACGCGCGCCAGGTTGTATTGCATCGAATCGAGGTGGACGGTGGCGAGCAGAGGCCTTGGCATGGAGCATCAAAATGGGTGATGGCGAAGCTGGTATTTTACCGGACGTGGCCGATTGCAAGGTGCTCATTTCTTTGGTCCAACATGCATTCCATGGTATAAAGCATGCCAGACCAGTTTTAAGAATCTCCGAATGAATCGTGGCTTTTACACCATCATGGCAGCGCAGTTTTTTTCTTCGCTGGCAGACAATGCCTTGCTGTTCGTGGCAATCGCTCTGCTCACCGCCATGCAGAGCCCGGCTTTCCTGACGCCCCTGCTCAAACTGTCGTTCGTCATCTTCTACATCCTGCTGGCCGCCTTCGTCGGCGCCTTCGCCGATTCCCTGCCCAAGGGCAAGGTCATGTTCATCGCGAACATCATCAAGATCTTCGGCTGTTGCCTGATCTTCGTTGAGGTCCACCCGTTGCTGGCCTATGCCGTGGTCGGCTTTGGCGCCGCCGTCTACTCGCCGGCCAAGTACGGCATCCTGACCGAATTGCTGCCACCGGAAAAGCTGGTGCCGGCCAATGGCTGGATCGAGGGCCTGACCGTGATGTCGATCATCCTCGGCACCGTGATGGGCGGCATCCTGATCAGCCACAGCACCGGCGCCTTCCTGCTCGGCTTCGACCTTCCGCTGCTGGAAACGGGCATCGACACGGCGACCGAAGCGGCGCTGTGCGTGGTGGTGGCGACCTACGGTCTGGCCACCATCTTCAATATGCGTATTCCAGACACTGGCGCACGCTACCAGCACCAGGCCCACAACCCGATCAAGCTGATCGCCGATTTCGCCAATTGCGTCGACATCCTGTGGCGCGACAAGCTGGGCCAGATCTCGCTGGCGGTGACGACCCTGTTCTGGGGCGCCGGCGCCACCTTGCAATTCATCGTCCTCAAATGGGCTGAGAAATCGCTGCAGATGCCGCTCGAAAAAGCCACCAGCCTGGTCGGCATCGTCGCCGTCGGCATGGCGCTCGGCGCGGCGGCGGCGGCCCGTTTCATCCCATTGAAAAAATCGCTGTCGGTGATCCCGCTCGGCATCGCGATGGGCCTGATCGTCATCAGCATGACGATGGTCCATTCGGTCGCCATTGCCTACCCGTTGCTGATCCTGATCGGCGCGCTGTCGGGCTTCTTCGTGGTGCCGATGAACGCGCTGCTACAGCACCGCGGCCACGTCCTGATGAGCGCAGGCCACTCGATCGCGGTGCAGAACTTCAATGAGAACCTGTCGATCCTGACCATGCTGGCCGTATACGCCCTGATGATCACCCTCAACCTCGACCTCAATATCATCATCGTGCTGTTCGGCGCCTCGGTGGCCGGCATCATGTTCCTGATCGGCCGCCGCCACGCGGCCAACCAGGCTGAACATGATTCGCTCGCCCTGATCGGCGAGCACAAGCACTAAATTCTTGCTGCCGCTTTGGCGCGCCAGTCATTGGGCACGATGAAACCGCGCCGGCTTTCGAGCACCACACTACCCTGTTGCCTTACCTCGGCCACCAGCACCGGCGCCGCAGACTGCGCAAAGTAGTCGGCCAGCCACTGGCGCAGCTGCGCGCCATTCATCGCCGACGCACTGCTCGCTGCCTTGTAGGGCGCCAGCCACTGCATTCTTGGCAGCACCACAAAACTGCCATTCGAGTGGAATTCGTCGAGCGCGCACCAGAAACCGCGGCAATGGTCGGTGGCGATGCCGTCCATGCCCGCCGCCTGGCCGACAGGATAGAACAGCCAGCCCTTGACCAGCGCCTGCGCGCGCACGACCGGGCCCGGCAGCAAGGCGGCGGCGGCCGGATGGCTGGCCAGCGTCAGCTGCTTGTCGATGATCTTGCGCATCTTGGCGCCGAGGCTGTCGGCCAGGTTGGGGCCGACGAAGGCATCGAAGCGGTCCGGCGCCGCGTGCCCATTGAGCAGATAGAACTTGGTGGCCAATTCCCAGTGCTCGAGCGCGCCATTGCCGGCGTCGAGCAGGAAGTCGAACTCGCCGATGGTGTCGTTGCGGTTGGCGCGCACTTGCAGGCCATGCGCCACCAGCCGGCCGCGCTGGCGGAAATAGAAGGCGAACAGCTGCTCGGCATACAGGCCAAGCCGGGTGTGGGGGCGCTGGCCCAGCGCGGCATCGAGGGCGTCTGGCTCGTGGTCGAGCTGGTGCAGCCACTTGACGTCGGCATCCTGCAAGACGGGCAGGCTGCCGATACTGCCGCGCCAGTGCGGCGCGGCCGGGTCGAGCAGATCGGGGGCATCGAGCAGCCAGGCCAGCGCCCGCACCGGCGGGTGGCTCAGCTGGCCCCAGCGCTGCTCGAACTGGTATTCAGCCGGCGCCATGGCCGGCCTTGGCCAGGCACAGGTCGGCCCAGGCCAGCGCCTTGTCGCCGCCGCGCAGCAGCAGTTCGCCCGGATGCAGGGTGGCAACCAGCGGCACCCCGTTGAGGGAGTGCAGCGTGCCGCGGCTGCCCGACAGGGGCTCCGACAGGGGTTTGCCTTGCAAGCCATTGGCCGCAATCTGCCCCAGCGTCAGCACCTGGGTGGCGCCGGTCAGCGCCAGTTCGCGCTCCAGGTAGGGGCGGCAGGCGGCCGCTTCGTCGGCCGTCGGCGCGCGGTCGCCGCCGTTGGCTGCCGTCGGGCGGCATTTGATCAGGTTGGTGACATAGGCATTGCTGTCGCGCGACAGGCCGACGGCGGCCAGCATATTGCCGAGCAAGACGCCGGCGTCGCCGCTGACCGGGCCCGCCTCTTTCTCGTCGCGCGCATTGGTGGCACCGGCGGCCACCAGCCATTGCGCCTGCAGGGCGCCGCTGCCGAAGACTGGCTTGGCACCGCCCTTGCACAGGCCGCAGCGGGTGCAGGAAGCGACGGCGGCGCGCAAGGCGTCCCATCCCATGCTGGCGATGTCGTCAGCGCAGACGGCCGCCTGGCCGGAGACAGCTGCCTGTCCAACGGCAGGCGCGGCTGCCCCAGGCACCGCGAACCCGCGTGCAGCCGAATCCTGCGCGGCTGCGTCAGCGGCTATGGTCCCGGGCGCGGCGGCATCGGACGGCGCGGCTGCGGCCGTCGGTGGCGCGTTGCGCAGGGTCCATATCGGCCCGATGCCCATCTCCTCGAGGAAGACGGCATCGCGCTGCGGCTTGGCGCTCATAGAATTAACCTCATCACGATGGCATCCTCACGCTCGTTATTATGGGCTGGATAATACCCCTTGCGGCGCCCGATCCGGACGAAACCGTATTGTTCATACACCTTGAGCGCGCGGGTGTTGGACGGGCGCACTTCGAGCAGCAGCGATTCCATCATCAGGCCGCGCGCGACGGCGCACACCTTGTCGAGCAGGTAGCGGCCGATGCCCTCCCCCTGGCGCTCGGCGGCCACTGCCACATTGAGCAGGTGGGCTTCATCGACGGCTGGCATCAACAGGAAATAGCCGACCAGCTTGAGCTTATCGTCGCGCAGCACCCAGGCCTTGTAGCCGCTGGCGAGCGAGTCTTGAAAATTGCCGAGCGTCCAGGGGTGGGGATAGACCCTTTGTTCGAGCGCGAACACGTCGTCGACGTCGGCCCGCTGCATCGGCTTGTAGCGCAGCAGCTCATGATCGGACGCCACGCTCATGCGGCGGCTCCGGCCGCCTTTGCTGCGTTGATGTCGCGCCGTTCGGCGCTGGTATAGGCGATCTTGTTGCGCAGGTAGAGCGGCTGCGCTTCGGCGGCGCCGACCGCTTTGCCGGCGGCAAAGGCCAGCTGGCCCAGCTGCGCCAGCTGGCAGGCGTGCGGCATGATGCCGGCGTCGGCCGTGGCCGCGCATGGCAGGTGGGCCAGTTGTTCCGGATAGGCGGCAAAGCCATTGCCGCAGGCGGCCAGGCCGTCGGCGGCGACGGGCGCGACCGCTGCTGGCGCGCACAAGGCAGGCGCGGCCACGGTTTGCCAGCCGGCGCCAGCATCGAAATGGTATTGGGCCCAGTAGACCTCGCCCATGCGGGCGTCGAGCACGGCCAGCACATTGGTGGCGCCGCTGCGATCGCGGCAAGCCTGGGCCATCGCGTCGAGCGTCACCAGGCCGATCGCGGGCAGGCCCGCGCCGAAGGCCAGGCCCTGGGCGATGCCGCAGGCGGTGCGCACGCCGGTAAACGAGCCGGGGCCGGCACCGAAGGCGATGGCGTCGACCTGGTCCAGCCGCAAGCCGGCTTCAAGCAGCACTTGCTGCACCATCGGCAGGATGGCCTGGGAATGGGTGCGCACGCCATTCGATTCGCGCGCATGCACGGTGCTGCCGTTGACGACGGCGCAGGACGCCAGTTCCGACGAGGTTTCGATAGCGAGAATAATAGACATGCCGTATTTTACCCGGCCGCGGCGGCTTTTGGCCGGCCGTTGTAGAATGGCGGCCACGACCATGCCTACCCTGACACTGACTGCCGACACCCGCGCCGCTGTCGCTGCCGCCCTCGCCGGCGACGGCTGGGTGGTGGCCTGCCTGTGCGCGGCGTGGTGCGGTACCTGCGCGTCTTACCGCGCGACGTTCGAGCAGTTCTCAGCCATGCACCCCGAACTGTGCTTTGTGTGGATCGATATCGAGGACCAGGCCGACGCCGTCGGGGACCTCGATGTCGAGAACTTCCCTACCCTGTTGATGCAGAAGGATGGCGTGGTGGCGTTTTTCGGCACCATGCTGCCGGAACTGGCCCTGGCTGAACGCCTGCTGCAGGCGCAAATGGCGCTGGGCGGCGACGAATTGCGCCGGCTGGCGGGCAGCACCGAAGAGCGCCGCGCCTGGCAGCGCGACTGTAACTTGCGCGTGCTGCTCGACGTTTGAGCGCGTGGGTAACACGTTACCCACCCTACCGATATTGCCCGTGCTGCTCGGCGTTTGAGCGCGTGGGTAACAAGTTACCCACCTTACCGATATGGCCCGTGCTGCTCGGCGTTTGAGCGCGTGGGTAACAAGTTACCCATCCTACGGGTATGGCCCGTGCTGCTCGGCGCCTGAACGGGCGGGTCTAGAACTTAGGCAAGTGCATTAAATCGACCGTCTTGCGCATCAGCCTCAAACGCGCCGCCGTGTAGGGCGGGAAGAACATCTTGATCGACATGAAGAAGCCCGACCGCAGCACCGCCCGTTCATGCGAGAACGCCTTGAAGCCGAACACGCCATGGGCTGAACCGATGCCCGAGTTGTTGACGCCGCCAAACGGCAGGTTGCCATGCGCGAAATGGGCAACGCAATGGTTGATGCTGGCGCCGCCCGAGCTGGTCCGCTCCAGCACGCGGGCGATATTGGCATTGTCTTCACTGAAGACATACAGCGCCAGCGGCTTGGGGCCGGCATTGATGGCGCCAATGACCTGGTCGATGTCGGTGTAGGCGGCGATCGGCAGCAGCGGCCCGAAAATCTCTTCTTCCAGGATGCTGGAACCGTGCGCCACGTTGTCGAGCAGGGTCGGCGCGATATAGCACTGGTCGACATCGACCTCGCCGCCACTATGAAGCTGGGCCCCGCGCGCCATCGCGTCGCTCAGCAAGGCGGCCACCCGCTCGGTGTGGCGCCGGTTGACCACGCGGGTCAGGTCGGGATTGCTTTTTTGCGCCTCCGCCGTGTCGCCGTAGCGCTCGGCCAGCACATCCTTGCAATGGCCGATGAAGGCATCTTTGACGCTGGCATGCACGTACACATGGTCCGGCGCCACACAGGTCTGGCCATTGTTGAGGAACTTGCCCCACATGAGGGTCTCGGCGGCCGAGCGCAATTTGGCGCTCTGGTCCACGATGGTGGGCGACTTGCCGCCCAGTTCCAGCGTGACGCTGCCCAGGTGCCTGGCGGCGGCCGTCATCACGACCTTGCCGACGGCCGGCGAGCCGGTGAAGAAAATATGGTCGAACGGCAGCGCCAGCAAGGCCTGCGCGGTCGGCAGGCTGCCTTCGAACAGGGCCACCTGCTCGACCGGGAACACGGCCTTGACGATGCGCGCGATCACGCTTGATACGGCCGGCGTCATTTCGGACGGCTTGATGATGGCGGTATTGCCCGCTGCCAGCGCCGACACCAGCGGGCCAAGGCACAGCGACAGCGGATAGTTCCACGGCGCGATGATCAAGACGCGCCCGCGCGGCTGGTACTGCACATGGGCCGAAGTGCCCAGCATCGTCATGGTCGGCCATACCCGCAGCGGCTTCATCCAGCGCTTGACATGGCCGATCGCATGGCGCAATTCGTCCATCACCGGCAGCAGCTCCGACAGCTCGACTTCGATCGGCGCCTTGCGGAAGTCTGACGCGAAGGCTGCATACAGATTCTCGCGCTCGGCCATCATCGCCTTGCGCAGCGCCTTGAGGCGGACGATGCGCTGCTTGGCCGTCGAGCTGCGCCACGCCAGCGCAGTGGCGAGCTGGGCGTCGAACGCGGCCTGGATTTGGGCCGGGTCGGCCTCAAAGGCGATGGCGTGCGGGGCCGCCGGAGGGAGTGCTTCGTTCATCGATATGGCTTTCAGTTATTGACCGCCGCCGGCGCCGCGGCCGGCAGCCAGCGCGCCAGGATATCATCGGGCATCGCTGGTTTGCTGTAGAAGTAGCCCTGGGCCTGGTTGCAGCCATGGCGCAGCAGGAAGCTGGCCTGATCCTCGGTCTCGACCCCTTCGGCGATGACGGACAGGTTCAGGCTCTTGCCGAGCTGGATGATCGCGATCGCGATGGCCTCGTCATTGATATCGGTCGAAATATCCTTGATGAAGGAACGGTCGATCTTCAGGGTTTGCACCGGCAACTGCTTCAGGTAAGCCAGCGACGAATAGCCGGTACCGAAGTCGTCGATCGCCAGCCCGACGCCGATCGCGTGCAGGTCGTTGATGAAGGCCAGCGCGTCGCCGGTATTCATGATCACCGATTCGGTCACCTCGAGCTGCAGGCGGGCCGGTTCGAGGCCGGTTTCCTTGAGGATGTCGGCCACCAGATTGACAATGCTGCCGCGTTCGAATTGCTTGACCGACAGGTTGACGGCCATCTTCGGCACGTGCAGGCCGGCCTGCTGCCAGCGCACCATCTGGCGGCATGATTCGAACAGCACCCACTTGCCCAGCTGGTTGATGAAGCCGGTGTCTTCGGCCAGCGGGATGAAGCGGATCGGCGGCACCAGCCCCAGTTCCGGATTGTTCCAGCGCACCAGGGCCTCGACCCCGATCATGCGGCCGGTGTCGATCTCGACCTGCGGCTGGAAATTGAGGAACATTTCGTTCTTCTCGATCGAGCGGCGCAGCATGGTTTCCAGCCGCAGCCGTTCGACCCCCTCGCCCGTCATCGATGGCGCGTAGAACTGGTAGCCGTTGCGCCCGCGCGCCTTGGCCTGGTACATGGCGACGTCGGCGTTGCGGATCAGCATGTTCAGGTCCGACGCGTCGTTCGGGTACAGGCTGATGCCGACGCTAGCGGTGACGAACAGCTCGTAGTCCGACACCATGAATGGCTGCTCGAACATCGCCATCAGCTTCTCGGCCACCTGGCTGGCGCCGAACTGGCCGTCGATGTTTTCCAGCAGCACGATGAATTCATCGCCACCCAGGCGCGCCAGCGTGTCGCCTTCGCGCAGGCGCGACAGCAGGGCGGTGGCCACCTGCTTGAGCAGCTCGTCGCCGATGTGGTGGCCGAGCGTGTCGTTGACGTTCTTGAAGCGGTCGAGGTCGATGAACATGATGGCCAGCTGCTCGGTGTCGCGCGCGGCGCGCTGCAGGCCGTGGTGCAGGCGATCGTGGAACAGCAGGCGGTTCGGCAGCGAGGTCAGCGGGTCGTGGTGGGCCATGTGGTCCAGCTTTTCCTGCGATTCCTTGACCTTGGTGATGTCGCTGAACACGCCCACGTAGTGGGTCGTCACGCCGCTATTGTCGCGCACGGCCGACACCGTCAGCCACTCGAGGTAGAGTTCGCCGTTCTTGCGCAGGTTCCAGATTTCGCCGCGCCAGAAGCCGGAAGAGACCAGCTCGCTCCACAGGCCGTCGTAGAAGGCCTGGTCGTGGCGGCCCGAGCGGGTCAGCGTGTGGTGCTGGCCGAGCGCCTCCGCTTCGGTGTAGCCGGTGATCTGGGTGAAGGCCGGGTTGATGGCGACGATGGCGCCGGCCAGGTCGACCACCATCATGCCGTCGGCGATGTGCTCGAGCACGGTGGCCGACAGGCGCAGCTTCTCTTCGGCCTGCTTGCGCTCGGTGACGTCGGCATAGACCCAGATCGAGCCTTCGTTCGGGTGGCCGGCGTCGAGCGCGCAGCCCGACACCAGGCACCAGAACAGGCTGCCGTCGCGCCGCTTGTACTGGCGCTCTTCGCTGAAGTAGTTGCCCTGGGCCAGGCTCGGATACTGGCGCTCGCCCGCTTCGATGAAATCCTGCCTGGTCGGGAACACGATCGCGGTCGAGGCGCCCGTCATTTCGCCCGGATCATAGCCGAACAGCTCTTCACAGCGGCGGTTGACCGACACCACCTGGCGGTTGCGCACCGACATCACACCGAACATCACGTTGTCGAGGATCGCGCTCTGCTCGGCCAGCAGCGTTTCAATGCGCATCTCGTTGTGCTTGCGCAAGCTGATGTCGGAAATGATGCCGTCGACCCAGGACTTGCCCACTTCGGGCGACTGCGGCTGGCCGTTCTCGGCCACCCAGCGCTCGGTGCCGGCCGCATCGAGGATGCGGTACTCGATCTCGTATTCGCGGCCGCTGGTGATGGCGTCGCCGACCAGCTGGTGGTGGCGCTTGCGGTCTTCCGGGCAAATGATATTGGTCCAGGCTGCCGTGCGGCCCTGCATGAAATATTGCGCCGAGTAACCGGAAATGTCTTCGATCGCGTCCGACACGAAGTCGATCGGGCCATCGGGCTGGTAGCGGAACACGGCGCCCGGCACCTGGGTCACGATGGTGCGGAAACGCTCTTCGCGCTGGCCGATGTCTTCGAACAGCTGCTTGATGGCGACGCGCATCTGTTCCATCTGGTGGCCCAGGCGGCCCAGCTCATCGTTGCCCTCGAGGTCGAGCGGGGTGCCGAAGTCGCCGTGCGACAGCCGGTCCGAAAAATTCATCAGCTTGCGCAGCGGGAACAGCAGGCGGCGGTTCAGGAACAGCACGATCAGCAGCAGCGACACGGTCAGCTGGGCCACCAGCACGATCACGTAGTTCAGCTGCTTGGTGCGCAGCTCCTGCTGGCTGCGGGCATCGTCCATCTCGACCAGGATGCGGCCGATGCGCTCGCCGCGCACCAGGATGTCGCGCTCGGCCCGGTACACATTGCCGATCTTGCGGTTCGGCGAATGGACATTGATGAACTGGGTGTCGGACTGGCCGGTGACCTGGATCTGCAGCACCGACGCGTCGCGCATGACCGACTCGACCAGCGAATTGGCCGATTCGGCATTCATATTCCACAGCGACTCCTGCATGCCCAGCGCCAGGATGTCGGCATTGCGCTGCAGCGCGTCGTTCAGGGCAGTCTGGGCCGACTTCTGCTCGTGCAGGCCGATCAGCAGATAGCTGCCGTTGGCGGCCGGGAACACCAGGCCGCCGAACACCACCAGCAACAAGGCGCCATAGATGGACAGGCCGTACAGCGCCTTGAGCTTGTCGCGCAAGCGAGCGATCGGAGCACTATCCATGCTGTGGCTGCTCCATCGAGGCGCGATAGAAGAAATGCATCATTGTTCTGCGCCGGCCCTTGTTAGTCATTAATTTTTACGTCATAAATCTTTGCTTAATGGAATTATGCACAGAAAAGCCATACAAAGCCACCCAGATGCGCGCCGAAGCGGCGCTTGTGGCGTATCCGGCGACAGCGCAGCGGGGGGGCGCCAGCACGAAGCGCCGCGACTTGCTATGATCGCTGCACTTTTCCTGGAGGTATTACCATGACGTTTTCCATGTACTCGGCTTCGGTGCCGGTATTCACCCAGATCCTGACCAGCCTGTCGGCCATCCTCGACAAGGCCGAAGCCCACGCCGAAGCGCGCAAGATCGAGCCGGGCGCGCTGCTGCAGGCCCGCCTGTTCCCGGACATGTTCGCGCTGACCCGCCAGGTCCAGGTCGCGGCCGATTTCGCCAAGGGTGCCTGCGCCCGCCTGGCCGGGGTCGACGTGCCGAAGTATGACGATACGGAACAGAGCTTCGCCGAGCTGCGCGCGCGACTGGCCAGGACGATCGAGTTCATCAACAGCTTGCCGGCCGCGGCGATCGAAGCGTCCGCCGGGCGCGACATCACCACCGGCAGCGGCGACAAGACCCGCCATTTCAAGGGAGCGGGCTACCTGATGCACTATGCGATGGTGCATTTCTTCTTCCATGCGACCACCGCCTACGACATCCTGCGCCACAACGGCGTCGACGTGGGCAAGAAGGACTTCGTCGGCAGTTTCTAAGTATTTCTCCTCGGATAGCCCTGCGCCAGGATGCGCTGCCACACCAGCTCCTTCTGCAGCGCCGACATCGACACCCAGTGGGCCACCTCGACCACGGTGCGCCCGCAGCCGCGGCACACCTCGTCGAACGTGGTCGAGCACACCGCCACGCACGGCGTATCGGGCCGTTGCGGCAGCGCCTGCGGGTCAGCGGGCCGGACCGACATCGAGCTTGTCCCACCCTTCGTGCCCGAGCGCTTCGAGCGTCTCGATATTTTTGCCGAAGATCTGGTCTGCCTCCGGGAACGCTTCGACCGCCCGCTCGATGCTGGCCTCGCGCAGCAGATGCAGGGTCGGGTAAGGCGACCGGTTGGTGTAGTTCGAAATATCGTCGATATGGGTGTCGGCGAACTGGTATTGCGGGTGGAAACTGGCCACCTGCAGCTCGCCATCGAGCTGCATGTCCTCGACCGCCGCGTCGACCACGTCGAGAAACTCGTTGTAGTCGAGGAAATCGGTCAGCACGAACGGGTGGATCAGCAGCGTCGTGTCGGTCTGCTCCGGGTCGGCATCGGATAAATATTGCAATTCATCCATCAAGGTCTCGAGCAGCGCTTCCGGCGTGGTCGCAGTCGACACGACATAGCGGATCTGCTGCTTGACGTGGACTGCCTTGGCAAACGGGCACAGGTTCAGGCCGATGACGGCCTTTTCAAGCCAGTTGCGGGTGGCCGCGATGATCTGCTCATCGTCGGCGTGGAGTGTCGGGGTGCTCATCGCATGTCTTTCAGGTGTCCGGCGCAGCTGCGCCAGTCAAATTGTACGCATTCTTTGCGTGCTCTCATAGTGGACGATTGCGACCGGGAGTACTGTTGAGCCTAACAACAGATGTATTTTTGTCATCATTCCTGTTAAACATATTGCTTGACTCTACCGTTAAGGCCTACGTACACTCCACCCTTAGCTCTCGCAGTTTCATTACCAGAGCGCAACACTGGAACACCATGCCTAGACTGCTTCGCCACCCTGCCGCCCTGGCCGCGCTCGCCCTGATGAGCGTACCGCTCGTGTGCCAGGCGCTCGATAGTGCGCCGGGCCCGGCCGGCACCGGCAACGCGCTGACCTTGCGCCTGTCGCCGCTCGAGTCCTACCCGCAAGCCAAGGCCGCCAAGCCGGCCGAAGAATACCGCGAAGAAGACCTGTGGGGCCGCATCCGCTCCGGCTACGCCATTCCCGACACCGACAACCCGCTGGTGGCCAGGCACGTCACCTGGTACAGCACCCGCCCCGACTACGTCGCGCGCGCCTCGGTGCGCGCCTCGCGCTACCTGTACCACGTCGTCACCGAACTGGAAAAGCGCGGCATGCCGACCGAACTGGCGCTGCTGCCCATCATCGAGTCCGCGTTCAACCCGCAAGCCAACTCGACCGCCAGCGCGGTCGGCATGTGGCAATTCATGTCAGGCACGGGGCGCGACTTCGACCTCAAGCAGAATATGTTCAAGGATGACCGGCGCGGCGTGCTGGCCTCGACCGACGCCGCCCTGACCTACCTGCAGCAGCTATACGATATGTTCGGCGACTGGCAACTGGCGCTGGCGGCTTACAACTGGGGCCAGGGCAATGTCGCCAAGGCCATCAAGAAGAACCAGGCGCTCGGCAAGCCGACCGACTTCGACAGCCTGGCCGAGCATATGCCAATCGAGACGCGCAACTACGTGCCGAAGCTGCAAGCCGTCAAAAATATCATCGGCAACCCGGCCCAGTACGGCGTGTCGCTGCCGATCATCGAGAACCAGCCCTACTTCACCGCTATCGACAAGACCAGCGACATCGACCTGGCCATCGCCGCCAAGCTGGCCGAACTGTCGGTCGACGAATTCAAGGCGCTGAACCCGCAGTTCAACCGCCCCGTCATCACCGGCGGCGAGCAAACCAAGATTTTGCTGCCGCAGGCCAATGCCGCCAAATTCCGGCAGAACCTGGCCCAGTGGGGCCGCAACCTGTCGACCTGGACCACGCACAAGATCACCGGCGCCAAGGAAACCCTGGCCTCGCTGGCGTCGAAGTTCCACACCACGCCCGAAGTGATCCGCCAGGCCAACAACATCCCGGCCCGGTCCTATCCCAAAGCCGGTTCGACCATCCTGGTGCCGAAGACGTCGGCGACGGTCGGCGACATCGCCGAGCACGTCGTCGACAACGCCATCATGGCGCTCGGCTCGGAGCGCGCCCCGAAGCGCACCATCAAGCCGGCCAAGCGCAGCGTTGCCGGCGCCAAGGCCAAGGCCGGCGCAGCGCGCGCCACCACCGCGATGGTGCGCGGCGGCGCCGCCAAACCGGGCGGCAAGGCCGCCGTGGCCGAATCGCGCAGCAAGAACGCCAGGAAGCAGGCCGGCTGAGCCGCTCCCAGCCCGCCTGTGCGGCAACAAAGCTTGCCGTCGGCGGCAACACGCCCTACAATTCTGCACTTCGGATAAATGGAGTACCCCATGGCGTTCTTGCAAGGCAAAAAAATCCTCATCACCGGTTTGCTGTCGAACCGTTCGATCGCCTACGGCATCGCCAAGGCTTGCCACCGCGAAGGTGCCGAGCTGGCCTTCACCTATGTCGGTGAGCGCTTCAAGGACCGCATCACCGAATTCGCCAAGGAATTCGACAGCAGCCTGGTGTTCGACTGCGACGTCGCCAGCGACGAGCAGATCGCTGCCGTGTTCACCGACCTGTCCCAGCACTGGGACCGGCTCGACGGCCTGGTGCACGCGATCGGCTTTGCGCCGCGCGAAGCGATCGCCGGCGAATTCCTCGACGGCTTCTCGCGCGAAGCCTTCCACATCGCCCACGATATTTCGGCCTACAGCTTCCCGGCCATGTGCAAGGCCGCGCTGCCGATGCTGCGCGAAGGCTCGTCGCTGCTGACCCTGTCCTACCTGGGCGCGGTGCGCGCCATTCCCTATTACAACACGATGGGCCTGGCCAAAGCCTCGCTCGAAGCGTCGGTGCGCTACCTGGCCGAGAACCTGGGCCAGAAAGGCATCCGCGCCAACGGCATTTCGGCCGGCCCGATCAAGACTCTGGCCGCGTCGGGCATCAAGGACTTCGGCAAGCTGCTCGGCTTTGCCGCTTCGCACGCGCCGCTGCGCCGCAATGTGACGATCGAGGAAGTGGGCAACTCGGCCGCCTTCCTGCTATCGGACCTGGCCTCGGGCATCACCGGCGACATCATGTATGTCGACGGCGGCTTCTCGCACGTGATGGGCCTGAACGCCAGCGATTACGAGTAATCGAATAAGCGCGTGGGCACGTAGGGTGGGCACTGCGTGCCCACGCGGAACTCCCGCCGAATATTGAGCAGGTAGGGTGGGCACTGCGTGCCCACGCGCAACTCCCACCGAATATTCAGCAGGTAGGGTGGGCACTGCGTGCCCACGCGGTACTTCAGGTGAATAAATCGTGCAGCAGGTAGGGTGGGCACTGCGTGCCCACGCGGTACTTCAGGTGAATAAATCGTGCAGCAGGTA
>CBDDRJ010000136.1:0-26008 GCA_965233055.1 uncultured bacterium
CGCCATGGCGCGAAGGTCCGCGTGGGCATGTCGCCGCACCAAAAACTGTGCGACGACCTGTGCCCACCCTACGGGTAGCTTGGCTCTCATTCGCCGTCCTCCAGCGTAAAGAGGGTGATCAGGTTTTCCTTGCCGCGCAAATGGCGCTGGCCCAGCATCTTGAAGCGGTGGCGGTTCGAGCAGTTCACGGTGCCCTGGCCGATGATGACGTCATGGGGGAATTCGCGCGCCATCTGTTCCAGGCGCGACGCGGTATTGACGCTGTCGCCGACGGCCGTGTAGATGCTGCGGAAGGCAGTGCCATAGTCGCCCGCCATCGCCACCCCGCTTTCGATGCCGATGCGCACCCGCAGCGGCGGCATGCCGTCGCGCACCCGCGCGCGGCTGTAGGCCGCCACTTCCTTGACGATCTGGGCCGCCGCATCGAGGGCCAGGTCGGCGTGGTCTTCGTTTGGCACCGGCGCGCCCCAGAAGGCCACCAGGCCGTCGCCGGTGTACTTGTCGAGGGTGCCGTGCTTTTCGAGCACCGGGCGCGTCAGGCAGGCGAGGAAGTCGGTGGTCAGCCTGGCCGCTTCTTCGACCGGCAGCGACTCGACCTGTGTCGTGTAGCCTTCCATGTCGGCGATCAAGGTCGTCACGTTGGCCTGGCGCGGCGCCAGCGGGTCCTTCAGGCCGAGGCGCAGCAGCTCGTCGACCACCGAGGTGGCGACATACTGGCGCAAGGTGCCGAGCAGGCGGCGCGATTTGAGCTGGGTCAGCTGCCAGTGGAAAGGCACGGCCACGGCCAGCAGGAACAGGATCGACAGCAGCGGGCCGCTCGGCGCAAACAGCGGATCGTGCGGCACGATCGCATAGGCGCAAGCGAGCCACAGCACCGACGCGGCCGCCAGCATGGCCACGCTGGCCAGCGCGTGCAGGCGGGCGAAACTGTAAATGGCCAGCACGGCGACCAGCGCGCTGAACGCCAGCGCCAACAGCCGGCCCGGCCACGGGGCAGGCGCGCTGCCGGCTTGTTCGTCGAGCAGCGACGACAGCAGGGCGGCATGCACCAACAGGCCAGCCGTATTGCGGCCCAGCGGGCTGGCCACGCGGTCGCCGAGGCTGAGCGACGAGGAGCCGATCAGCACCTTCTTGCCCTTGATGAGGCCAGTGGGCACCTGATTGTTGAACACTTCCCACGCATTGGCCACCTGGTAGGCATTCCAGTGGCGGCGGAACGGCACCCGCACCAGCCCCCGGTCGGGCACCAGGCGCACGCCGTCGCAGCAGTGGAGCTGGGCCAGCGTCAGCGTCGGATAGCTGCGGCCCTCGAAGGCGGTCCACATCGGAATATGGCGCAGCACGCCGTCGGCATCGGGGATGAAGCCGATATTGCCGACATGGGCAGCGCGCGCCAGTCCGCTGTGGTTGGTCAAATAGCCGGTGGCCAGCACCGCGCCGTCATGGAAGCCGCCGATGCCGCGCAGCGGCCGGCCGACCCGCAATGGATCGATGCGCAGGTTGTAGTCAAACATCTGCCCCAGCACCAGCGGTCCATGTTCGGCCAGCCGGGCCAGCCGCAGGTCACCGGCCTGGTCGGCCGGGTCCTGCAGCAGGATGTCGAGCGCGACCGATTCGGCGCCTTCGGCCAGCAACAGTTCGACCAGTTCGGCCAGCCGGGTGCGCGGCCACGGCCACGGGTCGTCGGCCAGCGTGGTCTCGTCGATGTCGACCACCAGCAGGCGCGTTTCGGGTGTTTCGCTCAGTTGCATCACGGTGTAGCGGTCGCGCAGCCACTCGTCGGCCACCTGGGCCGCCAGCGGCAGGCTGGCCCATTGCGTCCATGCGGCCAGCGCAATGGCCGCCGCCGCCATCGCATAGCGGGCCATGGCGGCCGGCGCGAGCGGGATGCGAACGAAAGAGGGCAGGGTGATCAAATCGACGGGTACCTTGGGCCGGGCAGCGGCCAAATTAGGGGTATCTTGCTGAAATAGGCGCCTAGTATAGCGACTTTTGCGAATGTTTTTTGTATGGAAAGTTGTTATGTAGTGAATATCTCGTTCGTTACAACTTGAAATACTTATCTTTCCGTTTCAAACAGTTATCCACCTACAATGTGATGGTAGTCACAGTATTGCGGGGTATTGTGGCGCAGTATGCAGTCCAAGGAGAATCATCATGTTACGTCCAATCATTTTAATGTGCGCCATGCTGGCCGGCGCCGCCCAAGTCGCGGCGGCCGAGGCAGGTCGCGTCGTTTTCGTTACGGGCAAAGCGCAACTGGCATCCAAGCCGGCCGTGCTGGAAGCTGCCGTGCAAGAAGGCGACGAGCTCTCCACCGGAGCGGACGGCTACATCTATATGAAGACGGTCGACAATGGCTTCCTGATCCTGCGCCCGAACAGCAAGGCGCGCGTCGTCACTTATAAGATTGACAACGTCAAGCCATCCAATACCCACATCAAGTTCGAGCTGCTGAGCGGCGTTGCGCGCTCGATCTCGGGCGATTCGGTCAAGCAGGCGCGCCAGAACTTCCGCTTCAATACGCCGGTGGCCGCCATCGGCGTGCGCGGCACCGACTTCATTGTCCACACCAACCAGCAGACCTCTTGGGTGTCGGTGGTGTCGGGCGGCATCGTGGTCAGCGGCTTTGCCGGTAGCTGCGGCCCGGAGGGCAACGGCCCGTGCGAAGGCAGCAGCAGCCGCGAACTGTTTGCCGACCGTTCTAATATGTCCCTGCAAATCAACCGCGGCCAGAACGTGCCGATGCTGATCAGCAGCCCGGTCATCGCGCCTGAACTGAACGCGCCACCGCGCAGCGACGAGCCAGTTGGCAAGGTTGCCACGCCAGTCGTGCCAGCGCCAAATGCAACGGCCACCATCAATAATATTAACCTGGATGCGGCTAAGAGCGCCGCAGCTCCTGTGACCAAGCCGGTGGGCAACAACCCGGCCGATCCAGCGGTCACGCCGCCGGCACCGCCGGTCGTGGTGGTGCCGCCGTCGGTGCCTGAGCCGGGGGTTCCGGTCACGCCCGGTACCGGCCCGTTGCCGGCCGCGCAGGAAGTGATGTGGGGCCGCTGGCGCGATGTCGCTGGCGTGGCGCCGGACGCCGCGACCAGTGCAAAATTGCGTGACGGCACCTACAACCAGGGTGTATTTGCCGGTGGCTATGTAGTGGCCCGCAAGAAGGACACCAGTTTTGTGCTGCCGACCGAGGGCAAGGTGTCGTTCAATATGCAGGAATATGACGCCGTGCTGGGCAAAACGGGCGGACCGGAAGTGGCCGCCGAGGTCAAGGACGCCAAGCTCGAAGTCGATTTCGTGGCGCGCAGCTTCAATACCAGCCTGACGGTGCTCAATAGTGTGGGGCAAGTCAACTTCGCGGCCAAGGGCGACGTCACCCGCGACGGCGGGCTGGAAGGTGCAGTGTCTTCCCAAAGCGTGCGTGGCTATCTCGGCGGCGCCAAGGCCAATGAGGCGGTATATGGCTTTTCCAGCAACCAGCTGGGCCTGACCACTTCCGGCGTCGTGCGCTGGGGCCGTTGAAGATGGCGGGAATTATCTTCAATTCCCATGGTAACTATATAAGTATACAATGTGGCGGCCCGGTCGAAGTTTCGGCCGGGCCGTTACGCATTCCGGCGGCGAATTCTCGCCAATTCCCACTAATTCACCAACATCTGTTGTTAATCGGCAATGCCCCGCTGATTTTGAACACGGCTGCGGCAATTCGCATTGCGATAACCACTTGTCATGATGTATATTTTTCGCTGTTTGCTTTCGTATCATCAAGGAAGCGCAATAAAATTCACTTATTGTGACGCCCGTCACAACAATTGAATGGGGGTGTGGCAATATACTCCCAGTTCTGCAAAAAAGGGGTTTAATAGCGTAGAGCTATCATCACCAAAGTAAGCAGTATATTTAGTTCAATGAAGTACCTTAAAAAGGAAATCATCATGGCTGCAGTAGCAACTACCACCGCCGTAGCAGCGGATTACGCCGCACTAGTTCAACAGATCTACATCGCGTACTTCGGCCGTCCGGCTGATCCGATCGGATTCACCAACTACAAAGCCCAACTGGCTGCTCTGAATGCGCCAACCACCCTCAAGGGTCTGCTGGAAAGCAACGACACTTCGATCAAAGCTCTGGTTAACAGCTTCGGCACCAGCGCTGAATCGGTTGCCCTGTACGGCACCGACACCATCGCTTTCGTCAAAGCCATCTTCGTCAACGTGCTGAACCGTGAAGCTGGCTTCAACGGTCTGGTCTTCTGGGCTGGCGAAATCGACGCAGGCCGCCTGAGCAAGGCAGCTGCTGCTCTGAACATCGCCCAAGGCGCGCTGGAAAACGGCACCGAACAAGGCTTGATGGACAAAGCAACCCTGGAAAACAAGATTGCCGCTGCATCGGCATTCACCACCGAAATCGACACCACCGAAGAGCTGAGCGCTTACTCGGGCGCGACCGCTGCCTCGATGGCACGCGACATGCTCAAGACCGTCACCAGCACCACCGTTGCTGCTGACTTCCAAGCAACCGTGGTTTCGACCCTGGCTGCAGTTGTTGTTGCTAACGCACCAGTCGTAGTTCCACCAAGCTCGATGACCGTCACGCTGACCTCCGGCGCTGATGCTTCGACCTCGCTGGCTGGCGACGACACCTTCGTCGGTACCGAGTCGACCCTGTCGTCGGCTGACATCCTGAACGGCGGCGCTGGCACCGACACCCTGCGCGTTGCTAACTCGGGCGCAGCGAAGACCTTCTCGGGCTTCGAACTGTCGAACATCGAAATCGTTCAAGTGACCGCTGACGGCACGGGCGCAACTGCGTTCGACATCACCGGCACCACCGGCATCACCAAGATCGCTAACCACGGTTCGTCGCAAGACCTGACCTTCACCGGTCTGAAAGCCATCCCAACGACCGGTCTGGCTCTGTCGGGCGTTACCGGCGGCAACACTACCGTGACCTTCGAAGCCGACGCAATCGCTGGCTCGACCGACACGCTGAAAGTGGAACTGAACGGCGCCAAGACCATCGCTAACGGCGTGATCGGCACCATTACCGCTAACGGCATCGAAACCATCGCAGTGACCACCACCGGTGCATCTTCGAACCTGGCAGCAATTGCTTCGACCTCGTTGAAAGCAATGACCGTTACCGGCGACAAGAGCCTGACCCTGGCTGGCGTTACCTTCACCGACAACGTCAACGTCAACACGCTGAACGCTGGCGGCCTGACCGGCACCGCAGCGCTGAACGTTACCGTTACCGCAAACACCGCAACCCTGGACGTTGCAGTGACCGGCGGCGCAGGCGACGACCGCGCTGACTTCAGCACCGGCTTCGACGCTAAAGACGCATTCACCGGCGGCGCTGGCCGTGACACCCTGGCACTGACCCAGGCTGTTGCAGCTGCTCCTGGTGGTTCCGTGACGACCGTTGAAGTACTGGAAATCACCAACGGTGGTACCGG
Organism: uncultured bacterium; assembly: GCA_965233055.1. GTDB lineage: Bacteria > Pseudomonadota > Gammaproteobacteria > Burkholderiales > Burkholderiaceae_D > Telluria_A. The sequence continues at coordinate 5,465 of CBDDRJ010000136.1, forward strand.
CACGATCTCGATGGCGAACTTCGCTGGCGTTGACACCGTGTACTACAGCGGTTTGACCGGCGGCACTGCCCTGACTGGCACAGCCACTATCTCGAACGCTGTTACCGGCATCACCGTGCGTGACGCTGTTGACGCAGTGGCACAGAGCGTTACCGTCACCCTGGCAACCAATGGTTCCGCTGACGTTGCTAACTTCAACTTCGACGGTGTTGCCGCAGCTGACAATATCGGCACTCTGTCGGCGGCTCAGTTCGAGACCGTGAACATTACGACGGCTGACGATGCTACCGCTCTCGGCACCGGCGCACTGACCATTGCTGGCTTGACCAACACTGTCGCTACCAAGCTGGTTATCGCTGGTAACGCAGCACTGACCATCGCTGGCTCTAACGATCCGGCGACTGCTGTTCTGGCAACCATTGATGCAAGCACCGCTACCGCAGCTGTGACCATTTCCGGTACCGACCTGGCAGCAGGTGGCGCAACCGTGACTCTGGGTTCGGCCAATGACACGTTCAACGTCGCTACTGCAGCTGGCGCTGATACGTTCGACCTGTCCAAAGGTGGTGTTGACACTATCGTCTACAACGCCGTTGCTCAATCAAGCGCCAACACGGATACCGTTATTGGCTTCACGTCGGGTTCCGACAAGATCGACCTGACTGCGCTCGGCCTCACCGCTGCTGCTCAATTTAAAGGCGTTAAGGGTTCGTTTGGCGAAGCGCAAGGCGCGTTGACCGCATCGGCGCTGTCGGCAGTGTTCGATTCTTCGACTGGCATCCTGTGGGTCGATACCCAGGTTGACGGTACGTTGGATTCGCGCGACTTCCGTATCAAACTGAGCGGTGTTTCGACGGTTGTGGCTGCTGACTTCTTCACCGCACCAGTCGGCGTCACCTTCACTGCGAACAAAGCTGCTTTCAATACTGCTACGGCCGCAGACAGCACTGAAGCTAATGCTGTTGCCGCAAATGATGACTCGATCGTCGCGACGATCGCTCAATTGGCCGGTTCGACGATTAACGGCTTGGGTGGTAACGATACCCTGACGCTGACCACCGCTGGTGCAGTTGGCGCGATGGCCGCAACCAATGTCGAGACCTTGGTATTGGCCTCCGCCAGCACGACCGCTAACACTGGTGTTTCGCTGGCTGCCGCGACCAACTTCAAGCACATCACCGGTTCGTCGAACGCCGATACCGTAAGCATCACCAACCTGGTAGCAGGCGGTGCTGTGAGCCTGGGCAACGGCATTGACAATATTACCGATGCAACTGAAGCCCTGATCGAAGGCACTGATAGCACCTTCGTCGGTGGTACCAGCTCCAACGGTTCGGTTGTTGACGTCGACGTGCTGACGTTTGCTGCCGCAATTACGACCGCAACTCTGGATCTGTCGCGCGTTTCGGGCTTCGAAACGATCGATCTGGGTGCAGTGGCTGCCGGTGGTCTGACGACGACTGCTGCTAAGTTCGCAGCTGGTGTAACGACTCTGAAGGGTGATACCACCACTGGCAATATCACGGTGAACATGACCGGCGCTCAGTTGGACGCACTGACCACGATCAACAGTGTTGCGACTGGTAATACCTTCGCAATCGTCGTGAATGACACTGCCGCTGTTACGGTAGATCTGTCCGACACCACTTTCACCACCGCCTTTGTTGACAACATTAGCTTCGCCGCATCGTCGGCAGCGACCGTTACCATCAACGGCGAACTGGGCACTGCAGCGGCAGCACAAGCGCTGACTCTGGGTACCGGCGTTGACACGCTGAATATCAACGGCGTTGTTGCTTCCGCTGGTGGTCGTCTGTACAACCTGGGTGGTGGCGCTGACATCGTCAACGTTAATGTTGCTGATGGTATCGTGACCGCAACCGATCTGGATACGACCGCTTCGACGACCGCAATCCTGAACGTCAAGGCAAATGTGACCACTGCAGCATTGACCCTGGCTACCAATATGGACATCTTTAAGACGGTGAACTTCACCGTTGACCAAGTTTCCGGTGGTAATGCTGTAACGATCAACAACGGTGCAACGACTGTGACCGCTGTTGGTGGTGACTTCATCCTGGGTACCGGTGGCGACACGTTCTCGTCGTCGGGTACGGCAGCCAACATCGTTACCGGCGGTACTGGTAATGACACCATTACTTTCGCTAACACCTTGGGTAACACGCTCAACACGATCGTTTTCGGTACCGCAAGTGGCCTCGATACGATCACTTTCAATTCGACCAATGGTGTAGCTGATACTATTGGCCTGAACGATGGCGCTGGTACCGTTGGTCTGGCACTGGCGACCGATCGCTTCACGGTGAACGGCTTCAATGCAACCCATGACATCATCCGTCTGGACACCGTCCAAACGACGGCTGCTACCGCTGCTGCCGCGACCCCAGTGGTTCAAGCTGTTTCGGCAGCTGGTGCTCTGCTGCTGTCGTCGGGGACTGCTGATGTGACTGTTCTGAACTTCGATATGGGCGGCTCGACGGCTGTCTTGGCGGGTGTTACGAATGGTGCAGCACTGCTGGCGAATCTTGGCGGCACGTTGACCGCTGCGGCAGGTAATGCGGACGACGGCTATATCATTGCTTACGACAATGGCAATGCATACCTGTATGCATATACCAACGCAACGTCGGCTGGCGTGCTGGCAGCGGAGATTGCTCTGATCGGCACCATCAATGGTCTGGCAACTGGTGCTCTGGGCGTAGCTAACTTCTCGCTCGCAGCGTAATCGCAAAGAAAGTTGTAGCGAAGGATTAATAGCGTTTCTTAATCCTGAGCTGCCCCTTTTTGAAGTATTGGGGGCCCAGCAAATTGCTGGGCCCCTTTTTCAATCTAATCTAGGAAATCAAAATGGCAATTGTTAACATCGATGGGCAGGATTATGACGTGGATGCGCTGTCAGAAGAGTCAAAGAAGCATATTGGTAGCATCAAATTCGTTGACGCAGAGCTCGTGCGCCTGCAGGCGCAAGCAGCTGTTCTTCAAACGGCGCGCGTTGCATACTCCAATGCACTGAAGGCTGCTTTGGTTCAGTCGACTGACGGGACGATCAAAGTCTCATAAGTGGCTAGCGAAAAGCTATCGAGAAAAACAAATTGACTTCTAGTTGGCTGCTCAGCTAATTCTTGAACAGCAACGCGGGCGCTGCTATGTCAACCCTTTTGAGCCAGCGGGTTCGTAATTGCTAATATTGTTCGGCGTTGACAGCATCAGTGGTGTCTACGGGAGCCAAAATTGTGGTGTAAGCAGCTATGCAGTCAGACGGGAAGGCGGAACAAGTAAGTGTGTGACTATTTACAGCGCATTACGATTCAGTATAGTGAGGCTGAGGACCGTATCAAATTGGCTGGCGAACTTTCGCACGGTGGCACGGCAGCAATTTGGTTGACGCACCGATTGCTACAACGACTACTTCCAGTGTTGAGTAATTGGATTGAGCAGCACGGTGAAGGCAAGGATCAACTCGAAGTCTTCCAGGAATTTGCCCAGCACGCGGCGCGTGCTGGCCTTGATCGACAGGCACCAGTTCAAGTCGCAGCTGATAGCGATTCGTGGTTGGTCTATGCTATAGATATTGCGAAGCGCCCGCAATTACTTGCTCTGACTCTTCGAGGCGAGCATGGACAGCAGGTGGGCATTGCGCTGGAAGTGACTCAGCTGCGGCAGTGGCTCAATATCCTGCATGACACCTATCTGAAGGCTGGGTGGCCACTTGACGAAATGCCAATGTGGGTGCGTGTTGGTGAACAGTTGACTGTTAATGGTACAGAAGTACTACACTGAAAAGTAGGTCTACCTTGGATTCCGCCGGCGCGAATCTTGAAAGATCTAAATTGTGCGAGCCACTCCAAGATAGAAGCCAGCCTTGGAAGTGCACAAAAATTAGCGGGAAGCCGAAAAGCACCCGCGCAAATCACCCCGTTAATGCAAAAAAATGTGACGAGGATCACATTTTCAGCGAATTTTAGGCGATAATGTCACGCCTGCCCAAATTTTGTTGCCTGACTTCTCCTTTGATGGACTCAGTCAACTGTTGCCCGCCGGAGCGGTGGCGCATTGTAGCCACCATGTAATTTTATAAGCACCGCAAAGAGATCATATGAAAAACAAGCTATTCAATGCGAAAAATGAAATCGAAGTTGCCTTGCTCGGTTTCAAGCGCACATTTCTAACAATTGGCGTATTTAGCGCGATCATCAATATGCTGATGTTGGTGCCGTCGCTATACATGCTCCAAGTCTATGATCGAGTACTGCAGAGTCGGAATGAGATTACATTGCTGATGCTCACAATTCTGTTGTTAGGTGCATTTTTGCTAATGGCCGCACTTGAGCTTCTTAGGAGTTTTGCTATGGTGCGCGTCGGAGCTCATCTTGACATGACGCTTAACAAGCGGGTCTATACAGCTGCATTTGAACAGAATCTTAAGAGAGCAGGGGGGAATGCCGGTCAAGCGCTGACAGACCTTACCAATATTCGTCAGTTTTTGACGGGAAACGCTCTATTTGCTTTCTTTGATGCTCCTTGGTTCCCGATCTACCTAATTGTAATTTTCTTGTTTGAACCGACGCTGGGTTGGTTTGCCCTGGGTGGTTCGATTGTTCTCGTTTCACTTGCTTACATCAATGAAAAGGTGTCGCACAAGCCTCTGGCGGAGGCGAACGCCATGTCTATAGCGGCTGGCAATCTAGCAACAAATAACTTACGCAATGCAGAAGTGATTGAATCGATGGGTATGTTGCCAAGTCTTTTGGCTCGTTGGTTCAAGTTGCATGGCAAATTTCTGAACCTTCAAGCTGAGGCAAGTGAAAAGGCAGGCATAGTTAGTGCAGTAACGAAGTTTGTGCAAGTGTCTTTGCAGTCTCTCATTCTTGGCCTTGGCGCGCTGCTTGTACTTGAGAACAAAATTACTCCCGGCATGATGATTGCAGCGTCAATCCTGGTTGGTCGAGGCCTGCAACCGGTGCAACAAGTGATCGCTGTGTGGAAGAGTTGGGCCAATACGCGCAGTGCATTCGAACGTTTGACTACTCTGCTTCAGGCAAACCCTGCGAGGGTTCAAGGAATGACGCTACCCAAGCCGCGTGGAGAACTTTCCATCGAGGCGGTAACCGCTGCGCCGCCGGGCACAACTGTGGCCGTGCTAAAAGGAGTGAATTTTTCCATTGCGCCGGGCGATGTGGTTGGCGTTATCGGGCCGAGTGGCTCGGGTAAGTCTACGCTTGCTAGGTTGTTGGTGGGTGTTTGGCCGGCGGCAATTGGCAAAGTAAGATTGGATGGCGCGGATATTTATCAATGGAACAAGGACGAACTCGGCCCAAATCTCGGTTATTTGCCACAGGACATCGAATTGTTTGGGGGTACAGTTGGTGAGAATATAGCCCGGTTCGGTGACGTTGATTCTGAAAAGGTTGTACAGGCAGCGAAGCGAGCGGGCGTGCATGACATGATCCTTCACCTACCCAAAGGATATGACACGATACTGGGGGACGGTGGAGCAGGATTATCCGGCGGTCAGAAACAACGTCTTGGCCTTGCTCGTGCGATGTATGGTGACCCGTCCGTTTTGGTACTCGATGAGCCAAATTCAAATTTGGACGATATCGGCGAGCAGGCATTGGTTTCCGCGATTGCCGATCTAAAGAAACGTGGGAAGACTATTGTGTTGATCACGCACCGCACCAGCGTAATTGGCATTACCAATAAATTGTTGCTGTTGCGCGAAGGGGTCGGAGAGTTGTTCGGTCCGACAAATCAAGTCCTGGCCGCGCTGCAGGAGCAAGGGCAGAAGAAGTTGCAAGCTCAAGAACAGGCACAAGCACAAGCACAAGCACAAGCACAAGCACAAGCACAAGCACAAGCACAAGCACAAGCACAAGCACAAGCGGCAACTCAGCCCCAACAACTAGTAGGCGGCGCAGCTGCTCATATTACCGGTGCGAAGGAATAAGCATGAAGATTTTACAAAACAAATCTGATGCAACTGAAGTCATCGCGCACGATGTGTCGCCTCTCCAGGTCAATACTGATGCGCGAAAATATACACGGCTTGGCTGGATCATCGCAGTTGTCGGCGTTGGTGGATTCCTGTTGTGGGCGCTGACGGCGCCGTTGGATCGGGGCGTGCCCTTGTCCGGTACCGTGATAAAAGAAGGCAACCGCAAAGCGGTCCAGTTCCAAAATGGTGGCACGATTGATCAAATATTGGTCAGCGAAGGCGACACCGTCAAGGCTGGCCAGGTGCTGGTGCGCATGAACGCTGTGGCCGCCAAGGCCCAGGCCGAAATGGCCCAAATGCAATTACAGGTAGCGCGCGCCGCCGAAGCAAGGCTGCTTGCCGAACGTGATGGCCACGACAGTATCAAGTTCCCGAAAGACTTGTTGGCAAAAAAGAATAGTGATATCCGCCTTGCCAGCACTATCGAAGGCCAGAGCATGTTGTTTTCTGCCCGGCGCATGGCCTTGCAGAGTGAGCTCGCCGCAAGCTCGGACATGGAAACTGGCTTCAAGATGCAGTTGCAGGGTATTGAAGAGTCGCGCAGTAACAAGAGAATCCAGCTCGATATTCTTAAGGAGCAACTGACTAATATGCGGGATTTGGCTAAGGAAGGCTACGTGCCGCGCAGCCGCTTGCTCGACCTTGAGCGCAGTTTTGCTCAGGTGAACGGTTCGATCGCAGAAGATACTGGCAATATTGGCCGCGCTAGGCAGCAAATCCTGGAACTGGCACGGCGCCGCGAGCAACGTCTACAGGAATACCAGAAGGAAGTGCGTTCCCAGCTGGCTGACATGCAGCGCGAAGTAGACAGTTTGCGCAGCCGCGGTACGGCGCTGGACTATGAACTGGCCAATACCGATGTCAAGGCGCCGGTTGATGGCGTAGTCGTTGGCATGAGCGTGTTTACCGCTGGTGGAGTGGTGTCGCCGGGATTCCGCATGATGGATCTGGTGCCTGCCAACGATGCGTTGGTGGTCGAAGGCTCGTTGATGGTCAACCTGATCGACAAGGTCAAGCCTGGCCTGAAAGTCGAGCTGATCTTCTCGGCATTCAATTCGAATGTGACGCCGCATATCGAAGGCGAAGTGATCCAGGTCGCCGCCGACCGTACCATTGATGAACATAGCGGCTTGCCTTACTACAAGGTTAAGGCACGCGTGACGCCAGCGGGCACGAAGAAAATGGCGGCACTGAAGCTCGACGTCAAGCCGGGCATGCCGGTTGACCTGTTTGTCAAGACGGGTGAGCGGACAATGATGAGCTATCTGCTCAAGCCGGTGTTTGACCGCGCCAAGACGTCGATGACGGAGGAATAATCGTGTTCAAATTCATGTTGAAACACCAGCGTTCGATGGCGCGGGCCGTGGCTGCAAGCTGCTGCATCATTGCTGCTGGCGCCAGCAGCAACGCCAACGCGATTGGCCTGCTTGCCGCCTACGAGGCGGCGCTCAAAAACGATCCAACCTTCCGCTCGGCCTATTTTGAAAATGAAGCTAACCAGGAAAGCAAGGCAATTGCACGCTCGTTCCTGTTGCCTTCATTGACAAGCAGCTATTCGGCCATGCAGAACCGTGCCGATACGACTTCAACCGGAACGAATATTTTCGGCCAGTTTGGTACGACTACCACGCACCCTAAGTACATCAGTCGTTCTGCCAACCTGTCGTTGCGCCAGCCGCTGGTCAACTTCGAGGCAACAGCGCGCTATCGCGAAGCGCTGGCGCAGATGTCTTCTAGCGGCGCGATCTTTGCCGGGCGCACCCAGGATCTGGTCGTGCGCGTCGTCAGTGCCTACTTTGACGCCTTGCTGGCCACCGAGCAATCGGCTCTGGCCGCAGCGCAACGCGACAGCTTCGTCGAGCAGTCGAAAGTCAATGAGCGCCTGTTTGAAAAAGGCGAGGGTAGTCGCACCGACATGATTGAGACGCAGGCCAAGGTGCAGCTGGCCGAGGCAGTTTTGATCGAGGCGCGCGATAACGAGCGCACCGCCGTCGCCACGCTGGCTTCCATCATTGGTCAGGACCCTGGCCAGCTCGAACCGATGGCAGCCGGTTTCAAGGTCAAGCCAGGCAGCATGCTCAGTCTCGATGAGTGGAACAAGACCGCACTGTCCAATAATCCGGAAATCAAGAGCCAGAAGGCGTCCATTGACATGGCACGGGAAGGCATCAACAAGGGCCGCGCCGGCCATATGCCGAAGGTCGAGCTGGTCGCCAACCTCGGCAAATCGGCGGCGGACACGGTCGCCACCTCCAACCAGGAAAATTATGTGCGCAGTATCGGCGTGCAAATGTCGATACCGCTGTATCAGGGCGGTTACAATTCTGCCGTGACACGGCAGGCGACTTCAACACTTGAACGCGCCAAGGCGAACCTGCAAGTTGCCATCGAAAAGGTGTTGATCGAAGTGCGCAAGGAACATGCGCTCGTCAACAGCACGGCGTTGCGCATCGAAGCGCTGGAGAAGGCTGTGGAATCGAGCAAGTTGTTGATTAAGGCCACAGAGCAAAGCATCAAGGGTGGCGTACGCATCAACCTCGATTTGCTCAATGCGCAGCAACAGCTCTACTCCAGCCAACGTGATTACGCTTCGGCTCGCTATGGCCACCTGATCAGCGGATTGCGCCTGCGCGCCGCCGCCGGCACGCTGGTGTTCGAAGACGTGCGCGAAGTCGCCGCTTATTTCCGCTGATGCCAGGGCAGCAGCGCGCTGTATCTAACAACTAATTCACCAGGACAGACAATGTTCAAGAACCTCAAAACGATTACCCCGAAAACCGACGCCGCCACCACGTTCACGCGCGGTACCGACTGGAAGTTTGCCGCCGACCTGACCGTCGTGCCGCTGACGCGCGACGAAGTCCCTGCGCTGGCTCCCGAATACACCATTGTTTTCTCGGCCGCTACGCCAAGCTTCCCGATCGCCTTGCTGGGCCTCGATGGCAAGAACACCTATGTGACCGAAGAAGGCCACTGGGCCGCCAGCCGCGTGCCGGAACGCGTTGCGATGTACCCGTTCTGCACCGTTGAACAGAACGGCGCACACCACCTTGGCGCCGAAGCCAATGCAATTCATTTCAAGGGCCAGGCCGGCGAATCCTTGTACGATGCCGCCGGCAATCGTACCGCCTTGCTCGACAAAATCATGGAACTGGAAGCGCGCACCTTCCTTGGCCTCAAGGCCGCAGTGCGCCTGACGTCGCAGCTGGAAGCGGCCGGCCTGCTGACCGATTCGGCGATTCACCTTGGCATGGCCGATGGCCGTTCGCGCGTGGTCAATGGCTTCCGTTCAGTCAGCGTAGCGGCGCTGACGGCGCTGGACGATGCCACCCGCGCCGCGCTGACCGAGAGCGGCGCGCTGGCGCTGGCCGAGGCGCATGCGATGTCGCTGGCCAACCTGGCTTATCATTTGCCAGCACCGGCGCCGGCTGCGGCATCGAAGAAAAAAACGGCCCGCGCAGCCAAGCCGGCCGACGGTGCAGAAGCGCCAGCCAAGAAGCCGGCGGCGAAGAAGACCACCAAGGCAAGCGATGTTGCTGACGCGCCAGCCAAGGCGACGCGCAAAGTCGCTGCCAAGCCAAAGGCGGGCACGGCGAAGTAAGCATTAAAGGGTGGCGGGCACGCCTTGACGGATGTGCTACGCTGGCGAGCACAACGAGCCGATGACCATGAGGTGTGTACACGCCAAATCCTGATGGAGCAGGTCCACAAGCGCGGCGTTGTGGTTACTGAAGTGGTCAATCTAAACGGAAGTGTCAACCAATACGCCAATATGATCGATCGTCGTTCAGCTTTAGTTAGATTTCATTGAGCCTATTGGGGTCTAGCGCCAGTTCGATAGCCTTTGCCTCATAGGCTCGAATGGAATGTGTAATTTGTGCAGAAATTCCATTAGCAAGTAGCAGGCGGGCGGCGACCCGTTCGGCACGATTAGTGCGTATGCAGGTGAGCACCGGCAGGCTAAACCATAACGCAGCGGCGGCCGTCATGCGGACCTTTATCCTGATCCGAGTTTTCTCGGTGATGCCGCCCCATTGCCACGATGTATAGCGCTGCGCTGGCTTCTAGCCCAAATATACTACTGCTTTGACTACGCAATACCACGCAGATGAAGTGTTGGTCAATATGCAGTAGCGATGTGATGACGGCGCGAAACAGGCGGTTCCAACCGTAGAACCGTTGGCTGAGTAAGCGTCACAATCAAATTCTTCCGTACCAGCACTCCATTCTGCGGGCCAATTCGAATTGATCTTGATTAGATGATCTGAAGCCTGATTTGTCCAGTGCCATTTCCCATTGGATCTCTCAACACAAACGGCCCCCGCTGAGCTTAGGAAATATGAGCCACATGCAAATGCAGATTTTGGTGTTGCAGTCGTTTTCCAAACATTGCTTTGACAGGTAAGCAAAGTTGCGCGGTCAACCGAAATTCCGACTGTATCATTTGCTAAGTTGCAAACACCACCTGGCGACACAATCGGCACCATGACCTTGCCTTGTTTTTGCCAAGTCTGCGCACTGGCTGGCAAAGCAAAGAATACTAGAAACAAAATCGAGAATCCGGATATGATTTTTTTCATCTTGTAAAACGCCTTGTATTCAATGTCGAGAATTGGGGCGCAATTTAGTTTGCGAGGTGGCACTTGGTAATCACTCTCAAGGAAAGCATCAAATAATAGCAACTTGACAAAATTTTACAAGTGGAGTTTTCAAACTAGTTGGCGCCTAATTTTGTCGAAGAAGTCCAGGAAGGCAAACAACATTGCCGACGCGCCAGCCAAGGCGACGCGCGAAGTCGCTGCCAAGCCAAAGGCGGGCGCGACGAAGTAGGCAACAAAGGGTGGCTGGCACGCCAAGACCGAGGAGCGACCGCACTACGCTGAAGCGCGTAGTGAGCACGGTAGCAATCGCCCATCTGGTTGCCTGAGCCGGCAGGCCTTTGTTGCGTATTGTCAGGTTTGGGTAATGTCGCAGATGGCGTCGAGCTTCGCCAGCGCCGCCGATAATACGGACAAGTGATAATCGCAGCCCGCTCGGGACATCAATCTACAGGGGATTTTGCCGCCATCAGAGCATCTCTTTGCCAACGGGGGCGAACGCCAGGACTTCCCCGCCGTGCCGAGTCGGGTCGAATGCCGCCAGCATGGCCTCCAGCGTCGGCTCGGTATCGATAGCCTCGACAATAATCTGCCCCTTTTGTGCCGTAACTCGCACCTGGGTTCCCTCCTTGACGCCAGCGGCCTCGGCGATAGCATTGCTTATCCGCACGGCCAAGCCATTGCCCCATTGCTTGATTGTGCTGTTTGCCGTGTGCAGCGCTGGCATGATCTAACTCCATCCGATTGGTGACCGTTCGTTCTGGCCGAAGAGGATATGCTTATTTCTTGGCGCGGTGCGCCACGCTGAATCGCTCAGCCAGGTTGGCAAGGCGCTGATCCTGTGTCCACAAAGTCGCGCCCGGCGTGATGAGTGTGGATGCTAATAGGATCAGGTCGACTAGGCCACATCCGATCCCAAACAGTGACTCGCGTTCGATGAGTGCCATGGTTTCATACAATCCCGCATGTTGAACCTTGGGAAGCAGATTCAGGTCGTCCAAGGTTTGCGACCTGGGCGACGGTAGCGTACCGCAGGCGATCTCGCCGATGACCATGAGGTGTGTACAAGCCAAATCCTGATCGAGCAGGTCTGCAAGCGCGGCGTTGTGGTTACGGAAGTGGTCGATCCAGACGGAGGTGTCAACCAGTACACCACTCATTTCGCCGGCTCGGATCGGCGCCGTGGTACGTTGGGCATTTCAGGCAGTGTGCCGCCCAATGCGGCCAACCTTTGCGCCACTCGCACCCGCACGAAAGTCTTGATCGCTTCGCGGAAGAGGTCAGCCTTTTCCATCGATGGGTCGGCCACTTCCAGCGCCTTGTAATACAGGTCGTCGTCGATCGTTACGGTCGTTCTCATCACAGACTCCTGAATCATGGTTGATGTAATATTGCATCAAATTCGGCATCATCGCAAGCGGTTTTCCTAAGGGGTTTGTGCGCGGGCGACTGGTTTTCCAAGACGTGGATGATGCAGGTCAAAAGAAGTTCAAGGCGACTTCCTAGGTTGGAACCAGCAAGGTTTTCGCTTTTCCGAGGGAGCGGTCGATTGTTTTCCCGAGCAATGCCCATGGCTGGTCGGTGAGGAGGTCTTGTCGGACGGGTGGATGCCTTCGGGCGGGGCGTAACGCTACAGTGTAGCCATGCATTCGATGTTTGCGATACGCTGTGGCCACACCCAGTATTCACGAGTATTTCACAATGCAAACCAAAATCAAAAAATTGGGCAACTCCGCCATTGTGTGCCTTCCTGCGACCATTCTGGCCGAGTTGAGGCTGGCTGTTGGCGCGCAAGTAGAGATTAAAACGGACGGCGGTCGTATCGCCATCGAGCCGGCGGCCAAACCCGTTTACAATTTGGATGCCGCAGAACACCGCTCGGTTCCAAAGCAAATCGAATATTGGGCACGCTTGGGTAAGGCTGTGGAAGACAATCCTGACCTTCCTATCCAGTTTATCAAAGATATGATGCTGGCAGTTCAGGAAGCCAAAACGGGCATGCTTGCCCCGTATGAATCCGGGGCCTGATGCGGTGCGGTAGCGCACCACATAGCCACTGTCGCCAAAGTCGATCTGCCATTCCCGGTAGGTGTCCGCCATGTCCGCTATGGGACGGCCGATCTGCGGCTGAAGCCGGAGCACCGCCACACCCTGCCAGACAAGCATTGATGGCACGCTTTGCGGTGTCAGGGTTCTTGGCTGCCAAGAAGCGGTAGACTCGCTGTACATTCAGGCGGCTCGATATCGTTGCCTTCTTCGAGTTGCTTCAGCCACGCATCAGCCTCGTCAGCCGTGGCATGCAGCCCAGTCGATCGGAAATCTTCCCATGCCTTGAGCGTATCTTGTCGAAAGGCATCACGCTTTTCTTCGCGCTCGATGTATTGCGCGACAGCTTCGCGCAACATCCAGTCCGGCGTTATGCGGCGGGCCTCTGCCAGCTGTTCGAGGCGGGTGCAAGTGTCCGGATCCAGGTTGACCGACATAGGACGGGCAATGGCAGCGGTCATGATGTTTCTCCTGCCGGGTAGTGATAGGTATTAACTTAGCATACTTCACCGCCGCATGCGGCAGGGCTGTGAGGAGGCCTTTTCGGACTCGGGAATGCCTAAGGAAGGCGCTATTTGGGGATGGCCTTTGGCAGCGAGGTCGCCGCCTGATGGTGGCAGCCCTCGTGCCGGAGCGAGGAACTTCTGATGTGGTTGCTTGTCTAAACATACAAAATTTTGTATATTTAGGTCATGGGCAATCCAAAGCGTGTTGAATTTCGCGGGAGCGCTCTGGACGACTTGCGCGCCTTTCCGACAGCAGCCAAGCGTGATGCTGGACATCAAATCGACCTAGTGCAAAATGGGCGCAGTCCTGATGATTGGAAGCCAATGCCCGCAGTTGGCCAAGGCGTTCTTGAAATTCGAATTGTTGATGAGGCCGGTGCTTTCCGAGTGATCTACGTGGCGAAGTTCCCCCACTCAATTTACGTTTTGCATTGTTTTCAGAAGAAATCTGAGCGAACCAGTAAGCACGATATCGATTTAGCAAGGCAGCGATTTCGAAATTTAACGAAGGAGTTGGGGAAATGACCGCGCAGCATTTTGGAAGCATCTGGGATGCCATTGAAGATACTGCTGAGGAAGCGCAGAATATGAAGGTGCGCTCGCAGTTGATGGCTCAGCTGAAAAGCTATGTATCGGAGTCCGGGTTGAGTCAAAGCGATGCTGCCAAGATCCTCGGAGTGACACAGCCCCGCATTTCAGATCTGATGCGCGGCAAAATTAACTTGTTCGCGATCGATGCCCTAATCAATATGGCGGCGTCTGCTGGCCTGCGTGTTGAAATGCAATTGGTCGATGCCGCCTGATGCTCGCGATAGCCCAGTGAACCTACGTCTGTTACAGCGTACCAGCCGCTGCGCTTTGGGGTTCAACTGCTTGGGCCCGTCCGATGCAGTGCGGGCACGACACACCATAGACGTAATCCGGTGACAACTGCTCGCGCGGCGTCACCACGGCGCGGCAGGCAAAGCATTGCGCCGTCACCGTCGGTTGCAGCTGCGGGTTCAGCGCGGTGCGGTAGTCGAACACGAAGCAGTCGCCCGTGTAGTGGTCGCCGCCCACTTCCTCAAAGTACTTCAGGATGCCGCCTTCGAGCTGGTAGACATTGTCGTAGCCGATATTCTGCATGTGGATCGCCGCTTTCTCGCAGCGGATGCCGCCGGTGCAGAAGGTGACCACGGTCTTGCCGTCAAAATCGGCTTTGTGCTCAGCCACCAAGGCCGGGAACTCGGTGAACTTGCTGATGCGGTAGTCAACCGTGTTGTTGAAGGTGCCGACGTCGACTTCAAAATCATTGCGCGTTTCCATCATCACGACTGGCTTGCCGTCGTCGTCATGGCCCTGATCCAGCCAACGCTTAAGCGTCTTGGCCGTCACATGCGGTGCGCGGCCCAGTTCCGGCTTGATCAGCGGCATGCGCATCGTGATGATTTCTTTTTTCAGCTTGACCAGCATGCGCTTGTGCGACTGCTCTTCGGACAGGCTTTCCTTCACTTCCAGGTCGGCCAGGCGGGCGTCGCTGCGCACCGTGGCCAGGTATTCGTCAATATTCTCGCGGGTGCCGGACAAGAACATATTGATCCCTTCCGGGGTCAAAAGGATCGTGCCCCTTAGCGACAGGCGCGCGCACAGTTCCTGGTACGGTTGGCGCATCTCTTCCGTGTTGTCGAGCGTGATGAATTTGTATGCGGCAATGTTGACGAATTGTGAAGTGGTTTGCATGATGCGGGTCAAAAGAAATTCAAGGCGACATTATAAACCCTACTACTTTTAAGGTCTAAGCTTGGTCAAGTTGAAATAACGCGATACACGCCCAGTTTCAAACCGGCGGCGTCCAGCACGGCCAGCAAGGTCTTGATGGTGGGATTGCCGGACGGGGACAATGCGCGATATAGGCTTTCTCGTGGAATGCCGGCGCGTTCGGCCACTGCAGCCATGCCTTGCGCTTCTGCAACGTGGCGCAGCGCAACCAGGAGAGCATGTTGGCCGCCGGCGTGGCCGGCTTCGTCCATCGCGGCCGCAAGGTATTCGTCGGCAAAAGCTGGGTCTTCACGCAGCAGTTCGACTACTGTTTCGCCATGGGGGCGGTGTGTCTTATTCATCGAGTCGCGTCCATCTTCCTTCAGGTAGTCGGTCGTTTTATAGATGGCCGTTGTGAATTATACGTTACAAGTCGAAAGATTCAAGAACGTTCTTGATCTTCAGATTGGATCGGACTAGGATGGACTAACCAATCTGGAGGCAGTATGCAAAAAGTCAACATGCACGACGCCAAAACCAATTTCTCAAAATTGGTCGATGCCGCCGCCAATGGCGAAGAAATTATCATCGCGAAGGCCGGCAAGCCTGTGGCAAGACTGGGGCCATTGGAGAAGGCAAAGCCACTGCGCCGAATTGGCGGCTTGAAGGGGCAAATTCGTATTGCAGATGATTTTGATGCTCCTCTGCCTGAAGAATTACTTGCTGCCTTTGAGGGCAGTTAATGCGACTCCTCCTCGACACGCATATATTTCTCTGGACGCTAGGAGATGACACCAGATTGTCAAAGTTGGCGCGTGACATGATTCACGACGCCGATGAGGTGTTTGTCAGCAGCGCAACGGTTTGGGAAGCGTCAATTAAGGCTGGATTGGGCAAGCTCGATGTCGATATCGGGCGGCTGGTCAGCGAAATTTCCTTGGGAGGTTATGCTGAACTTCCAGTGCGGATCACCCATGCTGCACAGGTATTTGAGCTACCGGGTCTGCATAAAGATCCGTTTGACCGCATACTGATTGCCCAGGCAATGCACGAGCAACTTTGGTTGCTTACATCGGACCAGCAGCTGGCCCAATATGGTGAAATAGTTAAGCTCGTCTAGCTCGGTAGTTTCATGACGACAAACTCGATCGCGCATTCGCCGATCGGTGTCGTCGTTTGGTCATAGCGTTCGACGCCCAACTGGCGCGTGAGGCGATAACGGAAGGTCGCGTCAAGCAGCTCGATTTTCTTGATCTTTACTTGCACCGAAGTGGCCAGCAGCATCTCAAGAAGGCTGATGCTGTTGGGTGACCACGACTGGTCTTTGTGGATGGTAAAGGTGTGTTTGTGATCGGTGTTGAAGACCGAGGGGAAAACACCTTGTTCGTACATATCTTCATCCGGTACCAGGCAAACCAGATGCCCGCCGGGCTTCAGTATCCTGAGCCAGTTTTCGAGGGCCTGGTGCGGGTTGCGCATATGCTCAAGGCAGTGGGAAGAATGGACGAAGTCGAAAGTATTGTCTTCGACCCCTTCCATGAATTCCGCATCGCCATCGGGCATATCCCAGGCGCGGCATGATTTCATCAAGGGGAAGAATTCGTAGTATTGGGCGATCGAATCAGGGCCGGCACCAATATCGATGCCATCGCCGACCAGGTAACGCGTGGCATAACGCGAATCTTTGATTTTGTGAAATACCGATTTGCTGGTTTCGTACATATTCTCTTCCCGGGTAGGCATTTTTGATGACTGGCGGGCAGTATCCTCCTATTGCGCAATCAAGGCAACTTCAGCGCGGCAAAGCGAAGCGGCGCACACCACTGGGTTTTGAAACTGACGATTTCAACTCCCTGATTCGGACGAAACTGCCAAGCTGACCGCCCGGCACGGTAAAATAGCCGGATGACTTCACCAATTTTCACCCACCTGCGCGTCCACTCCGAATATTCGATCGCCGACGGCCTGATCCGCATCGATGACGTGGTCGACGCCGCCGCCAAGGACAAGCAGCCGGCGCTGGCAATCACCGACCTGGCCAACCTGTTTGGCATGGTCAAGTTCTACAAGGCGGCGCGCGGCAAGGGCATCAAGCCGGTGATCGGCGTCGACGCCTGGATCAGCAACGACGACCACCCGGATAAACCGTTTCGCCTGCTGCTGCTGGCCAAGAACCGCATGGGCTACCTTCAGCTGTGCGAGTTGCTGTCGCAGGCGTGGCTGACCAACCAGAACCGGGGCCGCGCCGAAATCCGCCCCGAGTGGCTCGAAGCGCTGGCCACCAGTTCCTACGCGCTGATGCCGGGCGAGAGCGGCGCCAATGGCCTGATCGTGCTGTCGGGTGCCCATTTCGGCGACGTCGGCATCGCCATCGAGAACGGCAATCTGGCCGGCGCCCAGCGCGCCGCCGAACGCTGGGCGCGCATCTTCCCCGGCCACTTCTATATCGAAGTCCAGCGCGCCGGCCAGCCCAACCAGGAGGCGCAGGTGCGTCATGCGGTGGCGCTCGCCGCCAGGCTTGGCCTGCCGGTGGTGGCCACCCATCCGGTGCAGTTCCTCGGTCCGGACGACTTCATCGCGCACGAGGCGCGCACCTGTATCGCCGAGGGCGAGATGCTGGCCAATGCCAAGCGCGTGCGCCGCTTCAACGAGACGATGTGCTTCAAATCGCAGGCCGAGATGGCCGAGCTGTTTGCCGACATGCCGGCCGCGCTGGCCAACTCGGTCGAAATCGCTAAACGCTGCAATGTCGTGCTCACGCTCGGCAAGCCGCAACTGCCTGATTTCCCGACCCCGCCGGGCATGACGATCGACGAGTTCCTGGTGGCCGAATCGAAGGCCGGCCTCGAGCTGCGCCTGGCCCACCTGTATCCGGATCCGGCTGAGCGCGAGAAACAGCGCCAGCGCTATGAAGACCGGCTCAAGTTCGAGACCGATACCATCTGCAAGATGAAGTTCCCCGGCTACTTCCTGATCGTGGCCGAGTTCATCAAGTGGGGCAAGGAGAACGGCGTACCGGTCGGCCCGGGCCGCGGCTCGGGCGCGGGCTCGCTGGTGGCGTACTGCCTGCTCATTACCGACCTCGATCCGTTGCGCTACAACCTGCTGTTCGAGCGCTTCCTGAACCCGGAACGCGTTTCGATGCCCGACTTCGACATCGACTTCTGCCAGGAGAACCGCGACAAGGTGATCCAGCACGTCAAGGACCTGTACGGCGCCCACTGCGTGTCGCAGATCGCCACCTTCGGCACCATGGCGGCCAAGGGCGCGATCCGCGACGTCGGCCGCGTGCTCGACTTTGGCTACAACTTCTGCGACGGCGTCTCCAAGCTGATCCCGTTCAAGCCGGGCAAGCCGGTGTCGATTGCCGAGGCGATCGAGGAAGAGCCGCTGCTCAAGGAGCGGCTCGAAAACGAGGAAGAGGTCAAGCAGGTGCTGGGCCTGGCGCAGCAGGTCGAAGGCATCACCCGCAATATCGGCATGCACGCCGGTGGCGTGCTGATCGCGCCGGGCAAGCTCACCGACTTCTGCCCGCTCTATACGCAGGGCGGCGAATCCGGCGTCGTGTCGATGTACGACAAGGACGACGTCGAAGCCGTCGGCCTGGTCAAGTTCGACTTTTTGGGCTTGACGACGCTGACCATCCTTGACCGCGCGGTTCGCTACATCAAGCAGCTCGATCCGATCAACGCCGACTTCGCGCTCGAAAAGCTGCCGCTCAACGACAAGGCCTCCTACGACCTGCTGACCAAGGCCAAGACGGTTGCGATCTTCCAGCTGGAGTCGCGCGGCATGCAGGGCATGCTGAAAGACGCGCGCCCCGACCGCTTCGAGGACATCATCGCGCTGGTGGCGTTGTACCGGCCGGGCCCGATGGACCTGATTCCCGATTTCTGCAAGCGTAAGCATGGCGAACGCTTCGACTACCCCGATCCGCGCACCGAGTCGATCCTGTCCGAGACCTACGGCATCATGGTCTACCAGGAGCAGGTGATGCAGATGGCGCAGATCGTCGGCGGTTACTCGCTGGGCGGCGCCGACATGCTGCGCCGCGCAATGGGCAAGAAGAAGGCCGAGGAAATGGCCGAACACCGTGCCATCTTCCGCGCCGGTGCCGCCAAGGACGGGCTGTCGGAGGCCAAGGCCG
Organism: uncultured bacterium; assembly: GCA_965233055.1. GTDB lineage: Bacteria > Pseudomonadota > Gammaproteobacteria > Burkholderiales > Burkholderiaceae_D > Telluria_A. Next base: position 24,515 of record CBDDRJ010000136.1, read on the forward strand.
ACGAGATCTTCGACTTGATGGAGAAGTTCGCGGGCTACGGCTTCAACAAGTCGCACGCAGCCGCCTACGCGCTGCTGTCGTACCACACGGCCTATCTGAAGGCGCACCATACCGCAGCGTTCATGGCGGCCAACTTGTCGCTGGCGATGGATGACACCGACAAAATCAAGATCCTGGTTGAAGACAGTATCGACGTCTGCAACCTGACCTTGCTGCCGCCCGATATCAACCACTCCGACTATCGCTTTGTGCCTGAGGGGCCGCCGCCTTCCGTCACTGGCAAGCGTGTCACCAATATCCGTTACGGGCTTGGCGCGGTCAAGGGTTCGGGGCAGGGCGCGATCGAAGCGATCATCGCGGCGCGCGAAGCGGGCGGTGCGTTTATCGACCTGTTCGACTTCTGCAAGCGGGTTGACCGCCGCCAGATCAACCGGCGCACCATTGAGTCGCTGATCCGCGCGGGCGCCATGGATTGCTTCGGCGTCGACCGTGCGGTGCTGCTGGCATCGGTGGCGTTTGCCGTGGAGTGCGCGGAACAGGAGCACGCCAGCGCCAACCAGGTGAGCCTGTTTGGCGGGGATGACAGCGACCTGGTCGCACCGCCTGAATACGTCAAGGCCACGGCATGGACCGACAAGCAGAAGCTGGCCGAGGAAAAGACCGCGCTGGGCTTCTATTTGTCGGGCCATATGTTCGACACCTATGCGACCGAGGCGCGCCGCTTTGCGCGCACCAAGCTGGCCGACCTGGATCCGTCGCGCGAGCCGCGCATGCTGTGCGGCGTAATCACCGGCATCCGGACCCAGATGACGCAGCGGGGCAAGATCCTGATCGTGTCGCTTGACGACAAGAGCGCGATTGTCGAAGTGACCGTGTATGCCGAGGTGGCCGAGGCAAACAAAAAGGTGTTCAAGGAAGACGAGTTCCTCGCCGTCGTTGGCAAGGTGTCGGAGGACCGGTTTACCGGCGGCTTGCGGATCACGGCGGAGAAGGTGTTTGACCTGGCCATGGCGCGTATCCAGTACGGGCATTATCTGAGCCTGTCGCTGCCAGCCGGCGTGTCTGCCAATAAATTGGCCGACGTGCTGCAGCCGCATCGGCAGGCCGATGGCTTGCTGGTGGCGATGCGCCTAAAGCCGCAAGGTGTCGAGTGCACCATGCAGCTCGGGGAAGAGTGGCGGGTTGCACCGTCCGAAGCGCTGCAGCTGGCGCTCGAGCAGACGGTGGGCGCGAAAGAGGTCGCCGTCGACTATTAATATGCGCGTGGGCACGCAGCCCTCGGCGGTCCCGCCCACCCACGATATCTGCCGATTATTGAAATGCGCGTGGGCACGCAGTGCCCACCCTACGGTCTGCCGATTATTGATATGCGCGTGGGCACGCAGCCCTCGGCGGTCCCGCCCACCCTACGGTCTGCCGATTATTGATATGCGCGTGGGCACGCAGTGCCCACCCTACAATATCTGCCGATTATTGATATGCGCGTGGGCGGGA
>CBDDRJ010000137.1:0-20879 GCA_965233055.1 uncultured bacterium
TGGGCATGCAATGCCCACCCTACCGAACCGGGTCGGGGCGGTATGTCCGCGCGGGCGACAATTTACCCGTAGGGTGGGCACTGCGTGCCCACGCGTTTTTTATTGTGCCGCCACCGGTTCCGGCACTGATGCCTCGACCCGCTTGCGCACAAAATTGATGTGGCTGCGCAGGCCATACAGCGCATCGGCAAACGACAGCGGAATCGATATCTGGTTGACCCGCTCCTCGAGCATGTCGAGCCGGTGCAGCAGCTCGGCGCGCACTTCGGCCCGCAGCTCGTCCGGCGCGTCGGCCAGCGCCTGCTCGATCGCGCGCAGCTGCCCGTACCAGCGGTACACGCGCGAGCGGATGCGCCACACGTACAGCGGCGGCACCACCTTCGACAGCGGGATCAGCAAGGCGGCCAGTGCCACCACCACAACCCACATGCGGTCGAAGAAGTTGGCCAGCCAGAAGCTCATATACCGCTGCAGAACCGGCGCGCCCTCCTTGTAGAACTTGGCCGCTTCGTCCGCCACCGGGATTTCGGTAAAGCGCGCGCTGGGGAACTGCCCCTGCTGCTGGAACCAGCCGGTGCCGCCATGGATCTTGCCGGCCGCCTGCACGAACAGGTCGATCAGCGCCGGATGCAGCGACGCCCGCGCCACCAGCGTGGCAGTCGGCGCAATGAGCTGGTAGTCCTGTGATGGCAGGTCGCGCCCGAGGTCGACGATCCCGCGCGGCAGCGTCACATGGGTCAGGAACGGCAGGCGCCGCGTGTAGGCTTCGGCCTGCGCAAAGTTGAACAGCGCGATACCAGGCGTCTGCAGCAGCATCTGGATCAGCGGTGCTTCCGGCGCTGAACTGAACACCAGGCCGTCGATGCGCCCTTCCAGCAGCTCGACCGTCGCTGGCGTGTTTTCCAGCTTGCTCACCACCAGTTCATTGGCCTCGACCCCGTTAACCGCCAACACCTGGCGGAACAGGCGCGGCACGCCGGTGCCTTCCGGCCCCAGGTTGATCTTCAAGCCCTTCAGGTCGGTCAGCTTGTCAACCCTGGGCGCGCCTTCGCCATGGCGTACGAACAGCCAGACCGGTTCGGTGAACAGGCTGCCCAGCGACACCAGGCCGCGCCGCTCGGCGTCCTGCTGCTCGGTCGACCCGCTTTGCACGAACGCGATGTCGGCCCGCAAGCCGGCCAGCGTGTGCAGGTTTTCCTGCGAGCCGAGCGAACGCACCGTGGTCACCTTGATGTTGTGCTGCGCCAGCGCGGCGGCGTACTGTTTGCCGAACTCCTCGTAGGCGCTGTTCTCCTGCCCCGTCATCAGGGTGACCTTGTGCGGCGGCGCCGGGTCGACCACCAGGTAGGCCACGGCGCACAGGATGGCGATAAGAAAGACGGTTGGCCCGGCAGCGGCCAGCAGGTCGCGCACCGAGAAGGTGGTGAACTTGAACATCCTGCTCACGGTGCGGCGTACCGGCTTCATTGGCGGCCGCACTGTTTCAGGGCGACTTGCTGTTCAGTGACGGGCGGCGGTTCGATCAGCGGCATCAGCGATGGCGCCAGCACCGTCAGCAGCTGCACCGGCAGCGCGCTGGTGAAATCGTAGTCGCCCGATTGCGGGCCGTGCACATAGGCCGTCATCGAACCGAAGAAGCGCTCGCCGATATTGAAGACGAAGGTGGCCGACCGGTTGACGAAGCGCGACTCGATCAGCTTGCCGCCCGCCGCATACACCTCGAAACGCTGGTCGCCGGTGCCGGTCTTGCCAGCCAGAGGAATGACGGTGCCGTCCTGCTTGACGAAGGCGGCCCTGGCGCGGCGCGCGGTGCCGTCCGACACCACTTCGCGGATCAGGTCGCCGACGGCGCGCGCGACTTCGGGCAGCAGCACCTGTTCGGCGGCGGCTACCTTGCCGCGCTTGATCAGGGTTTCGTAAGGCGTGCCCTGGGCAAAGTGCAGCGACTCGATGCGCTGCACCGGGCGCCGCACGCCGCCGTTGACGATGATGCCCATCATTTCGGCCAGCGCCGCCGGCCGGTCTGCCGAGGCGCCCAGCGTGGTGGCATACGACGGCACCAGCGAGTCGAACGGATAGCCCATCTTGCGCCACTGGCGGTGCACTTCGAGGAAACCTTCGACCTCCAGCAAGCCGGCGATGCGCTTGTCCTGCGCATGCTTGCGGTGGGTATTGAACAGCCACTGGTAGACTTCCTGGCGCTCCTTCTGGCTGGCCGCGACGATCTGCGCAAAGGTCGCGCCCTGGTGTTTGGCCAGGTAGCCGACGGTCCACATTTCAAGCGGGTGCAGCGAAGCCAGGTAGCCACGGTCGGCCAGCGGCGTGTTCTGGTCCGAGTACTGCTCGTACATGCGGGCCAGGCGCTCCGGCGGCACTTCGTTGGCCGACGACAGGTTGGCCTTGAGGAAGGCGCTGAACTGCTCGAGCGTGGCCTGCGGCGCGATGGTGCGGTGGATATTGGCCAGCCGCACCGGCGTCGGCCGCATGGTCGACAGCAGGATCTTCTCGGCTTCGGCCGGCGTCTTGCCCTTGTACTTGGCGTAGAAGCGCTGCAGGAATTCGCGCCCTTCGCGGTCGGCGAAGCGGGCCAGGTAGTCGGCCCGGCGCGGGTCGTCCGCGTTGGCCAGCAGGGTCGCCGACGAACCGGGCGTCTGGAACATATAGTAATGGACCACGTCGCGCATCAGGCGCACGAACGGCAGGTTGATCGAATGGCGCATCGCCTCGCGCACGGTGACGATGCGCAGGCTGTCTTCCTTCTTGAAGTTGCCGAAGTGGTGGACGCCGCCGCCGGTAAAGAAGGCTTCGCCCGGGTTGGCCGAATAGGTGCGCTCGAGCGCCGCCTGCAGCATGGCCGGCAGGCTGCGGTCGGCCGCCGGCGCCAGCGCGATGAAATAGGCCAGCGCCCATTGTGACAGACGGTCCTGCCGGTCGACCACGACCTTGCGCAGTTCCGCGGCCGGCATGTCGGAGTACTTCTTGTGCAACTGGCCGACGATGTCGAGGTAGGTAATCAGGGTGCGCAGCTTGGCGGTCGAACCCAGGTCCAGCTTGGCGCCTTCGTTGATGTCGAGCGGCTGGTCGAAGTTATCGGTCTGCACCCGCAGGTAGTTGACGTTCTCGCCCTTTTCGTAAAGGGTGAAGCTGTAGACCACATTGGCCGGGTCGCCGTTTCCGAGCAGGCCCTTGCCGGTCAGGCCCGCATTGCGCGCCGCTTCGGCGTCGCGCAGATTGCGCAGCACGCCGGTGACGGTTTTCTGGGCCTGCGAATCGAGCGTGCTGACCACCGACAGGTCGAGCCGGTCGACGTTGTACAGGCGCGAGTCGCCCAGCAGGCCGGCCAGGTGGGTGCGCACCGCATTCGACGCCTTGCGCGTGACGAAGGAGTTGGCCGGTTGCTGCGTCACGCCGGACGCCAGCGCCGGTTTGAGCTTGACCTTGAGCGCGGCGTCGCGCAGGGCCGGCGTGATCACGCCGGCCTGTGCCAGCAGGCGCAGGTGGCTGTCGGTCAGCACTTCGAGGTCCTTGTCGCCATCGCCCAGATAATGCGAAGGGCGGCGCTGCGCGATCAGCAGCGACAGCGCCTCCTTGTAGGCCAGCGCGACCTCCGGCGAATCGGGTTTTTCGCGCAGCAGGCGGTTGACGTCGGCGAAATCGCGGCCGTACCACACCCACATGCCGTCGCCCACGCCGTTCACTTCGCCGTAGCCGACCTTGGCCGACAGCGGCACCGTGTTGAGGTAGTCGATGACGATCTGGCGCCGCACTTCGGTGGTGTCTTCGCCGTTCTGGTAGGCCCGCAGCGTGGCCGACACCATCTGGCGCAGCTTATCCTTGAGCGAGCTGGTACGCCCTTCCGGCGAATGGCGATATTTTTCGATCTGGGTCGCCAGCGTGCTGCCGCCGGCCGAGCGCTGCCTGCCCGTCACCGAGCCGACCGCCTTGTCGAAGATGGCCTTGGACAGGCGGTCCCATTCGACCGCCGGATTGCGCTTCGGGTAGGTGGTGTCGAGCAGCTCGCGGTTCTCGATGAACAGCAGGCTCTTGACCATCAACGCAGGCGCGGCGTCGAAGCCGTCGTAGAAGCGTTCCGGGTAGCGCGCCATGAACAGCGGCTCGCTGCGGCAGTCGAGGATGGCCAGGCCGACCTTGGTCTTTTCACGGTAGGTGGCGAAGATGCCCATGTCGGCCAGCTCGACCATCTTGGGCGAGATGTGCGCCTGGGCGTTGATCTCGTAGTCCTTGGCCTTGAGCTTGGTAATGAACTCGGGCAGGTTGGCATAGCCGAGGCGCTCGTCGTACGGGCTGTCGGACGGGAAGCGGATCGCCGTGCTCGGACCCGGCTCGACCGAGTACTTGACCTTGCTGACCATGCGCGAGAAGAACTGCGCCTGCAGCGACGAGGTCTTGATTTCACTGGACAGCCACCAAGCGCCCAGCGTCAGTGAGACCAGCACCACCAGGATGAAGGCGTGGCGCGAGCGCTTCGGGGTGCCCGGCACCGGTTCGGGCAACTCGCCGTCGCCGTCCGGCTGGTCCGGAGCGGGCGCGCCGCCGTCGGGCACGGCATGCAGCACGCCGCCGGCGGCCGGCGCGTGCGGGCGCGCCGTATCGATATGGGGATGGCTCGCGCCGGGCGTCAAAGGCAGGACGCGCAGGCGCTTTTCCTTGGCGGTGGTTTTGCGCGGACGCAGCTTGCGCTCCACGCTGACGACCATGCGGGGCCGGCGAAAACGACGATTACTTTCCATGATGGCTTAAAACTTTTTTCACTTGATTCATATTCGCAATTACGACCATCGCCATCGATGCTTCTGGTACTGAACTACATTGCACCACATCGGCGGGGGCGGCACGCTGTGGCAGCGCATTATTATCGTGCTTGCCCCGCGATTTTCGCAAAAAAACAACGGGGCGTGACTTGCGTGTGACTTACACGTCCTGGACGGGAGGATCCAGGCGCATCTGGTGCAGCGCCTGCAGGCAGTAGAACTGGAACCACAGGCCGGTGAAAATGAAGATCAGCACGTACAGCCAGATCGAGATCGCCGCCAGCAACGGGAACAGCACCACCGACAACACGGCGCCGCCGACCCACGCGATGCCGGGCAAGGCGCCGGCCAGGCCGGACGCGACGCCGATCGCCAGCAGGGGCAGGCGGTGCTGCTGCATCAGCGCCTGGCGCTCCCCGGCGCTGGCATAGTCGGCCAGCGCGTCGTAGGCCATCACGCGGCTGGTCAGCCAGCCCCACAGGGCCACCTGGGCGGCCAGCGCCAGCGGCGGCAACAGGTACAGCGGCAGCGACAGCAGCCACAGGCCGATGAACAGGCCGAACGAGGCGAGCGCGATGCCGACCGAGCCGAGCAGGCTGCCGCCGTGCTTCATCTGAAGGTCCGGGTAGTGGCGGCTGCCGACGTGGCGCACGATCGAGGGCATCGCCACCAGGCCGATGAAGATCAGGGCGGTCAGCACCATCAGCGGCAGCAGCAGCAGCATCGCGCACAGCGGCACGACCACCAGCTTCAGCGCGCCGAGGCCGACGGTGGACAGCCAGCCATTGCTGATCTTGAACATATCGTAGTCGACGAACAGCGACTGCAGGGTGTCGACCAGCGGCTGCAGGCCTAGCCACAGCAGCACGGCCCACACGGCCACCGACAGGATAAACGGGAGGATCGACAGCAACAGCATCTTGCCGTGCAGTTGCGCCACCAGGGCGCGGCCATAGGCGTTCAGTACGGCTTGCATCAGGCGTTGTTCCTTAGAGTATGGCGTGCGCCATTCTACGATGGATTGCCGGTTCGACGCAGGGTGTCCGCTTGAATTACAATCGAGGATTATTTAGATTGAACAAGGAAAATCATGTCGACCATCACCACCGATTCCGGCCTGCAATACGAAGACACCGTCACCGGCGCAGGCGCCGAGGCGCAGGCGGGCCACAACGTGACCGTGCACTACACGGGCTGGCTGCGCAATGACGACGGCAGCGCAGGCAATAAATTCGATTCGAGCAAGGACCGCAATGACCCGTTCCAGTTCAAGCTGGGCGCCGGTCATGTGATCCGCGGCTGGGATGAAGGCGTGCAGGGCATGAAGATCGGCGGCACCCGCATCCTGACCATCCCGTCCGAACTGGGCTACGGCGCGCGCGGCGCGGGCGGCGTGATTCCGCCGAATGCGACGCTGATCTTCGAAGTCGAACTGCTGGGCGTTTAATAGATAAGAACACGCGTGGGCACGGGGTCGTCGCACTTTGTCAGTGCGGCGACATGCCCACCCTACCCCCACTCGCTCATCAGACGTAGGGTGGGCACTGCGTGCCCACCTTGCCATTCACCACTCGCTCATCAGCGCCAGGCAGTAGGGTGGGCACTGCGTGCCCACGCGGGACAATATAGATCGCCGAGTGGGTAAGCTGGCTTACCCACTCGGATGCTCACTCGCCCCACTCGCTCATCAGCGCCAGCAGCACCAGTTTCTCGAACTCCGGTGCGAAGCGCTCAATGATCTGGTCCGGATCATTGACCAGGGCGTCGTCGGTGACGATGCCGAACTGCACCCCGCCGTTATAGCTGAGGATCGACACCCCGATTCCGATGTCGCCCGACTGCGGCACCCAGAACATGCACTGGTCCAGCTGGCTGCCCGCCAGGAACAGCGGCGCCTGCGGCCCCGACACATTGCTCATCACCGCCGTTGCCCTGCGCGAAAAATAATTCTGCACCTCGGTCTGCACCTGCTTCGGCGTCGCGCCCAGCACCCCCAGCAGCGACATGGCCACCAGCGCCGTCATCGAGCCCTTGAGCGCATCCATCCGCTGATGCACCTCAACCAGCCGCGCGACCGGATCCTCGATGCCGAGCGGCAGCACCAGCGGCACCAGGCCGAAGGCGTTGCCGAGCTGGCCCTGCTGCTCCGGCTTCCTGAGGTTGACCGGCACCATCGCCCGCACCTCGCAATCCCAGTCGACCTGGTCGCCCTTGTGCACCAGATAGCTGCGGATGGCACCGGCCACGCTGGCCATCAGCACGTCATTGACCGAGCAGCCGTAGGCCTTGCTGACGGCCTTGACTTCGAGCAGGGGCAGCGGCTCGCTCCACGCCACATGCTTGATGCCGCCCGGCTTGCCCTTGAGGCGGGTGTGGCTGTCGTCCTCCATCGCGGACAGGCGGATCGCGTCGAGCGCCAGCTGGCCGGCCGTCAGCCCCAGCCTGGACAGGTGCATCGGCAAATGGTCCAGGTCGGTCATCAGCCAGGCGTATTTGACGAGCGCCGCCCACGCCTCGTCCAGCGGATCGGGGAGCGGCCCCGCCTTTGCATGCGATCGGGCCGGCGCGTCGGCGCTGCCGTCGAACATCGACATGAACACCGCAACCAGGGCCACGCCGTCGGCGATGCAGTGGTGGATCCGGATCACCAGCGCCTGGCGCGGCTGGCCATCGGGACCGGCGCAGCCGTCGACCAGGTGCATCTGCCATAGCGGACGCAAGGGGTCGAGCGGCTGGCGCGCCAGCCGGCCGACCAGCGCCTGCAGCTGGTGCTTGCCGGTGGCGCCGCCGTCCGGCGCGTCGAGCACCATGTGGACCACGTGGTCATCCAGGTCGACCTCGGTTTCCTGCCACCAGGCCCCGGCCTCGTCGTGCACCACCTGGCTGCGGAAGCGGCGGTGCGACAGCAAGCGGCTGGCCAGCGCCGCCCTGAGCTGCGCCACCGCGACCGGCTGGCGCAGCATCGCCACGCCGACGATTATCATCTGATTGGTTTCCGAATCCATCCGCAGCCAGGCGGTGTCGACGGTCGACATTTTTTCGCGCCGCATCGAGCGTCTCCTCTAAAGTGTGGTGTTTTTCGCTATTATCGCGCGCAGCCAAGCATTTGATGGGATAAGATTGACTGGTTGCGTACCCCTTAACAGTTACCAGGAGTTGATATGAGCTTGCAAGAACAGTTTGCCCAGGCACAAGCGGATTCGAAGAACTTGTCCGAACGTCCCGACAATATGACGCTGCTGAAGATTTATGCGCTGTTCAAGCAGGCCTCGAGCGGCGACGCCGAAGGCAAGCGCCCCGGGTTTACCGACATGGTCGGCCGCGCCAAATGGGACGCGTGGGACGCGATCAAGGGCACCTCGAAGGAAGACGCGATGCAGCAGTACATTGACCTGATCGAAGAGCTCAAGGGCTAGCAGCACGGTGGGCTCGCAGAGCCCACCCTACGGGCTGATTACTTAAATACCTTCTTCATGTTCTCGGTGACCTTGGCTTCGATAGTCGGCGCAAACGCGCTCATCAGGAAGCCAAGCTTGATCACCATCTGCACGTGCTGCTTTTTCAGCGTCAACGAGCCTTGCACGCCGCTGCGCTCGAAATACAGCACGTCGCCTTCCCACTCGCATTCGAGGTCATATTCGAGGGCGATCTGGTCGGCCACTTTCTGGGCCGCGTCGCGCGCCTTCTTCGGCGTCAACGCGTGTTCATGAACGATGCTGATCTCAGCCATTGCACTACCTCCCGTGAATTATTTCGTGCATTCTAGCGCATTGTCGGAATTGAAATTTCGTTCCGAGTTTCGCGAACACCTTTGCGCCCGCTCAACGGGGTAGCGCTGCCCTGGCGCACCATTTGATCAGTGCCTGCACCGGCACCCACTTCAATGGAGGTGTCATCATGGAACGAATCATCAGCGTGCCAGTCGACGAAGTCATCAGCGACGTCCCCGCTGCCCCCGTCAGCTACGTGCCAACCCCGACTGCGCCCTACCGCAAGCACCGCAAGGCCGCCGCCGTCATCGACGAACCTGGCAAGCCCTCGATTGGCCGCCGCGCCATGCCCGGCCCGGCCCCGATCCCGCTGCCGTATGCGTTCGGCGCCCGCGTGCTGATCTGGAAGCAGGACCCGTCGGTGACGGAAATCGGCACCCGCAAGGCCTACCTGCCCGGCATCGTGCTGTCGGGCCCGCGCGACGCCCGCATTACGTCGGGCTCGCCCGGCATCACGCCGGTCAGCCCGAACGCCTTCGGCGACTTTATCATGCAGCCCGATACCGATCAGTTCGATGCCGTACACACATTTGCCGTCGTGCGCCAGACGCTGACGATGTTCCAGCGCTCGCTGTCGACCGACATCAATGCCGCGCCGCTGCCGTGGCAATGGAATAGCAGCAGCAACACCGAGCCCTTGCAGCTGTTCCCCCATGGTTTGCCGAACGTGATGAACGCGTTCTACAGCCGCACCCAGAAATGCCTGCGCTTCGGCGACTTCGTACCCAGTGGCGGCAATGCGCGCGCCTACACCTGCCGCTCGTTCGACATCGTCTCGCACGAGACCGGGCATGCCGTGCTCGACGGCATCAAGCCGCTGTGGCTGCTGGCCAGCAACCCGCCGCAGACGGGCGGCCTGCATGAGGCGTTCGGCGACCTGACGGCGATCTTCCTGGCCCTGTCCCAGCTCGACCAGTGCGAGGCGGTGGTGGCCCAGACCAAGGCCCGCCTGCACGACAAGACCTTCCTGGCCGACATGGCCGAGCAGTTCGGCCTGGCGCTGGGCCGCTCGAACGGCCTGCGCAATGCCGACAACAACCTGACGCTGACGCAGGCGGGCACCGAGGTGCACGCCATTTCGCAGGTATTCACCGGCGCCGTCTACGACATCCTGGCCGATATCTTCGCGTTCGAACGCAAGCCGGGCCGGATCGACGACGCCGCCCTGCTGCACCAGGTCGGCGACTACGTGCGCGGGCTGCTGCTGCGCGCGCTGATGGCCTCGCCCAATATCGGCGCCACCTTCGCCGACGTGGCCAACCACATGCTGTCGATCGCCCATGCCGACGGCAAGCCGGTCGCCTACCTGAACTTCATCCGCAACCACTTCGCGGTGCGCGAAGTGCTGGTGGCGCCGGTGGCGCTGACGGAAGACCACAACCCCGCCCTGCAGCTCGACGCCGGCGTGCAGGACCCGCCCGATGCCGTGCAGGACCGCAGCGCCTGTTGCGGTACCATGAACCTGGCCGAGTATTTCAATGTCGAACACATACTCGACGACGAACTGCAAGCCTTGAGCAACTGGTGTGCCCAATACGGCTGTGCCGACACCAAACCCAATGGCGCCACCGGCAATGGAGCCAGCAGACCTTAGGATCACATGAAAATCTCCGTCACCGGGGGCGGCGGCTTTGCCGGCCAGACCGCCCAATTCGAGGTCGACACCTCGCAGCTGCCCAATGGCCGCACGATCGAAACACTGGTGGCCGACATCGGCTTTTTTTCCCGGGTACCGACCGAAGCCGTCGGCGCCGACATGGTGCGCTGGACCATCGACATCGACGACGGCCCGCGTCGGCACAGCGTCACGTTCGCCGAGGACGGCAGCGCCGAATCGGCGCCATGGCAAACCTTGCTGGCCCATATCCGCTCGGCCGCGCGCTGAGCCGCCGCCGCTCCACCGGCCGCCCCCCCCCCGGCCCTGCCGGGCCCATTTTCCGGAAAAATCCCTTCGACTTAAAAGCACGATCGTGCTTTTAAGCGTAAAATCCGCCCTACCGTGCGCATTTGCTTATGTGTATTGTGTATAAGCCTCATTTGTGAGAAAGCCGGAATTGCCTTAAAATACAGTGCTTTGCGCACCACAACATAGATAGGACTGTTATGACCCACGTTGTCACCGAATCGTGCATCAGCTGTCGTTATACCGATTGCGTTGATGTATGCCCGGTAGATTGTTTCCGGGAAGGCCCGAATTTCCTGACCATCGACCCGGACGAGTGCATCGATTGCGCCGTTTGCGTGGCCGAGTGCCCGGTCAATGCCATTTTCGCCGAGGAAGACGTGCCTGCCGACCAGCAGCAGTTCATCAAGATCAACGTCGAGCTGGCACGCAAGTGGCCATCGATCACCAAGACCAAGCCGGCCCTGCCTGACGCAGAGGACTGGAAAGACGTCAAGGACAAGCTGGCCAAGCTGATCCGCTAGGTCCGGCGCCATGCCGCGCCACAGGCAACCCAGGCGCTTCGGCGCCTTTGTCGCCTCAGCGCGGCCGCACTACCTTTAATACTAGAACAGGAAGTCATCGAATGAATACCAGCGCCGATTCAAGCACCGCCACTTTAGCCGCCCCGGGCACCATCGAAGCCGATGCCGTCATCATCGGCGCCGGGCCGGTCGGCCTGTTCCAGGTGTTCGAGCTGGGCCTGCTCGAGATCAAGGCGCACATCATCGATTCGCTGCCGGCCGTCGGCGGCCAGTGCGTGGAACTGTATCCGGACAAGCCGATCTACGACATCCCGGCGGTGCCGGTGTGCACCGGCCAGGAACTGACCGACAATCTGCTCAAGCAGATCGAGCCGTTCGAACCGACCTTCCACCTGAACCAGGAAGTGACGGTGGTGCAGAAGCGCGAAGACGGCCGTTTCAATGTCGAAACCTCGGTCGGCACCAAGTTCATCACCAAGACCATCTTCATCGCCGCCGGCGTCGGCTCGTTCCAGGCCCGCACCATCAAGGTCGACGGCATCGAACAGTTCGACAACAGCCAGCTGTTCTACCGCGTCAAGGATCCTGCTGTGTTCGAGGGCAAGAATCTCGTCATCTGCGGCGGCGGCGACTCGGCCCTCGACTGGGCCCTGAACTTCGTCGGCAAGGCCGAGTCGGTCGTGTTGCTGCACCGCCGCGAAGACTTCCGCGCGGCACCGGCATCGGTGGCCAAGATGAAGGCCCTGTGCGACGCCTACGAAATGCAGCTGATCATCGGCCAGGTCACCGGCTTCGACGAAAAGGATGGCAAGCTGACCGAAGTGAAGGTCACCGGCGCCGACGGCGTCACCCGCCGCGTGCCGCTCGACATGCTGCTGGTGTTCTTCGGCCTGTCGCCGAAGCTGGGTCCGATCGCCGAATGGGGCCTCGAGATCGAGCGCCGCCAGTTGAAGGTCATGAACACGGAAAAGTTCGAAACCAATGTGCCGGGCATCTTCGCCGTCGGCGACATCAACACCTACCCCGGCAAGAAGAAGCTGATACTGTCCGGTTTCCACGAGGCAGCACTGGCCGCCTTCGGCGCCGCGCCGTATATCTTCCCGGACAAGAAGATCCACATGCAGTACACGACGACTTCGCCGAAGCTGCACAAGATCCTCGGCGTCGAAAGCCCCGTGTTCGACTGAGCGCCGTCAGCGCCGAATAGTGCAGGAAACACAATAAATGCCCCGTCGTCCGGGGCATTTGTACGTGTACAGACGATTTGTGCAAGAATGGATCTCTGTACAGATCTAAACAATTTCTGGCTGGAACCGATAATTGCATTGGGTTCTGTAAAATGCTGACCGCGTCGACAAATAGCCTATAATTGGCCGGACCGGTTTTACCCACGAAGGAATATGTATGCTTTACCACCTGCACGAAATGCACCGCTCGTTCCTGACGCCCCTGATGCAGTGGGCAGATGCCTCTGCCAAGCTGTTCAGCAATCCAGTGTCCCCGCTCGCGCATTCGCCGTTTTCGCAGCGCCTCGCCGCCGGCTACGAACTGATGTACCGCTTGGGCAAGGACTACGAAAAGCCGGCATTCGACATCACGTCCACCACCGTCAAGGGTGAGACGGTCGGCATCATTGAATACAGCTTGCTCAACAAGCCATTCTGCAAGTTGTTGCATTTCAAGAAAGACCTGAGCGACAAGCAAATCGCGGCGCTGAAACAGCCCAAGGTCCTGCTGGTTGCGCCTTTGTCGGGCCACCATTCGACGCTGCTGCGCGACACCGTGCGCGGCTTGCTGCCCGACCACGACGTCTACATCACCGACTGGATCGATGCCCGCATGGTGCCGCTGTCGGAAGGCGCCTTCCACCTCGACGACTACATCTTCTACGTGCAGGACTTCATCCGCCTGCTGGCGCCGAACCTGCACGTCATTTCCGTGTGCCAGCCGACGGTGCCGACGCTGGCCGCCATCGCGCTGATGGCCACGGCGAAGGACCCGAAACTGCCGAAGACGATGACGATGATGGGCGGCCCGATCGACCCGCGCAAATCGCCGACCCAGGTCAATACCCTGGCGACCGACAAGCCGTTCTCGTGGTTCGAGAACACCGTCATCTATTCGGTACCGGCCAACTACCCGGCATTCGGCCGCAAGGTCTACCCCGGCTTCCTGCAGCATGCCGGCTTCATCGCGATGAACCCGGGCCGCCACGCGCAGAGCCACCGCGAGTTCTACCAGCACCTGGTGACGGGCGACGCCGAACCGGCCGAAGGCCACCGCCAGTTCTACGATGAGTACAACGCCGTGCTCGACATGCCGGCCGAGTACTACCTCGACACCATCAAGACCGTGTTCCAGGACTTCTCGCTGCCGAAGGGCACTTGGATGGTGGGCGGCAAGCTGGTGCGTCCGCAGGACATCACCAATGTGGCGCTGTTTACCGTAGAAGGCGAACTGGACGATATTTCCGGTGCCGGCCAGACCCAGGCGGCGCATGAGCTGTGCAGCGGCATTCCGGCCAATATGCAGCAGGATTACGTGGCACCGGGCGCGGGCCACTACGGCATCTTCTCGGGCCGCCGCTGGCGCGAGCAGATCTGCCCGAAGATCGGCGAATTCATCAAGAAGCACGGCTGACCGACGGCATGGTGGGCAGGGGCTGCCCACCCTACGGCGACGATGGAGCAGCCCCGTACTGGTAGGGTGGGCAGGTTCTGCCCACCAGCGGGAGCGGCGGAGCAGCCATATTCTTGCAGGGTGGGCAGGCCCTGCCCACCAAGAAAGCAAACAAGACGCCGCCCGGGCCACCGCGCGGCGTTTTGCCTGGTTGGCCCCTGTTTTTTGACGGATAATGACGCTTTGATCCCACGCTAACCGCCGTGCCCATTTCCGCCGACCAGATCGAAGACCTGCTGCCGCAGACCCAGTGCACCAAGTGCGGCTACGCGGGCTGCCGGCCCTATGCAGAGGCGATCGCTGCCGGCGAAGCGGACATCAACCAGTGTCCGCCGGGAGGCATCGAAGGCGTCGGCCGCCTGGCCAATTTGCTGGGCCGCCCTGTCATCCCGATCAACCCGGCCAACGGTATCGAACGGGCGCGCCCGGTCGCCTTCATCGATGAATCGGCCTGCATCGGCTGCACGCTGTGCATCCAGGCCTGCCCGGTCGACGCCATCATCGGCGCCACCAAGCAGATGCACACCATCCTTCCGAGCCTGTGCACGGGATGCGACCTGTGCGTGGCGCCTTGCCCGGTCGACTGCATTGCCATGATCCCGGTGACGGGCGAGCGCACCGGCTGGCAGGCGTGGTCGCAGGCTGACGCCGACGCGGCCCGCGCCCGCCACGACGCCCGTGCCGCGCGCCTGAAACGAGAGCGCAAGGAAAACGATGCGCGCCTGGCCGCCAAGGCCGTCGTCAAACTGGCCGCGGTGCTGCAGGAAGAACCCGCTACGCCCGAACAAGCGCTTGAGAAAGAACGCAAGCGCGCCATCATCGCCGCCGCCATGGAACGGGCCCGCCTCAAGGCCCTTGACCAGGGCCACAATAAAGACAATAAGTAGCGCCCCATGAACCCAGCCAAACGCCTCGAGATCTTCACGCGCCTGCGCGCCGCCAACCCGTCCCCCAAAACCGAACTGGAATACACGACCCCGTTCGAGCTGCTGATCGCGGTGCTGCTGTCGGCCCAGGCCACCGACGTCGGCGTCAACAAGGCCACCCGCAAGCTCTACCCGGTCGCCAACACGCCGCAGGCCATCCTCGACCTCGGACTCGACGAGCTCAAGTCCTATATCCAGACCATCGGCCTGTACCCGACCAAGGCGAAGAACGTGATAGCGACCTGCCAGATCCTGGTCGACCGGTTCGGCGGCGAAGTGCCGCGCACCCGCGAAGAACTGGAAAGCCTGCCCGGCGTCGGCCGCAAGACGGCCAATGTGGTGCTCAACACGGCCTTCGGCGAAATCGCGATGGCGGTCGACACCCATATCTTCCGCGTCTCCAACCGCACCGGCATCGCCCCCGGCAAGACGGTCGAGCAGGTCGAGCAGAGGCTGCTCAAGCTGGTGCCGAAGCAATTCCTGCTCGACGCCCACCACTGGCTGATCCTGCACGGCCGCTACACCTGCACCGCCCGCAAGCCCCAATGCTGGAACTGCATGATCTCCGATTTGTGCGAATACAAATCGAAAACACCGGCACCGCCGGGCGCATGAAAAAGGCCCGCGTCAGCGGGCCTCCTGGGGTACTGCAAGCGCAGACTTACTTGCCAGCTGCTGGTGCTGCCGCTGCTGGTGCTGCCGGTGCTGCCGCTGCTGGCGCAGGCGCCGCGGCCGGTGCCGGTGCTGCCGTTGCCGCCGCTGCCTTCTTGGCGGCATTGACGAAGTCACCCGCGTACACGTGGAACAGCTTGCTTGGGTCGATGTGCTTGCGCAGCGCTGCATTGACCTTGTCCACGGTCAGGGCCTGGATGCGCGCGTCGATGTCGCCGAAGTAAGCCATCGTGCGGTTGGCACGCAGATTATGGGTTTGCGTACCGGCCAGGGCGTTGTCCTGCGCGCGCATCGTCTGGCGGGCCTGGCTCAGGCCCTTTTTCGCGTCGTCCAGTTCCTGTTGCGTGACACCGTCAGCGAGGATGCGGGCCAGTTCTTCCTTGAAGCCCACTTTGAGCTTGTCGATGTTTTGCGGCGCATAGATCGCGAACAGGATCATCGCGCCGTTCGGCTCGAACGCCGAGGCATTGAACTGGCTGCCGACGCCGTAGCTCAGGCCATCCTTCTGGCGCAGGCGGCCGTTCAGGCGCGACTGCGAACCGCCGCCCAGCACCCGGTTGACGACCAGCATGGCGGCATAGTCTTCGGCATTGTCCTGCATCGCGATCGGCAACTTGGCCGCGTAGAAGGCGTTGGCCTTGTCGATCGTTTCCACCTGCTGGCTGCCAGGCTTGGCGGCCGGTGCCGGATTGGCCAGGCGTGCGAACCTGGCCTTGCTGTTCCAGTCGCCGAACATGGCCTTGAGCTGGGCCTGCATTTCCGCTGCATCGAAGTCGCCGACCAGCGACACGTGGCCGTGGTTGGCGCCGTACATGGTTTCATAGAACTTCTTGACGTCGGTCAGCTTGGCCTGCTTGTACAGTTCGACCGCTTCGTCGGTGGTCGGCTTGTAACGGATATCGCCCTTCTTGAACTGGTTGAAGGTGGTGTCGATCAGGCGCGCGCCGACCGCCTGCGGCTCGTTGCGGTTCGCCTCGATCTGGGTCAGGTTTTCGCTCTTGAGCTGGGCGAACTCCGATTCCGGGAAGGTCGGTGCGCGCAGGATGTCCTTCAGCAGCACCATCAGCTGCGGCAGGTTCTTGCGCACGGTGTCGAACTGGACATGCACGGTCGGGCCGCTCTGGAAGATCTGCACCTTGGCCTTCAACTGGTCGAGCTGGGTCGTGATGTCGGCGCGGCTCAGTTTACCGGCGCCGCGGGTCAGCATATCGGCTGCCAGGTCGGCCGTGACCTGATGGCCGAACAGGGTTTTCTCGTCGCCGAATTCGAGCACGATATTGCCGTTGACCGAGCTGGCGCGGGTCTTCTTCGGGATCAGGGCCAGCTTCATGCCGTTCGGCAGCGTGCTGCGCACGGTGCGCTTGTCGATATTGGCCGGGCTGACGTCGAACGCTTCGCCTTCCGCCACGGCGGCGCGGCCCTTGTAGCCGGCGACCAGCTTGGCCACGTCCGGCGTTGCGGGCATGACGGTGCGGTCGATGTCCTTGATCGGCAGGAACTGGCCGAAAGTGCGGTTGGTTTCCTTGAAGTAGTTCTGCGCCACGCGCTGCACGTCGGCCACGGTCAAGGCTTCGACCCGGTCGCGCTGCAGGAAGAACAGGCGCCAGTCGCCCTTGCAAATGGCTTCCGACAATTCAACGGCCAGCCGTTGCGAATTATTGATGGTCTTGTCGACGTCGGCCAGGATGCTGGCCTTGGCGCGCGCCAGTTCCTGCTCGGTGACCGGTTTCCTGGCGAAGCCTTCGACCTGCTCGAGCAGCAGCTTGCGCGCATCGCTCATCGACTGGGTCTTCGACATTTCAGCCCAGAACAGGATATAGCCCGGCTCGGCCAGGTCCAGCGTCCACGCCTCGGTGCTGACGGCCTTCTTGGCCACGACCATGCTCTTGTGCAGGCGGCCGTTCGGCGTATTGCCGAGGATTTCGCCCAGCGCCGCGACGGCCACACTGTCCGGGTGGGCGCCGGCGGCGGTCGGATACAGTGCAGCGACGAGCTGGGTGTCGCCGACGCGCTTGATGGTCAGTTCACGCGCGCCATCGCGCTGCGCATCTTGCGTGTAGGTCGGCTCGAGCACGCGGGCTGGCTTGGCAATGCTGCCGAAGTTCTTTTCGATCAGGGCCAGCGTCTTGGCCGGGTCGAACTTGCCGCTGACGACCAGCACCGCATTGTCCGGCTGGTAGTACTTGCGGTAGAAGGCTTGCAGGTTCTCGATCTTGACGTTCTCGACGTCGCTGCGCGCGCCGATGGTGTTCTTGCCGTAGTTGTGCCAGTCGTAGGTGACGGCGGTCAGCTGCTTCCACAGCACGCGGCGCGGATTGTTCTCGCCCATTTCCATCTCGTTGCGCACGACCGAGAATTCCTTGTCGAGTTCCGACTTGGCGATGGTGCTGTTGACCATGCGGTCCGCTTCCATCGCCAGCGCCCATTGCAGGCTCTCTTCCGACGCAGCGAAGGTTTCGAAGTAGTTGGTGCGGTCCATGAACGTGGTGCCGTTGAACTGCATGCCGCGCTTGCCCAGTTCCTGCATCAGGTTGCCGGAAGTGGCGGTGCCCTTGAATACCATGTGCTCGAGCAAGTGGGCCATGCCCGTTTCGCCGTAGTTTTCGTGGCGGCTGCCGACCAGGTAGGTGACGTTGACGGTGGTGGTCGGCTTGGAATCGTCCGGCGCCAGCAGCACCCGCATGCCATTCGGCAGCGCGTATTCGGTGATGCCTTCGACCGTGCTCAGCTTGCGTGCGCTGACAGCGGCTGCTGGTTTGGCGGCAGCGGGCGCACTCGCCGCTTGCGCTGCACTCTGTGGTGCGGCTTGGAATGCCAGCGCCGGTGCGCTGTAAGCGAGGGAAATGGCCAGGGCCAGGGAAAGGGGTTGCAAACGCATGGTGTCTCCAGGTACAGCCTCGTGGGCCGGATTGAATGAGTTCAGCTTGTCGCCTGATGAAATCGCAGGAAATATGCCGCACAAGATTCAATCATGCCGGCTTGCCGCTGTCCAGTGATATATTGTTAAATATGATAAGATTTCAATATATATAATCATATTGGCGAACACGGCGAAGGCCAGGCACGCCGCGGGCCTCACAGCAAGACCATATTATCGCGGTGGATCAGCTCGGGGCCTTCGAGGAAGCCGAGGATCGCTTCGATCTCGGCGGACGGGCGGCGCATGATGCGGCGCGCCTCGAAGCTGGTGTAGTTGCACAGGCCGCGCGCAACGGCCGTGCCGTCTTCGCCGACGCAGGTGATGACGGCGCCGCGGCCGAATTCGCCGTTGACCTCGATGACGCCGATCGGCAGCAGCGACTTGCCTTCCTGCCTCAGTTTCTGCACCGCCCCCCTGTCGAGCACGACCTGCCCTGCCGTATGCAGGTGGTCGGCCATCCATTGCTTGCGCGCCGTCAGGTGGCCGGTCTGGGCCGTCAGCTGAGTGCCAATCGCCTCGCCGTTGGGCAGGCGGATCAGCACGTCGCTGTCGCGGCCCCAGGCGATGATGGTGTGCGCACCCGAGCCGGCGGCGCGCTTGGCGGCCAGGATCTTGGTCAGCATGCCACCACGGCCCAGGCTGCTGCCGGCGCCGCCCGCCATCGCTTCCAGCGCCGGGTCGCCGGCCTGGCCTTCGGCGATCAGGACGGCATTCGGATCCTTGCGCGGATCGGCCGAAAACAGGCCGTGCTGGTCGGTCAGGATCACCAGCGCGTCGGCCTCGATCAGGTTGGCCACCAGCGCGCCCAGCGTGTCGTTGTCGCCGAACTTGATCTCGTCGGTGACGACGGTGTCGTTCTCGTTGATGATCGGCACCACGCCGAGGCGCAGCAGCGTCGTCAGCGTCGAGCGGGCGTTCAGATAACGCTCGCGGTCGGCCAGGTCGGCATGGGTCAGCAGCACTTGCGCCGTGCCCAGCTGGTGGGCGCGGAAACTGGTTTCGTAGATTTGCGCCAGGCCCATCTGGCCGACGGCGGCGCAGGCCTGCAGTTCGTGGATATCGGTGGGGCGTGCCTCGAAGCCGAGCCGCAGCATGCCTTCGGCGATGGCGCCGGACGACACCAGCACCACCTCCTTGCCGAGCGCGCGCAGGCCGGCGATCTGGGCCGCCCAGCGGGCGATGGCGTTGTGGTCAAGCCCGCGGCCGTCATTGGTGACGAGCGAGGAACCTACCTTGATGATGATGCGGCGTGCGGATTGGATGACGGATTGCATGGGCTGGCTCTGGCTTCATTTGGCGGGTCGCAGGGCCAGTAATAATAAGCCAGCCAGCAGTTCAACCGTTGAAATGATCAACAATAAACCCTGGGGCAAGCCGATTTCAATGGCAGCGACCAAACGGCCGAGCGGCTGCGCCAGGACGAACAATGCAGTGACATCGCCGAGGACAGGCTGTTCGCCATGCCTTGCAGCAAACAGGGCCAGCAGCGCGGTAGCGATCCTGACCCCGACATAGATGGCGTAGAACTGGCTGTAGCCGTTCACGCCGACAAGAAACAAGCCCATGCCGCCCGCGACCCGTTCCGGGTCGAGCAAGGCAGTGAGCGCCGCCAGCGAACTGACGGTGGCTATGAGGCGCAACAACATCGTGCGCAGCGCCTCCTTGCGGCCCCGGCTCAACCACGCCGCCTGAGACGGGCGCATGCGTGCTTAGTCGAGGATCTTGAAACGCGGGTCGTCCGGGTCGATCGACGCGATGCCGCGTGCTTCCTCGGTCATCTGCGTTTCTTCGGCACGGTGTTCGACGCGCTTGGTTTCTTCGAGGTGCTGGTAGATGGCGTTGACCAGCTCCGGGCAACCTTCGTGGTTCAGCGCCGAGATCTCGAACACCGGGCCCTTCCAGGCCATGCGCTTGAGGAAGTCCTTGACGACCTTGGCGCGGTCTTCGGCCGGCACCACGTCGAGCTTATTGAGCACGATCCAGCGCGGCTTGTTGACCAGCTCTTCATCGTACTTCTGCAATTCCTTGACCAGGGCCTTGGCTTCCTTGACGGGATCGACGGTTTTCTCGAATGGGGCCAGGTCGACGATGTGCAGCAGCAAGCCGGTGCGCTGCAAGTGGCGCAGGAACTGGTGGCCCAGGCCGGCGCCTTCGGAGGCGCCTTCGATCAGGCCGGGAATGTCAGCGATCACAAAGCTCTTCTCGTGCGACACGCGGACCACGCCCAGGTTCGGGTGCAGCGTCGTGAATGGGTAGTCGGCGATCTTCGGCTTGGCATTCGACACGGCCGTGATGAAGGTCGACTTGCCGGCGTTCGGCATGCCCAGCAGGCCGACGTCGGCCAGCACCTTCAGCTCGAGGCGCAGTTCGCGCCGTTCGCCTTCCTTGCCTTCGGTCTTTTGACGGGGCGCGCGGTTGGTCGAGGACTTGAAGTGGATATTGCCCCAGCCGCCCTCGCCGCCCTTGGCCAGCAGTTCGCGCTGGCCGTGCTCGGTCAGGTCGGCGATGATTTCGCCGTTGTTATTATCGATGATCAGGGTGCCCACCGGCATGCGCATTTCGATGTCTTCTGCGCCCTTGCCATAGCAGTCGGCGCCGCGTCCCGGCTCGCCGTTTTTGCCCTTGTGCATTTTCGAATAGCGGAAGTCGACCAGGGTGTTGATGTTGCGGTCTGCAACGGCCCAGATCGAGTTGCCCTTGCCGCCGTCGCCGC